>CALKNI010000116.1 GCA_938091115.1 uncultured Pirellulaceae bacterium | reverse complement strand
TACTGTGCAGGCCGTTGGTAACGACGCGATTGTCACCGCTTCCTAAAACTAAACTCGAATAATGGGTACTAGCAGTTTCTGAAAACACAATCGAATCAACTCCATGACCGGCGGAGACAAACAGATTTTGAACCGATCCATTTAAAAACAATTGATTTGGCAAATTCTGCGAGTGCCCAAGATCCACAGCAACCGTTCTTACATTTGATGCCGCGGTAAGTCGAATCGTGTCAGCATGGTCTCCACCGCGGTAATAGAAGTTATTGGTAATTTCACCCGCAACATTGACAACATTCTTTCCATGCCCAAGGTTGACCTGCATGTATCGTGTGCTTGACCCTTCCGCAAGCCGAACGATGTCATCCTGATGTCCACCAGACACATAGAGACTTTGGGCGACATGCCCCGCAACGTTTACCTCGTTATCACCGGACTCCATGATCGCGCCAACAAAATTAACATTTGCCATCGGGCCAATACTCAAAACATCATCACCACCACCACCACGAAGTCGTATTCGGTTGGCATCTTCGCTGACGTTAATTACATCGTTTCCGCCATGCAGTCTGGAATACACGATTCTAGTGGTTTCTACATTTACATTTACAGTGTCTACTCCATGTCCACCATGGTAATCAACACGCCCGATCGCCTGATCGCCCTGAACATTAAATTCGTTTTCACCTCCACCCAACGCGGCGAAAACACCATCAACGATCTCACTGTGCAAGTTAACATTGACCGTATTACTGTCGCCATTATGACGGTCGAGCGAAATCCAAATCCGTTGTACGCCTTCAAATGAGCCAAGTGAAACACTGTCATCGGAAACATCAAAAGTATTCGAACCGGTCGCTTCTACACTCACCAATCCGTCCGCATTGCCTACTACGTGCAACACCCCATGATGGTTGACATTGGCGACCGCCGTCAGACAGAGTCGGTCTTCAAGAGTCTGATATTCCAATCGTCGCCGTTTCCGTTTTAACAATTCCATTTTCAATTCTTCCTGATGAAAACCGTTGTATGTAATACGCTTCTGCTATGAACGTGTTTCAGCCTCGCCGTTTAAAATTTCGTTATCCATGAGCCCAATAGGCAGATTCCTGTGAGGCCGGAAGCCAGCCAAAAAATCAAATCATGAAAAAAGCTCTCAGTTTTAGACGAATTCTCATCCAACCGTATGTGTTTGTCAAATTTCGACGAGAGATCGAAACCTCGCCCCTCCTTCTCTCCGTCTGGCCAGCATCGAAGGTAACGGGTTGATTTTCATCTTCCTGCCATACACGCCATCCCAACCTCCTGAAGACAGCGATTCCTATAAAATTTCAGATAATCGTTGTTTTAGGCTGTATCGCTAATCCAAATAATTTGTTCGCTCCAGAATTTGGTTCGCTTTCAATGCATTTTTTAGTTCCGCCCACCCGCGCGATTTCCTGTTCAAAACCGAGCAGATTCTAGAACTTCAGAAATGTTAACCAGGTAGATTTCCAAAAGACTTCAACGTGCGCATAAAAATCCGCTTATCCACACCTCTTAAATCCTCTATGATTGATGGCGAGACGGGTTGGGCTTCCTTCAAGCGCCCTTCGGGGGCACGCCCTCAAACTAGTAGTGTCGAAACTTTAAGATGAATTAACTTCAGCGGATTTTAATAGTCATGTCGCGTCTTAATCAATCAACGACCACTGAAGACGACGCCCGGGCTATCCTAAACCAAAATTCTCAGCAAGATGCAGCTTTTTGCGTTCACCCTTGCGCTGCTTCTCCGGTCAATCGCACAAAAGTTCGTGGACATTCATCATTTACGTTGACGACTTTATTTCAAATCGTCACGGGATGCAGCATATTCTTCGCTGTACTTCAAACATCACCGCTATTCGCAATT
Organism: uncultured Pirellulaceae bacterium; assembly: GCA_938091115.1. GTDB lineage: Bacteria > Planctomycetota > Planctomycetia > Pirellulales > Pirellulaceae > Mariniblastus. The sequence goes on along the minus strand of CALKNI010000116.1, from coordinate 6,949 downwards.
CTGGGGACCATCATCCTAACTCCCGCCATTGTCCGAACGGCCATTGCATCGGATGTTTATCTTCAAAAAGGAATCCAATTTAAGCTGCTCCGGCGCATTCGATATTTTTTTGAGTCAACTGGACTCACCGTCGTAACACTTTTCTTTTCGGTAGCCGTTTTCACATTGATCAGTCTTTTATTTGGGCTATTCTGCGCTGTCTTTGCCGGTTTCATGGGGCTGTCCTCCATGGCTCGCGACATCGCTTTTGTGGGCACGGTGTGCGGCATGATTTGGGGCGGCACCGCAGGCTTAATTGTATTTATTTTTTGCATCCGAACTTGGTACACCGCCGCCGCTGTAGAAGCGTACGAAGAAGGCCTTGTCAGCCCTGAAATAAAAAACTAACAAGAACCTTCATTGCACAGCCAGTCGCCTGCTATCAAATCAAGCTGCGATTCCACAAAAAAAAAACGACTCCCAAATGTCTTCAGGAATCGTTTTGTTGGACTTAATTGGCTAAAATTTTTACAGATCGCCAAGCTTGCCACTGATGAGCTTGATAAACTCTCCGTTAGTTTTAAAACGCTCTAATTGACGAGTCAATTGCTCCATTGCTTCGACATGATGCATCGTCGTTAAAGTTCTCCTGAGCATCGTAACGGCGCTCAAAGTATCAGGCGACAGCAACAATTCCTCACGTCTGGTTCCCGACTGAGAAATGTCAATCGCTGGCCAGACACGACGATCTGCCAATTTACGATCGAGAACAAGCTCCATATTTCCAGTCCCTTTGAACTCTTGGAAAATAAGCTCATCCATTCGACTGCCAGTATCTACCAATGCTGTTCCAACGATGGTTAATGAACCACCTTCTTCGAATGCTCTGGCAGAGGAAAACAATTTTTTCGGTATATCCATCGCTTTAATATCGACACCACCCGACATCGTTCTTCCAGTGTTCCCGACCCACTTATTAAAGGCTCGAGCTAAACGGGTGATAGAATCCATCAACAAGAAAACATCTTGGCCCGCTTCAGCGAGTCGTTTACACCGCTGAATCACCAACTGTGAGAGCCGGACGTGGCTTTCAATATCTTCATCGAGGCTACTTGCGATAACTTCACCGTTAACGTTTCGCCTCATGTCAGTAACTTCTTCAGGACGTTCATCGATGAGAAGCACCATGAGTTTGGAATTTGGATGATTCTCGGCGATGCCGTGAGCAATGTGCTGTAGCATAACCGTTTTACCGCTTCTCGGTGGAGCAACGATCAATGCTCGCTGGCCTTTGCCAAGGGGAGTCAAAAGATCCATTACCCGTGTGGTAAGCGGCATCGGCCCGGTCTCTAACTGATACCACGCAACGGGATTGATCGGTGTCAGCTTGTCGAAACTTTTAACTTCTAAATAAGCATCGGGTTCCAATCCGTCGACCTCAACCAACTCCCGCAAACGAGGCCCCTGCTGGCGTCTTGCCGGCTGAACCATCCCTTTGATCATAACACCGGCTCGCAGTTCATACTTCTCGATCATCGTTCCAGGAACGAATGGATCGCTTCTTTCGCGAGAGTAGTTATTATCCGCGCTTCTCAAGAAGCCGTATCCGTTGGGATGAAGCTCCAGCAGGCCAATTCCTTCACTTAGCTCTGCATCATCAAATTCGACTGGTTCGCTGCTTCGCTTTTGTCCTCCGCGTCGACCGCCACGAGAATTATTTTTCTGTCCTCGATAATTGCCGTTACGATTCCCACCTCCCGAGTTACCACCGGAGCGACGACGTCGACTTGACCGACCGCCTCCCCCGCTATTCCCGCCGCTATTCCCACTGGAACGATTATTCGAGGAACCTCGACTACGACCACGATGGCGACCGCCCTCGGAAGAACTCGACCCACCATCTCCATCGCTACCGGAACCCGAAGACGAATCACTCCGTTCCGAGTTACTTTGAGCAGATTCACCGCCCGAAGAAGCCTTTTTAGAAGACCGCCTGGGGCGTGATGGTTTAGAATCAGACCGAGAGTCATCACTAGAAGTTGGAGAGTCGTTTGCCGCTGTACTTTTCGTACCGGAACGAGAACTTTTCTTTGCCATAAAGCACCTAATATTTGCCGTGCCGAATCGGCACCAAATGTCTGTTTACCTAGGGACCTAAAAACTTGTGGCCACCTGAAACAGGAAACTTTCTACGGAATTGAATCAAAAGATTCAGTGAAAAAACGCGACCTCAAGTAACAGAAATAAAGCGGTTACGAGTTCGAGGACGCTTCCTTTGCATGCTCAAATCAGTTCGTGCGATAGAGTTTGCTGCCATCCGAAACAGCCAACTCGCTGAACAATGATCAAAGTTCCCTCAACCAATTACCCAGGTAGAGCAAACCGGCGGCGAACTTGGTTTTCCAAGAAAAATCCAATTCAAGCCACTACAGTGAAACCATCAGCCCTTGTGAGTTCCAAACCCGCATGTTCCCAAATCAACAACGAAACTCAAAGGGACATGCTAGAGAAAGATACCTGAATCCGTCAGGTAAAAGGGCTGAAAAAAGTACCCCTGCATTAACCGTGCCCGCTGAAAACAGGCGAAAACTTGATCTGCTCAAAGTGTTGACGAAAGAGTGCGTGCTGTCAAGCAGAAATTACAAAATTACCCAATTTTCCATTCACTGCAGAAGGATGCCAGATAAGGAAAATAAGCAATTTGAGAACCGAAAAACCCCAATAATCGTCAAGGTTTATTAAGTTACCCGAGCTTTAATGCCGATTTCGATGAAATGTACCCGTGTTTTAACGATTACGTGTTGGACGTCATATCATGAAAATTAACCCTGGAACCACTATTCAGAAACCAACTCTCTGGATTCCTTCTTTTAAAAGGTTAATTGCTGTCTCCGTTTTAATTTCGCTACTACTATTCTGCAGCGCAACCCAAGGCCAACAAACTATTCAGTGGGAAACCAACCTCGAGCGTGCCCAACAGCTTGCTAAACAGCAAGATAAACTAGTACTACTGCACTTCACGGCCTCATGGTCACTCCCTTGCAGAAATCTGGCAAATTTTGTGCATGCAGAATCACGGGTTCGCAGCGCTTTTCGCGACAATTTAATCGCAATCAAAATTGACGTCGACAAAAACCCCGAGCTCGTAGAACGATACGAAGTTCCGTCCGTTCCCTTTGAAGTGATCTTAACCGCAGACAAAAATATCGTCTCTAAGCGTAAAAGCCCCGACAATAGCTCCGCCTATTACAAAATGGTTAACGAATGGGCAGTCCTGCTCAACGATGCGAGTAAAGTCAATCACGCGATTGCCGGACTTCAAAATTTAAGTACCTCGCAAAAGCAAAAATTCCAAGGGCAGACAACGTCGTTTTCTCCCACCGCGCCAATACATCCATCGCCAGCCCACTCTCCCGAATCCGCAAGACTGAAGAGAAGCTCCGAAAATTCACCATTCTCCAAACCCATTCAAAATGGAAATTCAAATAGCAAACCGTCAAATGCAAACGTTCCCCCCAGCGAGGCGAAACCGTTCAGGCCCCCCGCATTTGACACCGGCCTTCCTGCCAATCAAGTTCCCGAGAAATCAAGTGCCTTCAGCGGCCCAAACTATAAAAAATTCGCAACCAAGAACCAGCAACCGCAAGGCTTTATTCAAGTACCCACTGGGCAAGTTAAGAAAAACCAGTTCTTCGTTCCAAAGGCAAAACCAAACAGGCCTTTGGCTACCAACGTCACAAACAAAAACACAGAACCGACTAGTGAAACCAACCTGCCAAAATTTAAAATCCCAATCCCACAATCCGAAAATCCGAATACCAAGCCGCAATTCACCTTGGAAGTCAATTCGAAACCATTGTTGACTAACAAACCACCCGTCGAAAATCCAAAACTGCCTAACAATGATTTCCGCCCCCCCAACCCTCCACAACTAACCACTCAAACATCGAGTGAATTCGCCAGTCCAAATCCCAAGTTGGCAAAACTCAAGGTGGATGATCAAATCCAACCACGCAAAACGGCTGTAAAATCCCCGACAAAATCTCCTAAACAATTACTTGCTGATTCTACGGACTCGGTGAAAAAGAAACTGTCACAAGGCCAAAAGGCTGCCTCACCCAAGCCAGCCTACGCGTTGCGAGGAAAGTGCCCCGTTTCTTTACTGACACAGGGAAAGTGGGTCAATGGCGACCCCCAATGGGGCTGCATCCACAGAAATCAAGTCTACATTTTTAGTTCAGAATTGAACTTAAAGCGGTTTAAAGAAAACCCCGAAGCCTACAGCCCAATCTTGGCCGGGTTTGATCCTGTTGTGTTTCATGAAACTGGAAAATTGACAACAGGACTTCTCAACCATGGTGTGTTCATGGGCGAAGCACCGAACCAAAGAATCATTCTTTTCAGTGATAGCCAAACACGCGCACGTTTCCAAAATTCACCCAAGCAGTACCTCGAAACCGTGCGTCAAGCAATGGAACAAACAGACGCTGTCAATCGTTTCAGACGTTAAACGTTCCTTGGGAAAATTCAAACGCGTCAATCCAACACGATGGAACCTTACGCGGCTTGACGCTTTTGATTCGTTTCAATTCTCCGAAGTCGCTGACCTCGCTTAAATTCCGCGAGCTCAATATCAGACATCTTTTCGCCCGTTTCAGCGTGAAAACCAGTCAACTCAGCTAACTCAACTTTGATGTCATTCGTTAAAACGCGATGCATCTTTTGCATTGCTTTGGTCACTGGAGCACCGTCCAATACCCTATGATCAAACGTCATCAAAATCTTGCTGACCCCCTTTTTAGGCGATGGGTCAACCCCCAGAGTCGTAGTTGCCGGACCTAAATGATGTGAAGCACCGTAACATCCTTTATTCCCCGAAATACTCATCCCATACGTGCCCATGTGACTGGCCCGTTTCTTCGGCCATAAATTGGCAAGTGACCACCATGCAAAGCGACGCGCCAAGCGAGGGGCTTTGGCAAAATTGATTTGGTGACGAAACTGTTTGATTTCCCAGATCGGCGCTCGTCTGTAGTAGTCGAACCGCTCCTGTAGTTCAACGAGTGTGCTTTCTTCAGGCGAATTAAATCTCGCAAAAAAAAGGCGTTCTTCTCCCTCGTATTCTCTCGCAATCGTCATCATACAGACATTTTTGTCATGCTCGTAAAGATAGCTCCAAGGAAACCCGACATACGCTCGGCGGAGGGTGGCGTCCCGTTTGCACACAATCGCATAAGCCTTCATGTAGAGGACATTCCAAGAGATTTTCGGACGACTATAGCGACGAAATTTCGCTACCAATCCGGCATCCTGATCCGCGACAAATCCTGCGAGTGGCGTCCTGTTTGCAACATGAATTATGTCTTCAACTAATCGCCGACCATTTGAGAATTTGATTCGTTTTCCCATCATCCACTACCAGAAATTTCTACCGTGATGCGCCGATCTCGCTTCCTTGTGCGAGCAGTCAGATCCATCTGACCGGCGCCAAATTTTTACAGCTCGCCGATAATTCAACAACCTCGTTTTACTAAAGAAAAATCACTAAATAAAAATCAGAAGAAGAAAAACAAGACAGCTAGCACTCTACTGCGAACTCAAATAACAACCAACAAGGCGGTGGGACTTAGACAAGCTGCTTCGCTTACAAGTCCAAAAACCGAATGACGCGAACTCTCGCTAAACCGGTTTGACTTCGACTGATTTAAAGACAGTACTGACAACAGCAAAACCAAGACGCTGGTACAACCTCAAGGCTCCGGTATTTTTTTCAGTAACCTCTAACGTCACGATCTTAATACCGCTGGCCTGAAATCCTTTAAGGGAATTTCGGACAATCGCCGAACCAACGCCCTTTCCACGATGGTTTCGTGCAACTCCGATATTCTGAATGGCTCCCACATCCAGCTTTTCCCTGAGTCCCTGTACTGTACCGCAGTATTCAAGTCTTCCAGTGGTTGCATTTCGGTGCGTTGCCAGCCATGTCGACTGAGGAACAAACCCCTGTCGATTGCTAATCTCTTTCATAAGCCGTTGGCACCCATCCGCAGCACCAAGACAGGGAAACACGTTCGCATCTAACTCGTTTCGAAAGCTCCTATATTTAGCCTCTGCATGGGCGTTTAAAAGTTCCGGCCGCCAGGCTAACAACTCGTAGCCTTCTGGCAATAACGAATCACGAAAACGGGCATTTCGCAGATCAAATTGCATTCGATATCGTTTAAAAAATACGACTGGCATCTACTGAAACTCTAATCAAAACCGTGGATGAAAATATCACGAATACCGCAACTCACACTCCTTACCCCCATTTGCATCCCATCTTCATTTGACCAATCACAAGAGTCCGAAGCAATAAGGGCACGCCAGTCTGTAAAACACACAACCAACCATTCACTGGCCATCAAAGATTTATTGTCATGGTAAAGCTCTATCCTGAAGAAGCACCTCAGCTAAGTTGATCATCAAAGAAATATTCGATCGAACTCTTAGGCTGCGAACTTGTTAAATCAATCAATACAAGTGAGAATGGGCCATGGCTTGACCACTACCCTCACCGACCGACCAAGCCCTTAAAATTCTTTGTCTTAGTGAAAGATTGTCGTGCTCGGCAAATTAATTTTTCTTTTCATCGCCGTCCCTCTGACTGACCTAACCTTGTTGATTGTGATGTCTTCCTACACCGGATGGGCATTCTCTATTTCTGTAGTGGTGGTTTCCGGGATCCTTGGGGCAATTTTAGCAAAGCGATCCGTAAATTCTGTCTTCTTGAAAATTAAGAGGAATTTCGCCAACGGTCAGGTCTCACCTGATCTTCTTACCGACGGCGCGATGATACTCTTTGCGGCAGGCCTGCTACTGACGCCCGGGTTTCTGACGGACGCCATTGGCCTGTCAGTGCTAATCCCTCAAACTCGACGCTGGTACAGGCTCCTTCTCGCGAAGTGGTTTAAAGAAAGTGTCAACTTCC
>CALKNI010000115.1 GCA_938091115.1 uncultured Pirellulaceae bacterium | reverse complement strand
CAAGAATATCAAGACCTTGCTTTTTACCCCCAAAAGGATTGACGACCAAGCAAAATTTACGGCGTTGATTGTTCGACACAATATTACTCCACTAGCCGTTTGTATTTAGCGGTCTGGCACCTTTATCTAAGCGTTTACGCGGTCAGACCAGAATAGAGAAATTATAAGTTCTCCAACCAACGCAGCAAACCTATTCGACGGTTGAACTATCTAACGATTTTATTAGGTGTCTTATGAGGCGTATATAGCAGGTTTTAGCTCTCTAGGCTGCTTTAATATCCCAGTAGTATCACTGGCTCAGCACTTCTGAGTCATCACCCTAGCCATGCAGGTTTCTCCTGTTAGGGCTTTTTTATTAGCGAAAGAGAGAGTCTTAGATTGCAGGTCTAAGCCACTTTAACTTTTACCCCCTAACCAAGTGAGCTTGGACGGGCTTCACAGACAACCAGAGAAAGTAGTTAACCGATGTTAAAAAACACTATCAATTCAAAAACCCAAAGAACCGTCAGGAAGCCAACTATCACCTCATTTATTTCCAGGCTTTGAAAGCTATCGAGCCCCCGTCGCATCTCACAAACGACGGCGGGAAACTTTCAAGGCTCTTTTTTTTACCTCCGTCGAAGTGTCAACCTTGGCGGGAGCATCTACTTCCTCGGTTTTTATTTGGTTTAAGACGCTAGTCAAACTAAAGGTGGACTGTTTTGGCACCGTGCATATCTCAGCTAAGCGACACAGAGCGGCAAGCGTTTGCTTTTACGTTCCCAACACTTGCGGCGAGGGCGGTGGTTATGACTTCAAAAGGAGTTCCAATCATCGATCAACTTAAAATATCTTGCACCACATTCCCGTGAACATCGGTCAAACGATAGTCTCGGCCCTGAAATGGATAGGTGAGACGAGTATGGTCAATACCCATTTGATGCAAGATGGTAGCGTTCAAATCATGGGGCTCAAGTTTATTCTCCACAACATTCACACTGTAATCATCGGTAGCGCCATAGCTCATTCCACCCTGAATGCCGGCACCCGCCAGCCAAACCGAATAACAATTGCCATGATGGTCTCGACCATAGCTCTGTTGCGTGAGATCTCCTTGGGAATAAACGGTACGGCCAAACTCCCCCGCCCAAACAATCAAGGTGTCTTCAAACATTCCACGTAATTTCAGATCCTGGATCAGCGCGGCGGTCGGTTGATCAGTGTCAATACATTGCCGCCGAATTTGTCTTGGCAAATTGACGTGTTGATCCCAACCCTGGTGGAACAATTGAATAAACCGAACTCCACGCTCCGCTAACCGACGGGCAACTAAGCAATTAAAGGCGTAGGAACCTTGCCGTCGTACATCTTTTCCGTACATCGCCATCGACGATTCTGTCTCTTGTGAAAAATCAAGCAATTCAGGAACCGAGGCCTGCATTTTTCCCGCAAGTTCATACTGCGCGATTCTAGTTTGAATTTCTGCGTCTCCCGAACTTTCAAATTTCAACTCATTCAATTTTCCTAGATAATCCAACATCGTACGCCGGACTTTCGAATCTACTCCAGCCGGGTCAGAAATATCCAATACAGGAGAACCTTGATTTCGAAATTTAACCCCTTGATGAACAGAAGGAAGGAATCCACTCCCCCAGAGTCGATCATAAATGGGTTGGCCCCCTTTGCCTGATCCGCGTGAACTCATCGCGACAAATGTGGGTAAATTTTCAGTTTCAGACCCGAGACCGTAACTAAGCCAGGCTCCCACACTGGGCCTTCCCGGAATTTGCGAGCCAGTCTGCATTAAAGTAATCGCGGGGTCGTGGTTAATCGCCTGAGTCTGCATGGATCGAATCACACACATGTCGTCGGCCATCTGACTAATGTTTGGCAAAAGTTCACTGAGCTCTAATCCTGAATTTCCGCAACGATTGAATTTAAAAATACTCGGCGCGGTTCCGAATTTACTCTGTGCGTTGCTCATTGTCGTTTTCCGTTCATCCGGATAAATCGACTTAGGAACTTCCTCACCAAACCGTTTTCTTAATGCTGGCTTTGGATCGAATAAATCTAATTGCGACGGCCCACCTGATTGAAATAGATAAATAATCCGCTTTGCTTTTGGTAAAAAATGAGCTGTTTCTGGCTCGGCCCCCAACCTTCGCTTTAAAGCACCGCCATCTAAAGCTTTCCCCTTAGAACGAATCAACCCGTTGTAAGCCGCCAAGCCAATCCCGGCTCTTCCTAGGAAGAACCTACGATTGATCAACGACTGAGTTTGTACCCTGAATGTAATTTGGTCTGATCTCATTCCCGCGTAACCGCCTCGTCTAGATTCATTAACAATGATGCCACCATAGTCATTGCCGCATGAACGGTTAGATCTAATTTTTCGTCTCGTTTTTTCTGGCCAACCGATAACAACTTTTTGGCCGCCTGTGGTTTTGATCGATAATTATTTTTAAAATCCCGATTCGCCGCTAACAATAGGCCCATCTCCGATTGCCTAGGGGGCCGAGTCATCAATTGTTGAAAACCAAATTCAATTGCCCTACCAGGGTCATCAGAGTGAGCCAACATCCTTTCCGCCAAAAACCGTGCCGCTTCAACAAACGCGATGTTGTTCATCTGGGTTAAGGCTTGCAATGGCGTGTTGGTCAGGTCTTTACGAACATTGCAAACTTCTCTGTCAGCAGAATTGAAATTTACCATCGTAGGGGGCGGAATCGTTCGCCGCCAAAAAGTGTAAATACTCCGTCGATATAAATCGTCACCCGTTCCCTGTTTGTATGAATTATTCGAAATTGACCGCCAAATTTTCGGAGGCATATAAGGCATTGCAGGTATTCCACCAATTTTTTCAACTAAAAGTCCACTACTGGCCAACAACGAATCTCGCAGCGCAAATGCATGCAACCGATATCGGGGCGCCCTCCCAAGAAGCTTATTCTGCGGGTCTAGTCGTATTAATTCAGGTGTAACCTCGGATGTCTGCCGGTAAGTTGAACTCTCAAGAATCAATTTTTGGATATATCGAATGTTCCATTCATTCTCCATTAGTTCAACAGCCAACCAGTCGAGTAACTCAGGGTGGCTCGGCAACTCACCCTGAGTCCCGAAATTCTCGCTCGTTTTAACCAAGCCCGTCCCAAAGAACTGTTGCCAAATACGATTCACCGCAACTCGAGCTGTCAGTGGATTTTCCTCATTTACGAGCCATTGAGCAAATTCGAGTCGTGTCTTAGGCGATTGAGTGTTTTTTGGGGACAACGCTTGCGGAACTCCGGGAACGAGAACTTCCGATTTATCAGGGTCATCGAACTGGCCTCGGTTCAAGAGATAGGTCGGACGAGGAATCTCCATCTCATGCATCACCATCACTGTTTGGATACTACCTGCTTGTGGCCTTTTGAGACCATTGCCCATCTGCCCTTCCCGCGCCTGCCGCAACTTCACTGGCGATGGTTTAACCGCCACATTCTCATCCGCGGTGAGGTGAGGCCACGAATTTGGGACTTCAATAAACGGGGGACTATTCCCGTTATTGGGTCCCACTCCCCATTCGGGAACGTTGTTGAAAAATGCGAACAATTGATAGTATTCCTTTGCGGAGATTGGATCAAATTTATGATCGTGACAACGCGCGCAACCAACCGTCAGCCCGAGGATCGCCGTACCAATCGTATCAATTCGATCTACGACATTTTCAACATGCCACTCCTCGGGAATTGAGCCATCCTCGGAATTAATCCGATGGTTTCGACAAAAACCAGTCGCAATTTGTTGTTTTAGGGTAGCGTTAGGAAGCATATCGCCCGCAACCTGCTCTAAAATAAATTGATCATAGGGCTTATTCTCGTTCAACGAATGGATCACCCAATCACGCCACACGTGCATGTACCGATACCGATCGTTTTGGTAGCCATCAGTATCTGCATACCTTGAAGCATCCAACCACGGGACTGCCATGTGCTCGCCATATCTCGGTGATGCCATCAGAAAGTCAATCAACTCCGAATAAGAATCATCCTCATTTATTCCGCTGAATTTCTGAACCAAATCCACCGACGGGGGCAAACCATGCAAGTCCTGCGAAAGACGCCGGACTAACGTCGTCACTTCAGCCTCTCTAGACTTCGTCATACCCTCAGCAATCAGGCGAGATTGAATGAAGTTGTCGATGGGATTTCGGATGCCTTCAGTATCCACAACTGGAACTTTGGGCCTCACCGGAACCTCGAACGCCCAATGCTGCTCGTATTGCCCTCCTTGAATCAACCACTGCTTAATGACATCAATTTCCTGCTCGGAAAGCGATAACTTGCTACTTGGAGGAGGCATTTGGATATCGGGGTCATCGGCAGACACGCGATCCAATAACAAAATTGACCCGTCCTGTTTCGAAAGGACGTGTTCAGCGAATTCCCGGCGGTCTAACCTCAAGTCACCCTGTCGGCTACCTGAGTCGAAACCGTGACAATTAAAACATTTAGCTGCAAGAATTGGCCGCACATCGCGGGAAAAGGAAACTTCATCCGCACTGGTCAACGATGAATTCAAAAACAGAATAGACAAAACTGCCAATTTGACTTTGAACCGAATTCTAATTCTGGCAAAACTCATCTTACGCCAATCGCTTTTGTTGATTGCTAATACTTAAGTATACCCTCTAGAGATACATTGACTGGAGAGCCTATTGCGTTGAATCTTAAGTTAACCAAATTTGAGGTCAAAATACAAAGTGGCTGGATTTTTTCACGCAGAAACCGCACAATAGTACCTAACATTAACCTTTCCAATGGACATACCTATGCTTAAGTTTATCACCGCGTTCGCCACCGCGTTTTTGTTGCCGCAGGTTTTGTTTTCCCAGACCGCATCAACTGCCGAAACTGCAGCAGCGGAAAAACCACTTAGAGCGCTACTTATTTGTGGTGGTTGCTGCCATGACTATACCGAACAACATAAAGTTCTTTCAGATGGAATCCAGGCTCGGGCTAACATCCGCGTCGACGTTTGGTGGACTGATGATAAATCAACTAATCCGCCGTTGACCGTATATGACAATGTCAATTGGGCTAACGGATACGATGTGATCATTCACGACGAGTGCGCTGCTAGAAATACAAATATTGACGTGCTAAAACGAATTTTGAAGGTGCACGAGAAAACGCCAGCTGTACATCTTCATTGCGCAATGCACAGCTTCCGCAATGGAACTGATCTCTGGTTCAAGCACCTCGGCCTTCAATCCACGGGCCATGGCCCTCACGAGCCAATTGAGGTCAGGTTCGTTGACAAGGACCATCCAGTCGTTCAAGGAATGGAAGATTGGAAAATTGAGAAAGACGAACTCTATAACAATGCCAAGCTATTCGGTGCACACCCCATTGCAATGGGAACTCAGACCTTTGTGCGAAAGGGGAAAACCAATGAGCAAAACGCAATTGTCATCTGGAGTAATGAAGTCAAAGACACGAGGAGCTTCAGCATGTCGATCGGCCACTACACTGAAGGTGTTGCTGACGATCGCTACCTTGATTTAGTCACACGCGGAATTTTGTGGGCGTGTAAGAAAGACATCCCCAAAATAGCGGCACCGTATACCGGCAGTAATAAGATCACTTTTGTTGAAAAGAAAATTACTGAAGGGAGTAAACCAAATCAAAATAAACCCAAACCACCCAAAGATCCGACGCTGGTTTCGGTCACCGCTTCTTCAATCCAGTCGGGGCACGACCCAGCTCACTGTATCGATCAACAATCCAACACAAGGTGGTGCGCGTCAAATGGGAGTTACCCTCAATGGATTGAACTGAAATTCGAAAAACCACAGTCTGTAAAACAGATCAAAATTAATTGGGAGCGTGATTCCGCCTACCAATATAAACTACTGACTGAAGTTAATGGAAAAATGGTTGTCGCCTTGGACCATTCCAAAAATGACAAAGCGATTACCAAATCCCAGCCACTGCCAATTGCCGCCCAACTTACCAAAAAAATCAGGATTGAAGGATTAGGAAGCCAGTCAGGCGGATGGTGCAGCATCCGCGAGATTAAATTCACTGGGCCGGGTTTAAACAATATCTGGCCCGCTGACAAAAACTTCAACTCTGCGTTTGAGCCGACACCAGCCCCAAAGCCAGACCCTTATAAAAAAAAAGGGAACGCCCCTCCTAAAATAGTCCCACTGTCAGCGGAGCAAGAAGCCTCCATTCTGAAGGAAGTCTCGATTCCTGAGGGATTCGAAGCCACCGTCTTTGCAGCTCCGCCCGCGGTTAATTATCCTGTATTTGTTGCCGCTTCCCCGAATGGAACTCTGTACGTCAGTTCCGATGGAAACGGATCGCTAGGGAGAGATCCTCAACGAGGTCGGGTTATTCGACTCCGAGATACCGACGGCGATGGTCGTGCGGATGAGACAAAAATTTTTTGTGAAGTTGACGCCCCCCGTGGCCTAATCTGGGATCACGACCGGCTATACCTTGTTCATCCTCCCCATCTTTCTGAGTTTATTGATGATGACCGGGATGGAGTTGCCGATCGGCAGAACATTTTGGTAAGTAATTTGGCATTTGGTTACGACAAAAGGCCAGCCGACCACACCACCAATGGTTTGAGCCTCGGTGTCGATGGGTATCTCTACATTGCAGGTGGCGACTTTGGGTTTATGAATGCCAAAGGGACTGATGGTACGGAATTGACGCACCGAGGCGGAGGCGTGATTCGAGTACGCCCCGACGGCTCTGGATTGGAACTCTATTCAACAGGCACTCGAAACATCCTTGAAGTCGCTGTCAGTCCCGAAATGGATTTATTCGCGCGAGACAATACGAATGACGGCGGAGGTTGGGATGTCCGCTTTCACCACTTTACTGGCGGCGACGACCATGGCTATCCTCGCCTCTATAAAAATTTTGCCGATGAATGCATACCGCCTCTCGCCGACTACGGTGGTGGCTCAGGTTGTGGTGCCGCGTACGTGGATGAGCCAGGATTTGGAAAATGGAATCATGCACCGTTTACTGCTGACTGGGGTACGGGAGCCATTTATCACCACAAAGTCGCACCCACAGGTGCAACCTTTAAAGAGACAGAGAAACCAAAACCTTTCGTAAAACTTCCCCGACCTACTGATGCAGACGTAGATGGGATGAGTCGACTGTACTGCTCAAGTTGGAAAGGCGCGACGTTCAAATGGGTTGGCCCTCAAGTTGGCTTCATCGTGCAAGTAAGACCTAAAGAATATTCGCCCAAGCCCCTGCCTGATTTTGAAAAATTATCGTCTAAGCAATTGATCGCGGTGTTTGACTCGCCAAGCCACCGTCGGCGACTTGCTGCCCAACGCGAGTTAATGCGCAGAAATGACCCTGCAAGCCAAAAATTAATTGACCAAGGTACCGCCAGTTGGAACACACCCCGCCGTACGATCCATCAAATTCAAGATAACAATGATCCATCGGCAATTATTGCTGCGATGAACAATAGCGACCCTACCATTCAACACGTGGCAGTGCGTGAAACAGCCAGAAGAAAATTTTTAGGCGAAACACTTTTGCATCTGGAAGCCGAAGAAAATCCGACCAATATTTTTCGGGCTTTAGGCATGATGCATCAATCCGAAACAATCAATGAGCTAGCCAAACGATTATCTGGATCCGACGAAAATCGAAAAAAATTAATCCTTAAAACATTATGCCGCCTGTATTTCAAGGAAGCGGAATGGCAAGGTCAATCCTGGGGCACACGGCCCGACACTCGCGGACCGTACTACCAACCAGTGAAATGGGAAGAAACTGAAAATATCCACCATCTCCTGATGGCGGAACTAGACAAAGGCAATTCCAGCGTTTCTGCTTACCTAATGGAACAATTGGCTAAACATCGCGTCGATCTAACTGACTCAATTGATCAAATCGTAGCCATCGCTCGTTCCAATCGAGAACTTACCGAACCAGCAATTTCAATTTTAGTTAGTGGAAACAAACTCACGCCAGCCACCGTCGACTTTTTGATTTCCTCAGTAGAGCCTGACCTCAATGTTGATACTCTAAAACATATCGCATCACTACTGAGTAAAACAAAGGACCCAAAAGTAATCCCTATTATATTTCAAGTCCTCGACATCCTTAATCAACCTCGCCATAAACAGCAGCATATAAAACAAGCTCGCGAACAGTTTTTTAAATCAGAATTGCTGAAAAGTAATTTAAAGGATGTTGCTGCCCGTGCCCTGCAGCCAGGTGACCCCGGTTTCTGGGCAGACTGTGCCCTACTGACCTTGTCCGCTGAAAAAAAACTAAAGCCCGAAACTAAAGCTATCTGCAATGACTTAATTCGGCGCCAATGCGAAAATCCATCGCTGCAGGGGCGAATCGTTGCCGCGGCGACCTATCTGAAAAGTCACTCAATTGACGATTTCATTCTGATATCGCTCAACTCAGATAACAAGGATCTCGCTCAATCAGCAAAACTAGCCTCGAAGGCTTTAAATCTGACCAAGCTTGTAGATCGATCCGCAAAACTTGGATCATTGGATGCAAAATCCGCGGTCGATCAAGCCATGCAAATCGATGGGGATTACGGGCATGGTGAAACCATTTTTATAAAATCAAATTGCACTGCTTGCCATACGACGAAGGTTACCGAGAAACAAAAAGGGCCGTATCTTGGAAACATTACCAAAACGTATCGACCACGCGAACTTGCAATGGCTATTTTAATGCCAAACCAAACCATCGCCCAAGGATTTAAAACCAATATCATCCTTGATTTGGACGGTCGCCTCGTTAGTGGATATGTAACTGAAGAATCTTCAGATCAAGTCGTGTTACGAGATCAGGAAGGCAAAGAGTTTACTTTCAAAAAAGACGAAATCGATTCCCGAAAAGAATCAAAGCTTTCCTCCATGCCGGAAAACATTCTGGAAAAAAACACTCTTTACGATTTGGCAAGTCTCATTAGCTACCTCGAACATGTATCTCAAGAATCGGAAGCCGCAAATAATTAATTGGCGCTCAATTACCAACCCCCATTCAGTTGAATTGGACCACATAGGATCTGGCACCAGCGCACTGCCTTTTTTATAGTTTATAGTTCACGGCTCTCGAACATCTAAGATCGAACGCTTAATGACCGTTTGATTCATGGGAATTCGCCTCGTGCCCACCTAATTCGAGAAAGCTTAACAAGTCAAAGATTTCGTCACGGGTAAGCACATTTAACATGCCGCTCGGCATGGCGGATATTTTTGACGGAATTTGTTCATCGATTTGATCCTTGCCAATCAATATTACATTCTTTGGATCAAGCAAATTACTTGCAATTTTGTATTGTTTCAGAGTCTCTTCCACAATAACGCCCGACACTACTGTTCCATCCAATAAAATAAATTGGTGATTTTGGAATTGTTTATTTAACTCCAATGAGGGTTGGATAATTTGCTGAAGTAACTTCTTGCCACTCATTCGTTCAGAAATTTTTGTGAGGTTCGGCCCAAGATTGACTCCATGCCCAGAGACAACATGGCACTGATTACAACGAGCTTTTACAAAACTTTGCATGCCACGCATCACTGTAGTTTCGTCCACTTCTCTTTCCGGGAATTCATGAAAATCCTCCATTGACCATTCCTTAACAAGCTTTGGCTGAGCTGCAGCGATCATTGCATCTGCCTCAGCAATATCATTAACAACAACGAGGTTCCCCTTCATGATTACCCAGTGTCCGGGAAAGGTACATACAAAGGGATATATGCCGGGTTTTTCTGGTGCCTTAAACCTCATGACATGCACAAGTGATTTTCGCGTCGGGCCGATCATCGGCGAGGCATTTAAAATTAAACTTGCTTTACTCTCAGGAATAAAATCAGAATTCGCTTTTTCAGCATCCCGAGCCATCGCGTTGGCTGCCATTCCTACCTCTTCCAGCGCACCAGATTTAACAAACACAAGATTGTGATCGGTTGCATCGGGGTTGGTAAAAATTACTTTTAAAGGTTGTCCGGTTTTCGCAATCACTTGGTTCACACTGAAAAGCATGCGTTCGGGAATGCAGGAGATGTTGACCGTTTTCAGATTCCTCTGCGAATCAAATTGAGCCTGCTGGGCATTTGGGGTCGGCTCTTTCAGCTCCCGCGTTCGATCGAGTCGTTTCATGATTTGATCAATTGAGTAATTGGGATTCCCTTTCC
>CALKNI010000114.1 GCA_938091115.1 uncultured Pirellulaceae bacterium | reverse complement strand
TCATAGCCCATTGATTTAACAGCAGAATTATAGAGTCCACTGATGAGGAGTAAGGCAATCGAGATCATTACAATCTTCGCCCATTTTTTTCGAACTGCTTCACGTAGTTCCGCAGACGCCTCACACTCTTGAGTTGCTGGGACGTACGACAGTCGCATGAATAGGGTTCCGCCGACTAAAGCAATCGCGGGGATTACATGAAGCCAACGGGAGACCAGCGAAACGATTTCTAATAGATCCATCTTGAGATCCTCAATATTTAAGTTCGGGGTGCATTGGTTTTAACGTAGAAAATTGGAGAACATTGGGGTTTGATTGGCGTTTGGGTGAATATCTAGTTCAACTCCAGCCATTCTTCCTCTGCATCGGTTAGTTCTTTGGTAACGGCCTCTATTTTTTCATGAATTCGCATTGCCTCGTCAGGGTCCGTTACCGAAAGCATGGTTTCGTTTAGCGACTTTCGCTCTTCGTCGAGCTTGGCAATTCTTCTTTCAATAGATTTAATTTTTTTCTTAAACTCGCGCTGTTTGTTTTGAGACAACGGCTGGTTCGTATTTCCCAGTTTGTCACTGGGGGTTCTACTTGCGCCTCCTGAGTTATTTGATTCTCTATCTCCTGCTTCGATTTCTTTATTGATGCGGTAGACATAAGAATCGTAGTCGCCAACATAATTTTTGACCGTTCCATCGCGGACTTCAATGATTGCCGTAGCAATTCGGTTTACGAAATGGCGGTCGTGTGCGGTGAAGATTACCGTCCCATTGTAAGCCAATAGTGCTTCGGCGAGAGCTTCGACGGTTTCCACATCCAGGTGGTTGCCAGGTTCGTCTAGAACGAGAATGTTATAATCACCGAGTAACAGTCCAGCCATGCATAAACGGGCTCGCTCCCCTCCGGAGAGTACTTTTATTTTTTTATGGACATGATCGTCATGGAACAAAAGCGAACCAGCTACTGCCAGGATTTGCTGATCTGTCGTCCCGTGTAAGGCTTGCTGCTCAAGGTATTCAAGGACCGTGTCTTCTGGAGGGAGCGTCGTATAAACGTGTTGTGCGTAGGTTCCGATCGAGCAGTTGTGTCCCCATCGAGCTCTTCCGTCGAGTGGATCAAGTGAGCCTACCAGTGTTCGAAGTAAGGTTGTTTTTCCCTGGCCGTTGTCGCCCACGATTGCCGCACGCTGTTGGTGTTCAATTTCGAGGTTGATATTCTCTGAAACGAGATGACCAGGGTAGCCGATGGCCAGGTCTTCACAGCGAACCGCGGCACCCTGTTTAGGGGTCACCAGGGGAGCGCGGATGTGCGCAGTCTTTTCGTCGGACGCAATTTCGTTGAGTTTCAGTCTGTCAAGTTGTTTCTGTTTGGATCTCGCCTGGCTCGCCGTGTTTGCTCCGGCTTTATTTTTGGCGATAAATTTTTCGAGTTGTCGCTGCTTCGTAGCGGTGGAGGCATTCTCGCGGATTGCCTGTTCGCGTCTTTCTGCTTGATACTCTAAAAACTTTGCGATTTTTCCTGGGTACATCGTCAATGTGCCACGGGTTAAGTCAAGCGTGTGATCGCAAGTTGACTTTAGAAATGTACGATCGTGCGAGACAATTAAACATGCTTGCCGGAATGATATCAAAAAATGTTCGAGCAAAATTTGGGTTCGGAGGTCGAGGAAGTTGGTCGGTTCGTCAAGAATCAGTAGGTTGGGTTCGTGGAGCAGTAGGGCGGCAAGTTTCACTCTCGTCTGCCAACCGCCAGAAAGAGACTTTACGGGGCCGTTTAAGTAGTCACCTTTGATTTCGAATTGGCCTGCTATTTCTCCGCATTTCCAATCGGGCTGCAAACTGTCTCGCATTAGAAAATCAAGAGCTGATTCATTGGGGGTGAATGGATCGTGCTGGCGGAGGTAGCCAATTCGCAGATTGGGATGTCGAATGACCTCCCCTGCGTCAAGTTCCTCTTCACCCATCAGCACACGAAGTAGGGTCGATTTACCCGCGCCGTTTCGTCCCACAAAACCAACTTTGGCTTGGTCGGTGATGGTTGCTTCTGCGTTGTCTAGTAAAACCTGGTCGCCATAGCTCAGGTGAGCGTTTCGAATTTGAAAGAGTACAGCCATGGAGGAAATGCAGCGGCAAAGAGATTGTTCAAAGGTCAACAGGTAACGCGAGAAAACGACTGCGGAATACGGGAGGAATTCAAAGGATAATTGAATTTATTCCGTAGTTTTCAGCGCGTAAGGATAGTTGATTGGGTGGAAATGCTCAACCTTGAATCGTAGGCCACACTGGGATTCAACAGTTCTAAAGCTGGTCGATGTCATGGTTTAGCAGTGCAGGCTTGCGTCCGTGGCGAATCAAGATTGGACGATCAATCATTCGTTTTTAAATAGAACGCATATTGGATCAGGAAGGTTAGCAATTTGTCTGGCGTAAGTCAGTTCGCCTGTGTTCTGATTGATTTCAAATACCGCAAGCGTATTTGAATGTTGACCTGCAGCCAGAAGCCATCTTCCAGACGGATCAATGTTGAAATTCCTCGGCCAGGCACCTCGTACTGATTCGTGTTCTACGAATTCAAGTTGGTTCTTCTGAGGATGGAATCCAAAAACTGAAATTGAATCGTGTCCACGGTTCGAAGAGTAAACGAATTTCCCGGAGGGGTGGACTCGGATTTCAGCAGCCGAGTTTAGATGCTGGTCTTTGAGCTCTGACGAAAGCGTTTCGATATTTTGAATGCCTTTAAACGTCCCGGAGCTTTGATCGTAGTGGAACACATTGATGGTGAGTGTTAGCTCATTGAGCACGAAGGCGTATTCGCCCGAAGGGTGAAATTTCATATGCCTCGGTCCGGAGCCGGGCGGAAGCGGAATTTTAGCTTTTAAAACAATATCACCAGTTTTAGCGTTCAGTTGATATTGGAAGACCTGGTCGGTACCGAGGTCAGGCACCAAAAGAAATTGATTGTCGGGGCTTGTACCGACCCAGTGAGGATGGGCAGTGGCTTGACGCTTTGCATTCACTCCAGAGCCTTCGCCATGCTCGATGTTAGCGACCCGAGAAAGTAAATTGCCATCTCGATTTAGTCGGTAAGTCGAAGTTGAGCCGCCGCCGTATTGTGCTGACATTAATACTTTGCCTTGTTTGTCAATTGCAACACAGGCAGCACCACCATCTCCGGTGGGGATTGATTGTAGTTTTTTGAGTTTTGGCTTTTGAGAAGAGGCGTTACTGGCAATGGAAAATGCAGTGACGCTTCCATCATTTTCGCGGTTCGTCGAATACAATACTTGGCTGTTGGGGTGCATCGCAAGAAAACCAGCACCGCTTGTTTCACTTGCCAGTGTTGGTGCAGAGAGTTTGCCATTCTCGACGTTGAGGCTCGCATGATAGATGCCGGTTTTGGCAGTACCAACCCAGACGTCAATGTTTTGACCCCAGAGTGGCGTTGCGAGGGAAAAAAAGCAAAAGACAGCCAAGATGGTTTGAACCATTGGTGCAGGTTGGAGCGTATCAATACGGGTTGGGTAATAACGGATCGGGAATTTGTTCATTTGATTACCTGAATTCAATGGCTAAAAACACTTATCACGATACGTTCAAAACTTCCCATGATCCAGTGGTAGAGTTAAAATATGGTGTCCGAATGATTTTCCTTTGGCCCAGCCAACCGGCACTGAATCCAATGTGTTTAAAGTCACTAGCGTGACGCGCAGAGAATTGGAGAAAATCGGTGGTAGCAGTAAAAGAGCGTGTCGAGGAAGAATGATGTGTAGCAATAAGGAATCGAATGCGTTCTGACTCATGTTTTTTGGGAGGAATTTATAGGGGCGATTGCGGTTCGGCCTTGCGGAACTGGCTCTGCTGTTTGCTGCTGACAGCCTGCCTGATACCTTGCGTCTCGTGCCGGGAGAGTATCGAGGTCGGAGGTGATAACGGTGCCCCTAAAACCGCGGCCGAACAAAATGTCAAAGGATTGATCGCCAGTGAGGATTTGATTCTCGATCTAACTCCGCAACTGAAACTGATCGCGTTGTGGATTGAACAGCGTGAGGGCGATGCTGTTAGTGATTTACCGGTTCTGAGCGATTTAGTCGCTGTGCAAGGACTCAAAGATGCGAATAGCGAAAAGTTGTTTGGCCAGCATGGGGGATTTCCAGAGTTTCTAGAAAAAGTTAAATGGCCCATTGTAAGTGAAGCCTCCTCTGAGGTTCGATACCCGTGGGCTTCGTTGGATGCTCTCGGTGTTAATTGGGCAACTTTGAAGTTTGGCATTCTCTCTGGCAGCTTTGAAAGTGAGAACGTCTTTGCGATTCATAGCAAGGTTGAGGGACGCGGCGAGTCCTCTAGTGCTGTTTGGGGAATTAAGGGGCATCAGGATTTTATATTTGAGCGCAAGGGCGAAAGTTGGAAATTGACGAAGTGGTTGCAGGATGATTTAGTTTTAGAACGGGCTTCCCAGCCTCTTTTCCGGGAAGTGCTTTCAGAGGTTGTGCCGAATTCTGAGACTTTAAACGAGATTCGTCGTTCTCATAAAGACGAGATCATTGTGAAGTCATCTCGCAAGGGTGGAAAGATAACTTTGCCTTTGCCACTGGTGGCTGATTGGGAAGAGTTGCCTTCCAACCATGTTTTTCCGTCGGTTGCCGTGGTCGACTACAATAGTGATGGGCTGGACGATCTGTTTCTCACCTCGCGCTGGGCTGCAACGCAGATGTTAGAGAAACAGCTAGACGGTTCTTACATTGACGTTGCCGAAAAAATTGGATTGCGCGAAGAGTACATGGTGAATTGTGCGCTTTTTGTAGATATTGATAATGACGGCGATAAGGATGCAATTTTTGGTCGCCCAATGGAACCGGCAAAGTATTTTTTAAATGAGTCAGGCATCTTCAAGAATGTAACCAAGACTCACTCCGATCTGGGAAAGCAATACTTTGTTTGCGGAATCTCAGCCACAGATGTAAACCGAGATGGACTACTGGATATTTATCTCAGCAGCTACCCTGCTTTGAATAAGGCGTCCCAGCGATTTCAAGATGTTTTTCTCGGGAAGGAAGAGCGAGAGATTTATGATGAGAAAAGAAAGACATTGAATCGTTGGCTTGATCTTCCAGGTTCAGCAAATGTGCTTTTAATGAATCGAGGTGAGGGGAGATTAGAGCGAGTACCCTATGATGATGATCTTTCCCAATGGCGACGTTCGTTTCAGTCGGCGTGGGCGGATTTTGATTCCGATGGTGATGATGATCTCTACATCTGTAATGACTTCTCCCCCGATGCATTATTGAGAAACGATACGCCAGTCGGTGCGGATCAGCCAGTGTTCGTAAATGTCACAGAGGAAGCGATTACCAATCGTGGAATCGGTTTTGGCATGGGCGTCTCATTTGGCGATTTTGATCAGGATGGTGATCTCGACCTCTACGTTTCCAATATGTACTCCAAAGCGGGGCGTAGGATTGCCGATAAATTAGGGAAAGTTGATGAGCGAATCGAGGTCGCGACGAAAGGGAGTTTCCTCTACGTCAACGAAGATGGTGGTTTTGAGCAGCGTGCGGGCGAGGGAAAAGGGGAGTTTAAAGTCCATCAAGTCGGTTGGTCGTTCGGTGGGCAGTTTTCAGATTTCAACAACGATGGCAAATTAGATCTTTATGTTCCCTCGGGATATTACACAGCACCTGCTGAGATTGCTACCGAGGTCGATACCTGATCCTGTCTCTGGCGCTCGGTCGTGCGCGAAGATCCCAGCCAAGAGAAGGAATTCCAAGCAGTTTCCGCGTGGGAAACGCAAAAGTATAAAGATCAGATATTTATGCCCGCCGAGGGTGACCCGAGTGGGCGACGTATGCAGCAATTCAGTTTTAAGAGTAATTCACTGAGCGGTAATGAGCGAAATCGTCTGTTTTTGAACAGTGCGGGAAACTTTGCCGATGTTACGCTAGTCAGCGGTGCAGATGATACTGCGGATGGGCGATCATTTGCAGTTGTGGATTTCGATCAGGATGGGTGGCAAGACATTGCGTTGATGTCGCTCAATAACCCAAGATTCAAGTTGTATAGAAATCAGATGCAGGAATTATATCCTGGGAATTGCTCCCTCCGTTTTCGCCTTCGCGGTTCTGCAACTTCCGCAGAAGTTCAGCCTGGGAAAACGAATCGAGATGGAATTGGGGCGAAAGTGTATGTTAAATATCAATCTGGCAAAACAATGGTTGTTCATAAACAATGTGGCGAAGGATTTGCGTCCCAGAATTCTGAAATTCTCTCGGTGGGGATACCAGCCGGAGACGAAGTAATTTCGATTTTTGTAGAGTGGCCATCGGGAAAAACATCGACTGTCGATTCCCCAGATAAAAATGTGATTACTCTCATTGAGGAGCTAAACTGATATGTTGCGATGGTCTCTTCAATGGCCCAACAGAGCGGATGCTCATGGTGGAAAATGGTTTGTCTTTTTAGTGCTAGGTATTAGTTGCTCTGTTTTTGGTTGTAAAAAGCAGACGTCACCTGTCGATGGTTCGAATGAAGTTGGGCAGACTGTAATTACGGAAGAAGGGCTTCGTGTTGATAACCTGATTGAAAGTGAGGATCTGCTACTTGACCTCACACCGCGATTGAATGCACTCGCCTTGTGGTTTCAAGAGAATTCCGCTGGACTGAAAAATGAATTGCCGGAAGATTTGAAAAGCTGCGATTCAGTCGTCGGAATTGCAGACAAAGATCCAGCTAAGTTGTTTCACTCGGATCCAAGCGAGCCGAGTTTTTTGGAGGTTATTCATTGGCCGATGGGCGAATCAACAGGTACCTCGAAGAACCCTTGGGAATCTGCGAAACGGTTGGATGTCGCCTGGGAAACACTGAAATTTGGCGTGGTTGCTGGAGATTTTACGAACGATCTCCATGACGAGTTTGCTATGCACACCAAAGTTGAGGGGCGCGGAGTCGCTGATTCTGGAGCGGCACTAGGAATGAAAGCCCATCAGGTGATTGTATTTAAGAAGTCAGGTGAAACCTGGGATTTGAGCAGCTGGATTCAGGAAGATTTCTTTGTTGAGCGAACTCAGCAACCTCTTTTTCGCGAGATGCTTAGTGAGGTGCTTCCCGATGAGAAAGCACTTAGTAATGCTCAGCGGTCATTCAAAGATGAAATTATTTTGAAGTCGTCGAGCAAGGGTGGGTTTATTTTACCGATTCCTGAGTACGTGCCTTGGACGAATCTAACCTCTGACAATATCCTTCCTTCAGTTTCAATTGTGGATTTTAATAACGATGGTTTAGAAGATATTTTTTTAACGGCTCGCTGGGGGCCTACTCAAATGTTGAAGAATTTGGGAGATGGTACGTACGCTGACGTTGCCAAAGAGATCGGGCTTTACGAAGAGTATCTTGTGAATTGCGTTTTGTTTGTCGATCTTGATAACGATGGTGACAAGGATGCAATCATGGGGCGGCCGATGGAGACGGCTAAATACCTAGAGAATCGAGACGGCGTTTATAAAGATGTTACGAAAACAAAGTCCGATATCGGAAGGCAGTTTTTCACGAGTGGGATCTCAGCTGCCGATGTAAATCGAGATGGTTTGATCGATATTTATCTTAGTAACTACCCGCCACTCAATAAGGAAAATGCATCTTTCGAACAGACATTTCTCAATGAGGAGGAACGCTCGCGCTTTCTGGAAAAAAGAGCTGATAGTAATCGCTGGTTGAATCTTGCCGGTTCGGCTAATGTGTTGTTGATGAATCGCGGCGGCGGTCGTCTGGAGAGGGTGCCTTATGACGAAGAGTTAGCCCAATGGCACCGATCATTCCAGGCGGTTTGGGCCGACATCGATAATGATGGGGACGACGATTTATACGTGTGTAATGATTTTGCACCTGACTCGATGCTGAGAAACGATACGCCTCGGGGAGCTTCGCAACCGGTATTCGTGGACGTGACATCCTTTGTACTAACGTACAAAGGATTTGGTTTTGGAATGGGGGCTTCGTATGGAGATTTTGATCGCGACGGAGACCTTGATCTTTACGTGTCCAACATGTTTTCCAAAGCGGGGCGGCGGATTATCCAAAAAATGGATTCGGTTGATGAGCGAATTGAAGTCGCTGCGGCTGGATGTTTTCTGTTTATTAATGAAGACGGTGAGTTTTCGCAAACCGCGGGTTCCGAAGAAGGCCAATATCACGTTAATCAGGTGGGTTGGTCTTACGGGGGGCAATGGGGGGATTTTGATAACAACAGTCAATTAGACCTGTATGTGCCAACCGGATTTTATACGGCGCCCGAGGAAATCGACACTCAGGTCGATACCTGATCTTGCCTTTGGCGCTCGGTCGTGCGCGATGATCCTTCTCAAGATGATTCATTCCGGGATGACTCCCGCTGGGAGAATCAGAAATACCAAAATCGGGTTCTAGTAGATTCCGCTCAGGGGGCCGGTTCCCGCGTAAAACAAAAATGGGGTTTTACAAGTAATTCACTCAGCGGTCGTGAAAGAAATCGAATGTTCTTGCGGCATGAAGATAATTTTTCTGATGTTACATTAGTTAGCGGTGTGGATGATATTGCTGATGGACGGTCTTTCGCCCTTTTGGATTTCGACCAGGATGGTTGGCAGGACATTGCCATGATGTCGTTAAACTCGCCAAGGTTTAAACTATACCGAAACGAATTGAAGACAATTTACCCCGACAATTCGTCTTTCCGGTTTCGCTTGGTCGGAGGTCAAAGAACTGGTAATCCATCTGCAAATCTGAGTAATCGAGATGGGATTGGGGCAACGGCTTTAATTACGTTTGCTTCTGGAAATAAATTGCTCGTTCAAAAGCAGGCAGGTGAGGGATTTGCGAGTCAAAACTCTGACGTAAAGATGATTGGTGTCCCGGAGGGAGATTCAGTGGAACGAGTCGAGGTTCGCTGGCCGTCGGGAGTGAAGACGGAGATCGTAAAACCGAGTGTTTCTGGAATCTTGACGATCGAGGAAGTGAACGATGAATAATCAGTCAGTAGTTCTTGCTGGGTATGCAGCCATCATTAACTTCGCGTCTGTGGCGGTTTTAGTGTTGCTTACGCTTGTGTCGAATCAAGGGTGCGTTGGAGAGAAGGAGACTTGGGTTGAACCTGCGGCCAAAGAAACGAATCTTGCAGAGGTTGCAATCTTGAGTGACTTGATCCAGAGCGAAGACCTTATTCTGGATTTGACTCCTCGATTGAGTCGGATTGCGGCGTGGTACGAATTGCGTTCGCAGGATCCGAGTCTCCCGCTGCCACCGGAGTTGTCGACTTGTGTCAGTGTTTCTGGATTGGCCGCGGCCAGTTCTGATCAGGTGTTTCATCAAGATTCGAAGCATGCTGATTTTGTTGAAGTAGGGCACTGGCCTATTGTTGAATCACCGGTAGAGCAGGCGGTTGATCCGTGGCAATCTGCGATGGCGCTAAATGCGCAATGGGAGACTATGAAGTTTGGAGCCATCGCTGGTAATTTTTCGGAGAGTGACAAAAACGTTTTCGTCATAAACACGAAAGTCGAGGCGAGGGGGAAATCAGCACCGGACGATTCTACATGGCTTTACGGTTTGAAGGCTTATCAGTCTTTGGAGTTTCAAAAGGAAGCTGGAGAGTGGGTCTTAAGAAAATGGACCCAAGAAGATTTTTATATTGAACGCTCCCGGCAACCTCTGTTTGAAGAGGTTTTGGGGGATGTTTTGAAAGACCCCGGTTCGCTTGCAAATGCCCAACGTTCGTTTCTGGATGAGATTATTCTCAAAACCGCACAGACTGGCGTTTATGACTTGCCTGAAAATAAGTATTCAAAGTGGACGACGATGACGTCTGACCATGTTTACCCATCTGTCTCGGTTGTTGACTTTAACAATGATGGCTGGGATGACATTTTCCTGACGGCTCGCTGGGGGCCGACTCAGATGCTAAAAAATCTTGGGGATGGAACGTTTGTAGACGTGGCTGAATCCGTTGGGTTGAAGGTTGAGTACCTCGTCAATTGTGTGTTGTTTGTTGATCTGGACAACGACGGGGACAAAGACTTATTGATGGGACATGCGCTAGAGCCCGCGCGGTATTTTCAAAATAACGAAGGTGTTTTTGAGGACGTAACGAGTACACAATCGGACCTCGGTGAGGATTTACAGTATTTTACCAGTGGAATAGCCGCAGCGGATGTGAACCGGGATGGTCTTGTGGATATCTACATGAGTAGCTATCCGCCATTGAGTAAAAAAGATACTGCCTTTGAGCATCACTTCTTGAGTGAAGAAGAGCGTAAGATTTATCTTGAGAAAAAAGAGGCAAGCGAAAAGTGGGTTGGAACGGCAGGGACAGCCAATGTTCTGCTGATGAACCGAGGGAATGGGCGATTGGAACGCGTTCCATTTGATGATGTCGTTTCACAATGGCGCCGGTCCTACCAGCCGGTGTGGTCAGATATCGATAACGATGGCGATGACGATTTGTATGTGTGCAATGATTTTGCCCCCGACGCCTTGCTGCGTAACGATACTCCCCGAGGAGCGAGCCAACCGATTTTTGTTGAAATTACAGAATCTGCTTTAGTGAATAAAGGGGTTGGGTTTGGGATGGGGGCATCTTTTGGTGACTTTGATGCCGATGGTGACTTGGATCTTTATGTTTCCAATATGTTTTCCAAAGCTGGTCGTCGAATCGTCAAGAAACTTGGTTCGGTCGATCCTCGAATAGAAGTCGCTGCTGCTGGTTGCTTTTTGTTTGTGAACTCTGATGGGAAGTTTGAACAGCGGGCGGGCGCTGAAGACGATCAATTTCACGTGAACCAAGTCGGTTGGTCCTACGGCGGACAATGGGCTGATTTTGATAATGACGGACGTCTAGATCTTTATGTGCCGACGGGTTTTTATACGGCGCCTCCGGAGATCGATACGGAGGTTGATTTGTGATCGTGTCTATGGCGTACGGTCGTACGCGAAGATATAACTCAGGGAGAGGATTTTAAAACGAATGATCTCTGGCAGCATCAGCGGTATGTGAATGACGTGATCGTTCGAGCGCCTCCCAAGGCGTCGGGTGACCTCTCGGATGACGGTTTGAAATTTACTAGCAATTCACTCAGCGGTCGGGAGCGAAATCGGTTGTTTTTGCAGCTTGGTGATAATTTCACAGATATTACGCTGCTTAGCGGGGCGGATGACTTGGCAGATGGCCGCTCATTTGCAACGCTTGATTTTGATCGGGACGGTTGGCAAGATATCGCTTTGATGTCGCTTAACGCTCCCCGGTTTAAACTATTCCGAAACAAGATGTCTTCGGTTCGCGCAGGTAATCGGCCATTTCAATTTCGTTTGAAAGGTGGAAACAATTCCTCAGTAGCTACCGCTAATTTGAGCAATCGAGACGGTATTGGTGCTCGGGTATTGGTGGTCTATGCCTCCGGTAAAAAGATTTTGATTCAAAATCAAGCGGGAGAGGGTTTTTCAAGTCAAAACTCGGCAACTCAATCGATTGGAATTCCAGTTGGAGATTCTATTGCAAACCTGGAAATTCGTTGGCCGAGCGGTAACAATACAACGGTAGTGGCTCCGAATGAAACCGAAATCTGCGTGATCTCAGAGGTTGCGCCGGCAGCGAATTGAATTGGGGCGGTTGTTCTCGATTCAATGAGTTGGAATTATGGTCCGAATTATCCTGTGTGTTTGCTTCGTTGCACTGTGGTTTGGAGGAGCCCCCTTTAAGGTCGCAGGGGACGAGCTGCATCCCAACGTACTTTTGATCATCGTTGATGATTTAAATGACTGGGTTGGTTGTCTGGCTGGGCATCCGCAGGCAAGGACGCCCAACATTGACCGACTGGCCAAGGCCGGCGTGCTGTTTGAAAACGCTCATTGCCAGGGGCCGATATGTGGTCCATCGCGTGCATCAATTTTTTCCGGGTTCTACCCTCACACAACCGGCGTTTATCAACAGCCCGCCGGCAACTTGATGGCTGGCGATAAGAAATTTTTCAAGGGACAGTTGTTGCCTGAATATTTTTCCCGTAATGGGTACGAAACGTTTGCTGTCGGTAAAGTCACGCATGGGTATCGGCCCGAAACCGCCTTTGATCATTACGGAGGTAAGTTCGCGGGTTCGGGGCCAAAGCCGCCGCAAGGGCTTAGGTTTAACTATTTCCTACCGGATGTACCCTACACGGGAACTCAAACTGACTGGGGGCCATTTCCTGATCAAGATGAGGAAATGCCAGACTATCGTTCGGCAGCTTGGGCAAACGAGATCTTAACCCAATCACATGATCGTCCATTTTTTTTAGCAGTTGGATTTAACCGCCCCCACGTCCCTTGGTATGTACCTAAGAAATGGTTTTCGCCGTTCCCTCTCGATGAAATCATATTACCCAAAGTCATGAATAATGACTTAGAAGATGTTCCCGAAATTGGATTGAAGATTCATGAACTTCCTAAATATCCCTCTCTCGAATTTCTACAAGCCAATAACAATGAGCAGTTTGAGAAGTGTGTACAAGCTTATTTGGCTTGTAACTATTTCGTCGACCACCAAGTTGGAAAAGTATTGAAATCGCTGGAGCAAAGCAAATATGCTGAAAATACGGTAGTGATTTTATTTTCGGATCATGGTTACCATCTGGGGGAAAAAGCTCGAGTCAGTAAGCATAGTTTGTGGGAGGAATCGACACGAGTTCCCCTCGTGATTTTGCCTCCCGGTAATTCTGAGTTGCGAAAAAAAGTTGCCGGTCAGAAGTTGTCTAAGCCGGTTGAATTAATTGATCTGTATCCGACCTTGACTGAAATGTGCGGTCTGCCCGCGAAAGCGTCTAATGAAGGGCGAAGCTTGATTCCTTTAATGAAAACCCCGTCGATGGAGTGGAGGTTTTCAGCTCTGACCACCTATGCTCGGAAGAATCACTCTCTTCGCACCGAGAGGTATCGGTATATCAGATATGAGAATGGAGAGGAGGAGCTTTATGATCACCAATTCGATCCGGATGAATGGGAGAACCTCGCGGGTGATCCGGAGAAGGCAGAATTGATTTTTCGGTTTCGGTTGGAACTGCCTCGTCGAAATGCCAAGTATCACGCGGCGACAAAGAAAGGACCTGTTAATCCATGGTTTCAGCGACATTTGAAGGCCAATGGGATTGAATGATTTGTTGCCTGATTTTCTTTCGTAATGAGATGATTGAGTTGGCAGCTTGAACGTCTTACAATTTGTCGGGCACCTTCCGTTTTGTCTGATGATTCTTATTGAAATTTCAAAGGGTATGAATGCGCGCTTTATTGTTATCTGAATATCAAAACCTAAACATGGTCGAAGTTGAAAAGCCTGTATTGGGGCCTCGTGATATCTTGGTTTCGGTCAAGGCTTGTGGTATCTGCGGCAGTGACGTTCACGGTTACGATGGAAGTAGCGGGCGCCGGATTCCACCGTTGGTCATGGGACATGAGGCAGCGGGTACTGTAACCGAAATAGGTGCAGAAGTTTCTCGGTTTTCTATTGGGCAACGCGTGACTTTTGATTCGATGATTTCCTGTGGAAGATGTCAACTTTGCACCGACGGTAGCACCAATCTTTGTGCCGATCGTCGAGTGCTGGGCGTATCATGCGAAGCGTATCGTCAGTCAGGTTGTTTTGCTGAGTTTGTTTCGGTTCCGGAACACATCGTTTACCCAATACCTGATGATCTTTCCTTTGAACACGCGGCTCTCGTGGAGCCGGTTTCGGTTGCGGTTCATGCGGCTAGTTTACTCGATATTCCATTGGGTGCGTCCGCGGTGGTAGTCGGGACGGGGATGATCGGTCTACTGGTGATTCAGGCATTGAAGGTTTTCGGGTGTGAGCAAGTAGTTGCAATTGATATCGATCCGTTTA
This sequence comes from uncultured Pirellulaceae bacterium, assembly GCA_938091115.1. Taxonomy (GTDB): domain Bacteria; phylum Planctomycetota; class Planctomycetia; order Pirellulales; family Pirellulaceae; genus Mariniblastus. Next base: position 11,774 of record CALKNI010000114.1, on the reverse strand, counting down.
AATTGAAACTTGCGAAAGAGTTGGGGGCAACCCACAGTCTGCATGCCACTGACAAGGACGTCGTAACGAAAGTACTCGCACTTACCGATGGGGTGGGTGTCGACATTGGAATGGAAGTCGTTGGGAAAACAGCACCGCTTCGCACGGCAATCGACTGTGTCCGACTCGGTGGGCAGGTTGGGCTTGTTGGAAATTTGCAACCGAATGTTGAGTTGCCGCTTCAGAAGGTTGTGACTCGAGAGCTCAAGCTTGTAGGGTCTTGCGGTTCAAGCGGTGAGTACCCGCGTTGCATTGAGTTGATGGCCTCGGGGCAAATCAGAGTCAGCCCCCTGATTAGTCAGGTAACTAGCCTGGAAAGGGGGCCGGAATTTTTTCAGCGACTTTACGATCAGGAGCCGGAACTGTTGAAAGTTGTGGTTCAGCCGTAAATACCAACCATCGATGTGTCGCGTAAAATATTCTTTACATTGAAGGTGCAATCATCTGCCCTTTGGCTGCATTTTCGTCGGGAGCCGCTGGCTCTTTGACGAAGTTCTGGTCCCCTTTAGGAACCTGCTGGTCTAGCCAATAATAAAAACCACCGACACCACAGAGTCCAAGTCCAAAAATGAAACCAAGAATTAGTAAGCGTTTTTTCATATCAATCTCTGTGCAATAATATAAGGATCAGGCTTGCGACTAATCCAAGGATAAACGAGGGGTTAAAGTGGTTAACAAGATAACCAAAGAGGGTGTTGAGTGCTATCGACAGGGCTTGAAAACTGTGGAATCTGTGTGAAAAACAACCTAATTTTTGGAGTAAACAGTGTCATTTGACTTATCAGATAAAGTTGCCTTAGTTACGGGGGCAAGTCGCGGTCTCGGCCTTGGGTTTGCCAAAACATTAGCAACTGCTGGAGCGAGTGTGGCGATGACAAGTCGTACATTGGCTTCATTGGATGGTCCTAGCGAAGAGGTTGAAGCTTTGGGGGCGCGAACCGCCAAAATTGAATTAGATGTGCGAAATCAGCAAAGTATCAAAGACGCAATTGGACAAGTGATTGATACGTTTGGCCGAATAGATATTTTGGTCAATAATGCCGGGTGCAATGTTCGTAAGCCAGCGGCGGATGTTGAGTGGGAAGACTGGAATCTAGTCCTCGATACGAATTTAAGAGGGGTATTTTTCGTTGCTCAGGAAGTTGCTAAACACATGGCAAAACGAAAATATGGGCGGATTATCAATATTGGTTCTGTCACCTGCGTTGCCGGCTATGCGGGTCTTGGGCCTTATGGAGCAAGCCGAGGCGGAACGAAGCAACTTACGATGAGTTTGGCTCACGATTGGGGCGGAGACGGAATTACAGTCAATTGTCTCGCTCCGGGATGGTTCAAGACTGAACAAAATAAAGTCATGTACGAACAGGAGGGGTGGGTTGATTATCTGTGTGAACGGATTCCGTTAGGACGTCCCGGCGCCCCCGGCGATCTCGCAGGACCGCTGTTGTTGCTTGCCTCGGATGCCAGTCAGTATATGACCGGTCAAACGATTTTAGTTGACGGTGGAATCTCGGTGGGCGCAGTCCGTGCCACAACAACGCAGTAAAGCTCGATCCGAATTCCTTAGAGTTGTATCTGTGTCGGCCGTCAGCGGAGGACAAGCCACCAGATCATTAGACGCTCGTCGCAACTGATTTTTGGATACGTTCGATAGCAGTCTTAGTATTCTCAAGACTGTTGAACGCGCTCAGGCGGAAGTAGCCCTCTCCAGCAGCTCCAAAGCCGCTGCCGGGTGTTCCAACGATATGAGACTTCTCCAACAGTTCGTCAAAGAAATCCCAACTGCTAGTTTCACCAGGGGTTTTTAGCCAGACGTAGGGTGCATTGATTCCGCCAAAGACTTGAAATCCTGCTGTTGTCAAACCTTCGCGAAGTAATCTGGCGTTGTTCATGTAAAACGCTACTAGCTCATTGATCTGCTTTCGTCCTTCCGGTGAATACGCGGCAGCTGCTCCGCATTGGACAGGATACGAGACTCCATTGAATTTAGTACTTTGTCTTCGATTCCAGAGCGCGTGAATCGAATGTGAGTCACCGGTGGCTGTTTTGCCAACAAGCCCTCTCGGGATCACAGTAAATGCACAGCGAGTCCCCGTGAATCCAGCAGTTTTACTAAAGCTACGAAGTTCAATCGCGACATCCTTGGCACCTTCGATTTCAAAAATTGAACGGGGAACATTTTCTTCGGAAATGAATGCTTCGTAGGCAGCATCATAGAAAATGATCGAATTGTGTTCTTTGGCGTAGCCTACCCATTTTTCGAGCATTTCACGGGTTGCCACGGTTCCTGTGGGATTGTTCGGGTAGCAAAGGTAAATTAGATCAACATGCTCTGTAGGGAGCGCTGGTTCAAAATTCGTTTCGGCGGTGACCGGCATATAAACCAATTTGCCATAACGTCCCATTGCATCAGCTTCACCGGTGTGTCCAGCCATGACGTTGGTATCGACATACACTGGGTATACTGGATCGAGAACCGCAATCACATTGTCGCTTCCAAAAATGTCGAGGAGGTTTCCTGAATCGCATTTCGATCCATCTGAAACGAAAATCTCATCGCTTTGGATTTCAACGCCGCGATCTTGATAATCATTTTTTGAAATCGCATCCCGCAAAAACGCATAGCCCTGCTCTGGCCCGTAGCCGCGGAAGGTCTCTCGAATAGCCATCTCGTCAATGGCTTTATGCATCGCTTCTACGACGGCGGGACAAAGTGGTTGGGTAACATCGCCGATTCCCATCTTAATCACGTCAGCGTCGGGGTGGGAGTCGCAGAAGGCGTTCACGCGTCGCGCGATTTCGGGGAATAGGTAGCCTGCCTGAAGTTTTAAATAGTTGTCGTTAATCTGAGCCATTGGTCATTTATCTTTGTTAGGGGCGGTAGGGGCGCGAATGTGCTCAAACCCGTGCGTGTTTGAAGCGCTCCGAAGCTTCTATGATCACAAAATCACGAGCGAGATACAAGTCACGAGCGTGTTGTGTATCGCATGCATTGCCATTGAACTTACGAGCGAGCCGCGCCATTCTCTGGCAAGTGAGAAGCCAATCGCAAGCATCGCGAGTACGGGTATGCCATAGATTCCTTGTGGGTGAATTGCGGCAAATATAATCGCGTTAATCGCCGCAGCGAAAAGAACGCTCATCCACCGCGCCGAAAAAGATTTGAGATCCCGTAGATGTCGATAAAGAATCCCTCGAAAAACAGTTTCTTCAACAATTGGCGCGGCAACACACGCAGTTAGAAAAATCATCAAGATCATTTTGGTGCCTCCCTCAGCGATCAGTTCTTGAATTGGATGTCCGGGTGTGATGGGACTTCCGAATTCGTGTGATTGCTGGAAAGATGAGACCAAGGCAATCAGTATAAACATTGCTAAAAATCCGGGGAGCAACAGGGAAAGTGTTGCGAGGTAGGTCGGGATTGCGCTTAAGATTTCTTTGACTGGGTTCGAGCAAGTCCAGCCAATATCTTTGCGGACTTGTGAGAAGGGGATTCCCCGAAAAACCGGCCATGCGAGACAAACCAGAGAGCCAAAGAAGATGAGCAGTTGAACGAATAGCGAATTTGCCGGAGCCAATTCGAGTGTTGTTAGGAAAAAAGAGCTGCCAAGTGAACTGCCAAAGAAAAGTATCATCCACAGGGCGAAGGTCTCGATGTAAATGTTGTGATTGTAGAATCGAACTTCAAAGTTAGGCAGCATCTTCCTTTTTTTGAATCTAATTCCTAAAACGATCAATGAAATTAGACTCGCCACTCCAATCCCCAGTCCAGCAACAGCAATAATGAAAATCAAGATTAGCATGGTGAGGGCTTCGGATTCCAGCGTTTGCCGTTTTGCCGTTAGTGGCGATTCCTTGGGTAAAATTGCGAGCCGACCGATCCAGCCAAGCCGCGATTCAACTAATTGACGATCAGCCAAAGGCAGGATGTCATTCGAATCGAAAATACCCTGCGAATACTGTTCGTTCAGTTCTCCAATTAGCTCTCGTAGTTTGTTTTGATCTTCGGTTAACGTTAACACGTCTTTATTTTTCAGGACTTTTTTGTCAAGCTTAAGTAACTGTTCCGTCGCAGCCTGGGGCCCTTCCAGTTCTCCCTTGAGGATGGCATAGCTAAGTCTTTGCTCGTAGCTTCCCGTATTCAATTGTTCAGGCAAGCTTTGGCTGAAATCGGTTTTTGGCGCGTCAGCAAATGCTGCTAATTGTTCCTGTCCAACGATCAATTTTCCTTGCATCTGCATGGTCATCAACTCACCTGAAGTGGCGTCACCGCCGATTTCTTGTTCAGGAAATAGTTGCGAATAAGCTACCAAAGTGAACATCAGAAAAGTGATGGAAGTCACCAGAAGCCAGGCAGCGATGCCAGTTTTTGAAAGGGGGAACGAGCTGGGCTTTACGATTGACGCTTCTACTAGATCGTTTTCATTGTCGTCGGATGAAGTTTGCGAGGTGGGAAGCGGGACTAAATCGTTTGGGTCCTGATCAGAATCTGGCTCGGAAGGATTTGTTGTCACAATGCTACTTTTCAGTTTTTTAGGAAGGCAGTAATAACTGCCCGGAAATTTGGGAGTGAGCTTTTTTCAGGATTTGACTAATCGGCAATCATGAAAATCAGGTCGTCGAATTGATTAAACAGGCCAATGCTCCGGTACTGAGTTTACTTCTTATTAAACCCCACCTCGGAAACTTTGTCATTCCGTTTCCGAACGATTTTGGTTGATTAATTTGACTGCATTTTTAAATACGCGGTTCAGCATGGGGTTTGTGAGTTTTCCAGTGAACGTGTTCTGCTGACTAGGGTGGTAACTGCCCAGTAAAAACCGATTGTTGTTGAGGGGGACTTTTTCGCCATGCCCAAATTTAGGTCTCCTAGGTGTGCGGTCGAACCAGCCAATTTGAATCAATTCACGAAGTGTGGCGTTCCACGCCAATCCGCCAAGAGCTAATAGGACCGTTGGATCACAGAGTTCCAGCGTTTCTGCAAAGTATGGTGAACAGTTTTTGAGCTCTGCAGGCGATGGTTTATTTTGTGGCGGTGCGCAGCGACAAATGTTGGTGATTGCACAATTGATTAACTTGAGCCCATCTTGAAGATTGGTTGATTGTTGTTGATTCGCAAAGCCAGTCCGTTGCATCGCTCGGTAAAGCCAATCTCCGCTTCGATCTCCGGTGAACATGCGACCTGTTCGATTTGCTCCATGCGCACCCGGGGCAAGCCCGACGATGAGCAGTCCAACTCGAGGGCTTCCAAAATTGGGTACTGGTTTTCCCCAGTAATTTTCGTTCTCATAAGCTCGGCGTTTCTCTCGAGCGACGGTCTTGCAGTGGTCGATCAACCGTGGGCAGCGAGAGCAGTGAATGACGTCGGACTGAAGTTGCTTCCAGCGAGATGGCGTTGACCGAGACTTACTCAAGAATTCCCTCCTGCTCTATTCATTACTTTCGGAAGTCACTTCTGGTTGCTTCTTTTCGTCAGTAGGAGGTTCACTGGGCGAAAGATTCCCAGGGCGTTGTTCCAGTTTTTCGTTGAGTTCTTCCTGAGCCATGTATTCTGCCTTCAAGCTCTGGAATTTTCGTTCGACAACGAACAAGACCAAGATCATTAAGATCACGCCAAATAATTTAAGCGTCCAGTTATCGTTGTACTTTCCGATTTGTTTGGAGAATATCAACATCAACCCGTTGCCGAGAATGCTACCAACCAAAATTGCGGCCACAACTCGCCACCGTTTCATTCCGAGGAGTCTTCCAAAGATTGAACCACCAACACTACCGGTTGTCGATGTTGGAAAAATTACGAACCCAACTAATCCAATAAAGGCGGTCCGGCGAATCCATGGCTGTTTTCTCAGGATGAATTGGCTGTCGGAAATGATGCCTTGGATTCTCGGACCAATCCAGGGTAGCCGGAAAATAATTCCTATATGAAAAGCGACGAACATCGCAACCATTGTGTCCATGTAGGTCAACATGACAAATAGGTTCAAAGCGGATAGGTGTTTAAGAAAAAAGATTGAATCAGAATTCGGTTCGTTTTGACCAATCAGGATGATGAACCGGCCAAAAAATAGGAAAGCCGAAAGGGCTGCTGTGGCATAACTGTAGGCGACATCAGATCCCAGGATCAGAGCAATGAGTCCTAGCAACAGGGCACTGATTAAAAAGGGCCCGATTAAGGAAAGCCACCAAGCTATGGGATGAGATTTTCGATACGCAGCACCAACGCCTTCGACTCTGACGTCGAGCCACTGGCGTTGATTCGAATTATCCGACTCACCGTTTACCACTGCTGGTTCCTTCAGCCATTCTTAGTAATTGAATTCTGCCATGAGCATCGTTCAAATGGAGGAATCCCGTTTTCGGACTGGAGAGACCTGGCTCGAAGAACCAGTTGCAGGCTGAATTTGGAGGGATTTGAAACCTAAAATCTTACCTTATTGCCCCTGTTTTACCTACGTGCCATTCTGACGCACCAATGAACCGCGTGCTGCATATTGGCAATATCGGTTTTATATCATCGGAAAGTGAGTTAGCTCTCCAATTTGCGTATCAAAATGGTCGGAGATGTTTTTTAGATTTTTTTATGCAGTGGCCAAATTAAAGAATTTTCCCTTAATTCCGCTTTCAGTTGAAAATAACTGGGTTCTCAGATTCGGGAAATTTGAGAGGAGCGGTTGTTTGGACGAAAGATCTTCGCTACTTTTTCTGAACAACAGAACTGGGAAAAGATTGCAGCAAAGAACGGCGAATTTTAAAAAAGCCGAAACCATTTCTGGATTCGGCGTGATCGTTATTCATTTTGCAATTTAGTTTATACGGCGGCGTTGTCCCAGACTTTCCACCACGCTTTTTTGGACTGTGGGGCTTTGACCGAGAATCCCCAGGGACGGCCGTTGGCTCCGATACTACCTTCTAGCTTTGTGTAGGTGAACGTCGCTCGGGCAATTTTTGCGTCAGTCATGTCTGCGTTGCGAAGATCAGCTTGAGTGAAATCAGCACTGCAAAAATCGGCACCAAAAAGATTCGCACCTGTAAGTGTTGCATGATCAAACTTGGCACGTGCCTCCGAGAAAGAAAAATCTCCTTTAGTGAAGTTGCCATGCGAAAGATCCGCGCCGTTTAATTTCGCGTGGCGAAATTGGACGCCAACTGCAATGCATCGGGAAAAGACGGCAGCATCAAGAATGCTGTCTGACAGATCTGCCTTGGTCAGTGTTGCATTAGAGAAGTCTGCACGGCGCAGAACGCAGTTGTCAATCTTGGCGAAAGAGAGGTTGCAACCAGAGAAGTTTGCATCGCAGAGATTACAACCGGTAAATTTGCAACCGGATAAATCTTGGCCAGAAAAGTCGGCACCCGCAAGGTCGTGCCCCGAAAGCAAACGGCCACGGAGGGACTCGTTCTTTGCTTTAAGTAAAACTTTCCCAGACTTTTTGTGTAGGATTTTGACCATCGAAATCTCCAAGGTAGAAACAAGTCAGCTAAGCTCATTGCAAACTAAATTTGCCCCGAGCGTTCGCTGGAAGGTTGGCCAAAGTGAGAGATTGATCCACGCCAGCCAACTGTTTTCCGTCATCTATGAAAACCCAAAAACCGTTTTGAGTTTCGCACAACTCATCTAGTTATTGGAAAATAAATCACTTGCCTTGGAACTCTGTGAACTCATTATTAAATGAAGGCATACCGAACGCAAGCAAAATGGAAAAAAGCCGGATAAACTAGTTTTTGAGGCGTTCAACGCCCCCTTGTCTATGTTTCTCAACATTGTTAATCCCCTATTTGTTCTAAACCGTTTTTTTGAACGGGGGAGACCCGCCTTCTTTTTGCCACGTCGGTAACCGAAGTAAGCGTTGGCGGTTAACTTGACCACTAGGATTGATTGGTTAATGCGGTGAAAAAAGTTACACAATTCGACTATTTCTTCTTTCGCTGGTCGTTGGAAATCTCTTCTTCAAAAGAGACCGGCTTAATTTCAGGTATTTTTAATTTTGGCTCTTTTTTGAAACCACGATACTCTGCAAGGTAAACCGGTTTGTATTGTGACCAGCGTTTTTTAATCGATTCAATTCTGGCTTGGTCTTTTTTCGACAGTTGATATCTCACAGTGTGTTTCGACTTAGCCTTGAACGCTTCTCGAAATAGGCTGTTCTGTTCAACGGAGATTCGGATTTCGGTGGGGATCCATCCAAGGCGTTTGATCGACTTGTTTAGTTCCATCCGAGCAAACGGTGGGACTTTGGTTGGATCAGAAACATTGAGCATTGTGAAGTAATGAAGGAATTCATTGTACTGTTCAAGAATAGAAACTTTTGCTGGCTGTGATCCAGAATAGCGATACTCGATTTGAGGGCTAGAAAGCGTGACTAAGTTCGCGCTCAGATCGATATCCTCGACGAATGAATCATCCGTTAGAAATCTTGAACGATGATCTTGTCGAGTCTCTTTGCGAACGCCTTCATAGATTGAAAGTAGTTCTAGGTCAACCAAATCAAGTTTGGTTCGATTTGCGTGATTTAAAAGTGTAAATGTTTTCTGACGCCTATTAAAGATGACGGTTTCTTCTGTCTCGGATTCTCCGTTGTCAGATAGTTGGAAGTCATAGATAACCCCAGCAGAAAAGAGCGTGATGTTCTCAGAGACTGGTGAACTTTTTCCATCGACGTAAACCTGAGAGTCAATTCGAAAGTCCTGCCCCAATAAATTTGAGTTGTTGCATTGAGGGATTACGAGGCAACTGATTGCGAACAGCAATGCAAATTTTGCATGTTTCACGGCGCGGTCTTTCATTAACGCAATCTCCAGGAACGTATCGTTAGCCGGAAAGTTAGAAAAACCCAAGAATTAAGTCCAGACGTTTAGCACGCTAGCACTCGGGAATTCGATAAAACTTGCGATCGCAGTTTCCCAAAAAACGCTTCGTCTAAGGGGATCTTGCAAGGCGAGTTTTAGGAGGGATTAGGTGTGGATTGCCCGGCCATCAACGGCGAGTGCAGCTTCCTGCATGATTTCCGAAAGCGTTGGATGGGCGTGGCAACATCTGGCGAGGTCTTCGCTGGAGGCTCCGAAGTTCATCGCCACAGCTGCCTCAGAGATTAAATCCCCTGCCCGGGCACCGATTACATGGACTCCAACGATACGGTCGGTTTGAGCATCGGCGAGAATTTTAATTTTCCCTTCGGCCTCACCCATTGCCCTGGCTCGTCCGTTCGCGCCAAAGGGGCATGAGCCTTTCCGGTAGGAGGTTCCTTCGGCTTTGAGTTGTTCCTCGGTCTTCCCAACCATTGCAATCTCGGGGTGAGTGTAAACAACCGCAGGAATCGTGTCATAATTGACGTGCCCGGCTCCGTTAGTTATTCTTTCGACGCAGGCGATTCCCTCTTCGGATGCCTTATGGGCCAACATTGCCCCGCCTATACAGTCTCCGATCGCAAAGACACCGGGGGCGGACGTGGCGAGGTGTTGATTGACGGTGATGAACCCTCGCTGATCCATTTCAACGCCAGCTTCTTTCAAGCCAACGTCGCCTGTGTTGGGAGCGCGTCCTGCCGAGACCAGCACCCGGTCGCATTCAATTGGTGCAGCATCTTTGCATTTCACAACGCACTTGTTGCCCTCGCGTTTCGCGCTTTCGACCCACATGCTGGTGTGGAATTCCAGCCCTTGTTTTTCGAAAGTCCGTTTTGCTGTTCTTGCAATTTCTTGATCCAGACCAGGCAGCACGTGGTCCATGCCTTCAAGAATAACGACTTTTGAACCAAGCCGACTCCAGACCGACCCGAGTTCGAGACCAATGTAACCACCACCGATCACGACTAATTGTTTCGGAACGTTGGGGTAGCTGAGAGCGGTTGTGCTATCCCCGATAAATTCGCCGTCAAACTCGATTCCGGGAAGACGCATGGGAACGCTACCAGTTGCAACGATGATGTTTTCAGCAACTAAAGTGTCATCGGTAGAGACAACGACCTGTCCGTTCCCAGCTAATTTTCCACGCCCGACATAAGTGGTCACCTTGTTTCGTTTGAGAAGCATGTTGATTCCACCCGTGAGAGTGTCAACAATTTTCGACTTTCGCTTCATCATCGCCGAGAGGTCGACGGTCAGTTTGGTAGCTGTGATTCCATGTTCGACCATGTGGTCACGAGCTTCCACGAGTAGGTGACTGGACTCAAGCAGGGCCTTACTTGGAATGCAGCCAACTCTGAGGCAAGTCCCACCGAATTGTGGATTCTCATCAATGACAGCCGTTTTTAGTCCCAGTTGTGCGGCACGAATTGCGGCGACGTACCCACCAGGACCACCTCCAACAATGATTAGGTCAAATTTTTGATCAGCCATAATTAAATATTGTATCGCTATGAGGTTTAGGATGAGCGGCAAAAATTTGGAATAAAACCGATGTGGTTATTCGTGACTTCCAAATCCAGATTTAGGATCGACTTAATTCGTTTATACTTCTAGGAATAAACGCGCGGGCTCTTCGAGCACTTCTTTAATGGTTTTCAAAAAACCGACCGCCTCTTTACCGTCGACAATTCGGTGGTCGTAAGTCAGGGCCACGTACATCATTGGGCGAATTACGACTTCGCCGTTGAGTGCAATTGGGCGGTCTTGAATCGTATGCAGACCAAGAATTCCGCTTTGAGGCGGGTTAACAATCGGTGTCGAGAGCAGCGATCCGTAGACGCCGCCGTTGCTAATTGTAAAGGTCCCCCCTTTTAAATCGTCGGGGACAATTTTGTTTGCCTGAGCCAAAGCCGCGTACTCACCGATTTTCCGTTCGACCACTGCAAAGCTCATGTTTTCAACGTTCCGAAGGATTGGCACGACCAACCCTTTACCGCCTCCAATCGCGATACCGATGTCGTGATAATTCTTGACGATCACCCGATCGCCTTGAACTTCGGAATTGATTGCGGGGTAACGCTTGAGCCCTTCGACGACCGCTTTTGCAAAGAAGGACATGAATCCTAATTTAACGCCATGCTTTTTCAAGAAAGCGTCTTTATACTTCGAACGAAGTTCTTTTACAGGCAGCATGTCGATTTCGTTAAACGTTGTTAACAAGGCAGCTGTTTGCTGGGCTTCGACTAATCTCTTTGAGATGGTTCGGCGAATCATGCTCATCGGAACCGATTTTTCAATCCGCTCAGCGGAATCCGTTGTTGAGATTGCGACCGGTTCAGGAGCAGGTTTTGGTTTGGGCGGGGGGCTTGCCGGCGCAGTTTGAGCCGGTTGCGACTCGGTCGGCTTAAGACCTTTGGTTCCCACGTAATTGAGGACATCTTCTTTTAGCAGGCGTCCACCGGGGCCGGTGGGTGTGATTGCATCCGCGGAGATTTGATACTCGCTGAGTACGCGTTCGGCTGCCGGCATGATCCACTCTGTGGTCGCAGCCGGCGGGTCGGCAACAACAGCGGTGCTTCCACCGGCAGTGGCTGAAGCAGTGCCGGCGGTTCCAGCCGGTTTCTCACCTTCCTCAACAACACAAAGGATGTCGCCAATATGAGCAAATTCCCCTTCGGCAACTTTGATTTGCTGAAGGATACCAGCTCGTTCCGAGCTAAGTGCCTGGGAAGCTTTTTCGGATTCGAGTTCGACGATGTCCTCGTCTTTCTCAATCCAGTCGCCAGGCTGCTTTAGCCATGCCGCGACTTGAACTTCCTGAATTGACTCGCCAAATTCGGGGACTTTGATTTCAAACATGTTCGACTGATTCTGAGTTGAATTTTGTT
>CALKNI010000113.1 GCA_938091115.1 uncultured Pirellulaceae bacterium | reverse complement strand
AGCCCTTCGTAAAGAATTGGATGACCTTAACGAAACTCACAACGGTGAAAGTGTCGAATTTTCAGTGACGGGGTTTCAGCAGAATGACGCTAAAAAGAAAAATACTGTCTTTCGCGTTGACAGTAATCTGCCAGCCTACGAAGGTCCGCCTCAAGAAAAATTTGATGAATTGGCAGACATCCTGGCACGGGTATTTGAAGGGCGATTGAAGCTTAACCACGTAGAAGTCGTTAACTCAGCTACCAATTCAACTCCGGCTTCGACACCAGAAAAACCTGTGGAGACTGAAACAGAAAAACCAGTCAAGACAGGCATGAACTGGAAAGCTGGTGGATTGACGCCTGTGGCCACTGCGGCTTCCTCATTCATGCTCACCTATCAGGAACCAGCGAAGCAGGAATCCGAAAAGACTCCAGTCAAAAAAACTGAGCAAGAAGAACCTGAAGAGAAACCAGCAACTGAAAAGAAACCGGAAGCCAAACCGGAAACGGCGAAAACAGACACACCAGTTGAAAATTCTGAAGTGACTTCAACTCAAGAAGAGCCAACCACCGAGGACACTACTCAGTTTAAGCCCAACACCCCGGAGTCTAATCAAATTGCTCAACCTGAGAAGGTCACAAAGACTCTCAAGGTCACGCCAGGAATTTCTGGAAAATCACTCATCAACATGCTGGTCGAAGCATCGGAAACCGCTGAATTGGAGTTGGAGGAAGAACAAATCATTGTCGACTCTGACGATGTTGAGCAAGATGAGTCTGCCGCCTCAACCGTTTCAGAAAACTGGGTAGTTACAATGGAAGTGTCTCGGGCTGAAGAAGCCGACGCGATCATCGACGCCTGGAGTCAAAAGTTAAATCAAACACCTTACTTTCCAACAACAAGTAAAGTAGGTGGACAGATCGCTGGCAAGACTCAAGTTCAGGCACTCGTTGCAATTTTTGCAAGCCTGCTGGGAATCATCGCCTACGTTTGGATTCGATTCCAAAACGTCGCCTTTGGATTGGCAGCGGTGATTGCCTTGATACACGACGTTCTAATTGTGCTAGGTGCGATTGCAATCAGCCATTGGGTTGCTGGGGCACTTGGATTTCTAGGAATCATAGAGTTCAAGATCAGTCTCGAAATCATTGCGGCGCTGCTAACGGTCATCGGTTACTCATTAAACGACACAATCGTTGTTTTTGACCGGATTCGAGAAGTACGCGGGAAACGGACCGAGATTACTGCTGACATTGTCAACGCCAGTATTTCACAGACACTTAGCCGAACGATCCTGACTTCCGTCACCACCTTCATCGTTGTGTTTATCCTGTATTGTTTCGGTGGCGATGCGATTCACGGGTTTGCATTCGCACTCGTGATCGGCGTTCTCGTCGGTACCTACAGTTCGATTTTCATCGCTTCACCAGCCTTGCTTTGGCTGATGAATACCGTGGGTTTGAATCCGGGTGAAGTCGATCCTGAAACGGTCTAGAAAATCAAAATGAGGGCACCTTACTTCCAATCAAAACGGTTGGAGTAGGTTAAACTTTTAAAAAAAGAGTTGCCATTCACAATGGCAGCTCTTTTTTGTCAACGATACTCGCATTTCAACGCACCAATTGGGCCTACCTTTGAAGACGCCCCGGTAAAACATCCGCCTCCCCGCAGAGCAACGGGACAACGAGAAAGCCCGAAAAGTTTACCTGATCCCAAAATCCAGCATTCGAAAACACCCCTAATGCTCTGACCACAAGGTTAGTTCATGTCTTTCACTCACGGTGTGCAATAGTTCATTGGTTACATTAACTTGCCATGGATTGGCGTATTTATCCTCGAGCACCTTGCAAGAGGATTGAGTTTGGTAGTTTACCAAATAATAGACTCGCTATATTCTTGGAGACGTTGATGGGTTCATTTCAACAAATTGCAATTAGTATTGTCTGCCTCGGAATTGCATTCGGGTTTGGCGTTTACGTCAATACTCACCCTTCGGGTCCTGAAAGCGAGAAGATAGATCTAGCTCAGCAAAATGCATTTGATCAAAAATCAAATGAAGCGATCCAGGACTTAGCTTTTGTAGAAAAACGCCCAGCAAAAATGGGCATGATGCGGAGGCCTCTAAAGCCAAGGCTCGATCTCCCTAATAATTCCTTCGAGGGCAACTCAATCACTGAACCACCCGCGCTTCCCGCGCCGAGTGATTTAGGGCTTCGCAGGGAGGATCAATCCCCGCCATCACCAAGTTCTTCAGATTCGAATGCGGTAGGCGATCCCACCGTTTCTCTTTTAGAGAAGATTGGCACTCCCGGAATTGCCCAGGAGAATGATGTTCCTGATTTCGCCGATGCTGCGGACGCATTTACCAAAATGCAACCGTCACCGAAATCACCGCGCCAAGCCTTTTCGAATCGTACTCGAAATTCTATGGAACAAGAGGGTTCGAATTTGATCGCCAATGAAACCTCGCGTCAGCCTTCGGTCCGCCAAAATATTGTCCAATCCGTTCCCTCAACGCCGCTTTCGGAACCGCTTGACAGCCCCACAATTGAGCCGTTTGAGTCGACCTTTACCGCAAACGACTTCGAACCTCAATTACTCGGTGCTCCACGTGAATCCACAAAAATTAAATCTCTCACACAGCCGCCGACCGCGCTTGCTGAGAGCACGCTACGCCAACAGGAAGAGTTGGCAAACACGGCTACAGGCAATTCTCCTCCGATCAATTTAACTTTTAACATCGAAGAACTGCCGGAGGTCGACATCCGACGCCGCATTCCATTCAAACTCAATACCGCACGAACCGAAGAATTGAAGGACATCCGTGCGAGAAGTCAATCCTACAATGATTTTCAAGAGCATGTCGTTCGCAATAACGAATCACTGCAGTCCATTTCCACAGCATACTTTGGGAAACCGGACTTCTATCTCGACATCTACCTGGCCAATCGACAAAACCTGTTGAGCCCAGTGGGTATTAAGCCGGGAACCAAACTGAGGATCCCCACAATCAAATAGCCTGAAACAACGACCGATTCTTAATTTTGAATAACTGCCGCGGACCTTCAAATCGACACGTTCGCAAATTTATTAGGAGTCGATCGTGTCGCGGGACAATTCGCCTGCTACTACCCACCTCCCCTGATTGAAATCTTTACTGGTGACCTTTACCGGGAAGCTTAAAGCGTCACGTCTCTAGGTCGTGATTCCCTCCAGTGGCGAACGAACTTACTCGTCATCCTCAACATCGATTTTACGAGTAATCCAAGGGAATTTTTCCGCATTAGCCGCAACCTTGTTTTCGAACAATTGTAAAGTAATCGCTTTCCATAGGTTGGCAACTTTTGAGCTTTCCATCATTTCTTCACCGGAGAGTCGACTCTTTTTAGTGTTGATTGTTATTAACTCGCTTGCCTTCATTCTCTCAGCTTGGTCTTCGATTTTTGAATTATCAGGCCGGTGCTTCCCTAAGATCTCGGCGATTTCTGCGGATTCCTTCGCCGTTTTCTCGAAGCTACTCCAGAGGACCAACATCGGCATCGCTTCTGTCCCATTCACACTGGTGAATAAAGGATGCTGTATATTGTTCATCATAGAAACACCCGCTAATTTTTTGACCGGTGAAACCAACATCAAAGATTTGACATCCTGCCCCTGCTTAATGCCTTGAGGATTATGAGAAGGGAATGCGAACCAGTCGTTTAAAACCCACTGTACGGCCAAAACCGATGTCTCGCCAACAGCCATGAGGGAGAGAAGGTCGATGTTCACTTCCCCTTGGTTATGTTTTTGCACTAAGAACTTTTTGCAGCGCTCAATATCTTTTTGGGCGGACATCACTTCCTGTTTTCGAAATTTTTTATAATCGAGAGGTTTTTTCAAACCTTCTACTGATAGGCTTTGACCGTGACCACGCAGATCGGGAACGATGACTGCGTGCCCCGCTTTTTGCAGATAAAGGCCATATTTGAGCAATTGACGGCGATCCCCATCCCACCCATGCAGCAAAATAAATGGCATTGCGGGTGTCGCTGAAACACTCGCTTCGGCATCTTTGAGCTTGGGAGGAGCGAAGTAAGTACACCTCAGACGAACTCCATCGGGAGTATCGAGAATGATGTGTTCATACTTGGGAATTTCGAATTCGTCTTCGGAAGCGGTATTCCCAGGCCGCTCTATTTTTTCTCCCTGAACTGGTGGGAGAAACATCAAATCGCCCAAAGGAGTTGCCGCCTTCAACTGCAATGTCGAAATTGACAGGAAGATACAAAAGGCGGTAATTTTGAGTGAATCGTGGAGAAATTGACTTAGGAGTGGGTGGGTTTTCTGCATAGCGGCTATTTCGCCCCGTTGATAAGCATTAAATGGAAAAGACTTTGAAATTGGCACTAACGACACTTAATCTTAGGCTATCTATCATAGCAAATTGCAAAGGAATTTGCATTTTGCTCCCACATTGAGATGTGTCGACCTAACTTCTGCTAAACTCCTATTTATTCGACAATAATAGATTTCGCCTAATCTCCCCTAATTCGTCGATATTCGACCGCACAATCCACCCCTTTAAAGGCTGAATTCGCGGAATATAGGCTGGGATTTCCCTTGTCAAAGACCGCCGCACTGCGGAAAATGCTAAGATATACCATGGAATGGTTAGAAAAAACGTTTTACCCTCTCCCCGTATTTGGAGATTGAGTTGAGCATCCGCAGTATGCGCCGTTGGTGGCAAGTAAAAACAGGGAAAATGGATACGCCTATCGACGGCGAAATTCCATTTTGGATCGTCAGTCTTGGTTTTCACCTCGTGGTCATCATCTTTCTTGCAAGAGTCATGATGCCCGAAGAATCCGTCAAGGCGGTTAGCTTGATGATCGATGAACCCGTCGAGGAAGTCGTCGAAGAAGATATTCCAATGGAAATCCAATTCGACGAATTAATTACCGAAGAAATCGGCGCAGACGGCGACGACGGATTTGAAACTGCGGCGGCGCAAGCCCCGATCGTTGATCCAATCTCTGAGGACACCATTGATCTCGAGATGCAGTTACGAGATGTTGCCGAAATTGTCACCGACAATGACTTTATCGAAGCGACCGCCGAGAGCATGGCAATTGTTCCGGTCAAAGGATCGGTCGGAAATTCCGTCAAAGCCGCTTCTGGCGCTGTTGACCGGATGACGCAGGAAATCTTGATGTCAATGCAGGAACGCGAAACCATCGTGGTTTGGATGTTCGATCAATCCGCGAGCTTGATGGAACAACGTGAAGAAATCGTTCAGCGGTTCGACCGAATTTACGACGAATTGGGGATCCTCCAAGCCGCGGGACACGCTTCATTCGAGAACAAAAAACAACCACTTCTTACCCAGGTCTACGCATTCGGTTCTGAAATCAAACCCCTTCTCAAGAACCCTACGCCAAGCTTGACGACGATCAAAGAAGCCATCCAATCCATTAAGCGGGATTCCAGTGGAATTGAAAATGTAATGGAGACGGTAATCGCTGCGGCAAAGGATCATGCTTCCTACCGCCGAATCGATAAAACTACCGGAAAACCAAAGAACAATGTGATGCTGATTATCGTTTCCGATGAAGCTGGTGACGATAAAAATAAAGTCGATGACGCAATCCGTATTTGCAACCAGCATCAAATGCCAGTTTACGTTGTTGGCGTTCCAGCTCCATTCGGTAGAACGAACACCGAAGTTAAATGGGTTGACCCAGATCCTGAATTCGACCAGTCCACTCAATGGGCGCTCGTGTCGCAGGGGCCAGAATCGATTATGCCCGAGCGGCTTCGACTCGATTCGACTGGCACCTTTGGTGACTTGGACATGATCGATTCTGGTTTCGGACCGTTTCACTTAACACGTTTAAGTTATGAAACCGGTGGAATTTATTTTGCGGTTCACCCAAATCGAAACACCAATCGTCGTGTAAAAAAATGGGAGACTAAAAGTTATTCTGCTTCGCTTCAGCATTTCTTCGACCCGAAGATTATGCGGAGGTATAAGCCAGACTACGTTTCCAATCAAACCTACCTCGCACGATTGAGAGCCAGCGAATCACGGTCAGCATTGGTGAAGGCTGCAACCTTTACAACAACCGGGACTCTAGAATCCCCCGTTCTTCGTTTTGAAAAATTAAACGAGGCAACCTTTGTTGCTAACGTAAGTGCTGCTCAACAGACTGCTGCGATTGTTGAACCGCAAATCAATCGTCTCTATGAGATGCTCAAAGTAGGTGAAGAAGCGCGACCGGATGAAATTTCGCTTCGTTGGCAAGCGGGATTCGATCTTGCGATCGGACGCGCCATCGCCGCCAAAGTCCGGGCATCTTCTTACAATGCAATGCTCGCCTTAATTAAAACCAAGTTGAAATTCGACCCGCCCAAAGATAAGAAGACTCCCAAAAATAACACTTGGGTTCTGGTGCCGGCAGATGTTGTGCAAACGGGAAGCCAAGATACGAAATTATTGCAAAAAGCAAATAAATACCTTAACCGCGTAATTGAAGAACATCCGGGAACTCCCTGGGCACTTCTAGCCCAAAGGGAACTTGAAACGCCAATTGGATGGAAATGGGAGCAAGACTATACGCAGCCTCCCCAACCTCGTCAGGCTGGGCCCAACAACAATAATAATAATAACAATGCCGAGCCAAGGATCCCTCAACCACGAATGAATGCGGTTCCCAAAACCAAACGGCCACCGCCCAAACTATAGGTTAAACCGAAAAAGCCCGTGGTTGACACCACGGGCTTTTATATTTGGATTGAAGGACGAAACATCCCTTCGACTAGTTCATCATCGCGTCTTCGGCAAACGAATCCATTTTATCATAGGCAACGAACAATCTTGAAATGTGATCTGTAAGCCGCGAAAGATAAAATGCCTCAAATTTTCGTTTATCGGTTTGAATCCGAGGGCGCCCATTCTCAGGAAATGCAAACAGGTCAGGTCCATCTGAGAAAGCCACTAGCCCACCTTTTTCTATATCGTAAACAGTAACCGTTAAATCTGCCTTACCTTTATACAAAGTTGCTCCGTCGTGAATCGAATAAGATCCTATTTCAAGCACGATCAACATCTCTGCATTGACTTCTTCACCAATTGCCACAACGCTGGATTCTTCCCAGCCATTTTCATCAATCCATGACTCGACTTTCCCCGGCGACACAACTTGAACGTTCTTGACGCCACTGGCAATCTTCCCACTCACGTGTTTGCCAACTGAATAGGTCAAAGTGTCTGGACCATAGGCTGAGGCGTCTGAGAGGCAGAGAACTGCCACCCGCTTACCCTCCAACCCAGCGAATTTGGGCGGTATTTTGTGACCTTTGATCACGTATAACAACTGCGCCATTTGCTGAATACAACCGGTAGAAGTTGTAAGGACTGCTAATGGAATTACGATCGTTAGCGCACAGGTAGCGAATCGTATCCCCAGTCTGCCGCCGGTAACTTTGCTCATCCTTGATCCCATTCTCAATATCGAGGCGATAGCCCGCTGAAAAAATCACGTTTATAGTCGCGGAGAGCTTAGCGAGATGAAAAAGGTAAAACAAGGGCATTTAAGTGAGCAAAACGCTCGCTTGATTATGATAGCAACTAGAAATTGGTGACGAATTAGAGTCGACGCCCTCACTTTTACGATCGGAACTAGTCCTCGTATTCGTCTTCCAGTTGAGCCGCCTGTTTTTCGTTGATTTTGATACGACGAATGCCTTGTCCTTTTCCCGATTTTGGATCGAGATCAATCACAACACCGGAGATCTGTACGTTCCCCGTCGCCACATCAAAAGGAATTGGCCGGAACGTAATCGTCGCCTTGAGCACTTTCTCAATCTTCCGCCCCAAAATACTCTCGTGCGGGCCTGTCATCCCAACATCTGAAATAAAGGCGGTGCCCCCGGGTAGAATTTGTTCATCCGCGGTAGGGACGTGTGTATGCGTTCCACAGACTGCAGTCACCCTGCCATCGAGATGACGTCCCATCAGCTGTTTATCGCTGGTGGCTTCCGCATGAAAATCACAAAATCTAATTTTAACGCTTTCGGGAATTTCATCGAGTATGGCATTGGCCTTCGCGTAAGGGCAATCCACCGGTTTCATGAAAACTCTTCCGATCAAACTGAATACCGCAACCTCCCGCCCATTCTCAGCTTTCACTACGGTCCAAGTTTTTCCGGGCGCTTCAGCCGGATAATTCGCCGGCCTGACGATGTTATCCTTTTCCTCAAGAATCGGAATGATATCCTTCTTGCGGTAAATATGGTCACCAAGCGTAATACAGTCGACTCCAGCCCCGATCAACTTTCGATAAATCGACGGGGTAATTCCGGAACCGTTTTCAGCATTCTCACCATTGACGATCACTAAATCGATTGACTCTTCGCGGCGAAAGCCAGGCAAAGCCTGCAACACGATTTCGACACCCGGTTTACCTACGACGTCACCAATGAACAGAATACGCACAGATTTAATTCTTTCTAAAATTGCCCTCTGCAAAGATATCTGCAGCGAGACTTCTCATACTAATATCATGTACAAAATTAGCCCACAGTCACCTTGCGAAAATTCACCTCTGCTAAGAAGAAATTCGACAGTCGACGCGTCTGCAGCCTTCTTATCGCGCCAACTCCGTAAATCTAGATTCACGAATGACAACCACCTTGACCTCGCCAGGGTATGAAAGACGCTCTTCGTAGGCATTTGCGATATCTCTGCAAATTTTAGCGGCCTTTGAATCGTCCGCATCCTTAGCAGCAGCGATCACACGAACTTCCCGCCCGGCTTGGACGGCAAACGCTTGCCTGACCCCTTTAAACTCTTTCGCAATTTGCTCCAGCTCTTCCATCCGTTTAATGTACCGATCCAGAGATTCGCGCCGGGCTCCCGGGCGTGAGGCACTGCAGGCATCCGCTGTCGCTACGACTACCGTGTAAGGAAATTCGACGAGGATCTCATCGTGGTGCCCAAGAGCCGCATGAACTACCTCTGGGCCTTCTCCGTAACGCTTCAGCAGATCCGCACCAATTTTTGGATGCCCGCCTTCCATGTCGTGATCCGCCGCCTTCCCGATATCGTGCAGCAAACCACACCGCTTGGCCAGCCGCCCATCGAGCCCCATCATTTCCGCCAGCAAACCAGCAATAAATGCGACTTCGATGCTGTGCCGCAGAACATTTTGACTATAGCTTGTTCGAAAATGGAGCCGACCCAGTAAATCAAGCACTGGATTTTTCAACCCGTGGACATCAACTTCCTGAGCGGCTTCCGTACCTTTTTTACGGATTAATGCATCCATTTCTGCCTGCGTCTCTTTGACAACCTCTTCGATTCGAGAAGGGTGAATCCGCCCGTCGGCGATTAACTTGTCAAGAGAGAGCCGGGCAACTTCGCGACGGACTGGATCAAAACCACTTACGATTACCACTCCGGGGGTATCGTCAATGATAACGTCAACTCCGGTTTCTTTCTCAAAGGCCCTGATGTTCCGGCCTTCTCGCCCAATGATCCGGCCTTTCATATCGTCATTAGGAATATCGATCGTACTAGTCGTATGATCCGAAGTATGGCTTGCCGCAAAACGCTGCGTTGTCATTATGAGAATTTCGCGAGACTTTTCCTCGCAGATTTCTTGCATCCGTTTTTCGTGGTTGAGAATTCGCCCGCCCACTTCATCCTCAAGCTCATCTTCCAACAATTTGAGAAGACGTTTAGTGGCCTCTTCTTTGTCGAGCCCAGTCATCTGATGCAGTTCACGGCGCTGCTTTTCAAGAATATCGTTAAGATCTTTTTCTGTCTGGCCGATCTGCTCCAATTTAATCTTCAATCGGTGTTGAGAAGACTCAATAAATTGCTCCTGCTTTTTCAAATCATCGCCCAATTGTTGCATTCCGGACTCGCGTTTATCCAACTGCCGCTCACGTTGGTGAATTTTTTCCCGCGATTTACTTAGCGCACGTTCCGCTTCTGCCTCACGTTTTAATTCGTCTTCCTTGAGTGCCACTTCTGCGTCCTTGACTTTCGCGTCTGCATTACGCTGGGCTTCATCAAGAATTAATTGGGCTTTTGCTTTTGCCCCTCGACCAATCGCTACTCCGTACAATAGGACTACCCCAATGCCAACCGCCAAACCGACGGCCGCAAAAATCATCTCGGGAGTTGTCATTGCTAACATCAACCACCCCTCTCTAATATCTAGAGTGACGGCAATCCTGAACCAGATCTCGTGGTCGGCAACAAGTAAGATTTGAATGTTTATGACAGCGGATTAAGATCAAAAACGATCTTTAAATATCCGCCGGACCAAGTCCGATACGCACAGCCGGGAGACAGGAGCCCCCCGCTGAAAAGAGTTACGATCCAAACATGGTTCGTCGAAACGATTCAATGCCGACAACCAATGAAATTCATTTAGCTGCAGCACCCGCGTGGAAAGCCACCGGGCTTCCATGCGGTGTTGAACCGAAACCGAAACCCATCCAACCAACGGAATCAAGAAAGCAAGGTCGACCAAATCTGAGGGGCGATGACGCTCCCCGGAAATTACAGGGAACAATTTGCGCACAGCTGGTGAAAGCCGTAAAAAGACGCTCAGGATTAGATAGACAAAATCCATGGCTTACCGTAGGAGAATGTGCTGGATTTCTCGGAAAGATACCAACGATTCAATTTTCTTAGCTCATTGCCAACTTAAAGACCCTACCTAGGGTTGTGTCACAAAGTCAGCTGTTAAAATTACATTTGAAAGTCCCCTCGAAAATTACGGGAAGACTTTCGAACGGTATTGTAGCAAAACTAAACAAAAACACAATCAATCCTATTTAAAGTAGTAATTATCTCCCTTGAAAGAGCTCGAACAAAAAGTTGACCTCGCTTTTCCATGTTTTGATTGGTCACCATTCAAAACCCTGGTTGCTGTTTCGGGCGGCCCCGACAGTGTCGCCGTTTTACGAGCTTTGTTGGCCAACGCAGAGTCGGTTTCCACCGCAGCTAGAGAAAGCCTAATCGTTGCTCACGTGAATCACGGCCTTCGCGGCCTCGCTGCTAATCGAGATGCCGAATTTGTCGCTAATCTTGCAGCAGATCTCAATCTGCCATTTTTGGAGCGCTCCCCAACAAAAAACCAAACAAGTGGCCAATCGGAAGAGGATCTGAGGAACTTTCGATACGAGCGACTCCAAGCAATGGCAAACGAATCAGGTGCTCGCTATTTGGTAATGGGCCACAACCTAGACGATCAAGTAGAGACCATTCTGTTTCGTTTTTTCAGAGGCACTGGAATAAGCGGTTTGGCAGGAATCCCCTCAAAACGACTCGCCACCGATGCATTGACCATTGTCCGTCCATTGTTGGCCGCCAGCCGCCTTGAAATCATGCAATACCTCCATGAAATTGGACAAAAAACACAAGAAGATCAGTCCAACTTCGATTCAAGTTACACTCGCAATTTTTTAAGAAACGAGCTGCTACCGGTGTTAAAAGAGCGATTCGGCAGTGCGGTGACCGAGTCGATCACACGGCTGGGAAATCAGGCGCGAGAGATGGATGGCTTTCTGATTGAAGCTTCGCAGCAACTAGATCGCATTATCGATCAGGAATCCTCTAATCGAATCGTGATTCAATGTGAAACACTAACCCAGGAATCCGATTTAATAATTCGAACTTGGCTGCGGGAGCTTTGGATTCGCAAAAAATGGCCCAGACAAGCGATGAGTTCGTCTTGGTGGTCCAAAATTTCCGCCGCACTCTCTAAGCCCAAAGACCAGATACTCAATTTGCCCTGTGACATCCGATTTGAGAAAACAGGATCAAGAGCTAGTTTTACTCGTCAAAACGAGCCAATCTAGGTTTTCGAGGCCGTCTCAAGCTGTTTTTTCAAACTGTTGATGTTAAACAAGGGCGAATGTTCCAAAAACTCGGCTGGGTTCAGAGACAATCCTTGGGAAGGTGAATGTTTTTAGTTTCAATGGTTAATTTCGATGGTTATACTGTTTGGCTAAAGTCAAATCACCAATGGGCGAATCAATAACTCTTGCATCGATCATTCAATTGAGTTTTGCATGGCCCGCTTCCACTTTACTATTTTATAGGTAACCAAGCATGTCAGACACAACCGTGAGTCAGGCTGAGAACGAAACAAATATGTTTTTGTTCTGGGGCTGCTTTATCGCACTTATAACCACAGCTTTCGGATTCATTACCCGGATGTTTCTCTTAGACGATGCTGGTATCGTCGCCACCCTTGGCCTTGATCCTGCTCAGGTCGGCGCATTCAAGGGGATTCAAGTCTGGCCCTTTGCCTTGAGCATCATCATTTTCAGTCTCATCATCGACAAAGTGGGCTACAAATTTTCGATGATGTTTGCATTTGCATGTCAGTTCATTTGGGCCGTGATGGGTGTTTTTGCCTTGTCGACAATCGATGCCGATCCCGAACGAGCCAAATTTCTAATCTACTGGGGCGGACTAATTCTCGCGTTGGGCAACGGAACGGTTGAGGCATTTATCAACCCCGTCGTTGCGACTATGTTTGATAAAGACAAAACCAAATGGCTCAATATCCTACATGCTGGATGGCCAGGTGGACTTGTCATTGCAGGTATACTTGTCATTTTCATGGGTGCTCTTCCATGGAACATCAAACTAGCGACGATTGCTATCCCAGCAATAATCTACTTCCTGATGTTAATCAAAGTAGAATTCCCTAAGCAGGAACGAGTTGCAGCAGGCGTGAGCTACAAGGATATGCTCTCTGAATTTGGTATTTTGGGCGCGGCCGCGGTCGGCTTCCTTGTAACCCTTCAACTGATGGATTTTTTTCCCGAAGGCAACAAGATGTTCTTTATGGGAATCGGAGTCGCCATGGTGGTCGCTTTCGGAGCTTATACCAAAAGCCTTGGTCGTCCGCTAATGTTCGTCCTAATCCTCATCATGATGCCCTTGGCGACGACTGAAATCGGAACCGATGGTTGGATCTCTGGCATTATGGGATCAGTAGTCACATTCGATGGTGGCTGGATTTTGGTTTACACTTCTTTCATTATGATGGTATTGCGTTTCTTTGCCGGGCCAATCGTGCACAACCTCTCGGCTCTGGGACTGTTAATGCTCAGTTGCGTCTTGGCAATCGCTGGACTTTGGTTCCTTTCCTTCGCACAGGGTGTTGCAATCATTTTTGCAGCGGCAACTTTGTACGCTCTTGGTAAAACGTTTTTCTGGCCGACCATGCTGGGAATTGTGTCTGAGCAAACCCCTCGCGGTGGTGCTTTAACTTTGAATGCAATCTCCGGAATTGGAATGTTGGCAGTAGGTACCCTCGGTTTTCCTTACATTGGAGCACTTCAAGCCGACAAGGAAATCCAAGCGGTCCAACCGATCGTCGCAACGCTTCAAGAGGGCGAACTACCAACTGACAAGAAAACTATCTACGAAATCATTCCTTACCAAGTTCTGAACATGGAAAAGGTCACTGAATTAGTAGCCGACAAAGCACCGGAGGCACAACAGGCGAAACTTAGTGAAGAGATCGCTGCAGCCTCAAAAGGAAGTGGGCAAAAAGCACTTGCCAGTATGACAATTTTCCCGCTAATCATGTTGCTTTGCTACATTGCCATGTGGTTCTACTTCAAGTCAAAAGGCGGTTACAAACCAGTATCCCTCAGTGACGGACACTAATTACAGTCGCCCCGTTTTTAATGCCATTGAATCGGCGATGGAAAAGGGCTAGCACTTATTGACTAATCAAGGGACTCCTAACGGGAGTCCCTTTTTTTATTCCTCCTCAGACTCTAGTAACACAAACTCATCTTTTGAAATCTACCGTCTAACACTACCATTCGGCTTGATTTCAATCTTGATGAGAATTTTGTGCATTATCAGCAACCCACATTTCGACCAGCATCACGATCCCCGAGGAACAGGTCCTCGTATGGACGACTGTTACGTTTCCTTGCGGTCTTTGCGATGGTGGGCGGTGTGGCTTTCATGCTCTTTAAACAGACAGTCCAGAGTCAGCTTCAAAAACAAATTACCGCCAAAGTCGGCGCAGTTCTTCAGGGTACCGACTTAGCCTTTGACTTAGAGCAAGCTCGATTTATTGAGGGCAAGGGACTTCAGTTAAATTACGTTAGTCTGGGTCTAGAGTCAGGCAACCTCTCCAAGCAGCACTCCCATTTAGAGATCTACGAAGTATTTATTCATGCCCCAATCTCAATGGCTCAGCTAGTTGCCGCGGATATTTCATTCGAAAAGATTGACATCACACGCGCTAAAATAACACTTGTTCGCGATCAAAATGGCGAATGGGATTTCAGCAACATTATTGATTCGCTCCCCAAAACCGATTCAGAGAATCCAATTCAAATTGAATTCCGAGACTGTGAAATTCGAATGATTGATGAGCAAAATGTTAACAATCCACCTATCACACTGACTAATGTAAATTTCAGACTTGGCCCGCGACTAAACGGGGGCAATAAGTATCAGCAATTTGAAGGTGCGTTTGAAAGTAAAGTAATTTCGAAAATCGCATTTCAGGGATTCCTCCATCCGCCCACCAAGCAATGGAAAGCGAAACTAAGCGCAACGAACGCTCAACTCTCCAGTGGCCTCATCAAATTATTGCCGACTGACATGCAAGACCAAATGAAAGAACTTCGGGCGGTCTCCGGAAAAATCAACTTAAAGGTCGAAGCACAAGGACTTGCAACACTCGAGGAAATTCCTCAACTCCAAATCGACGCAGAGGTTGAGCAACTCACAATTGACGACAATCGACTTCCCTTCCCAATTCAAAATGGCAGCTTTAATTTTCAGTCCAGCAACGTACATGGGAACGAATATCTCTCCATTAAAAATGCATCCGCAAGATTTGGCGAGGCGCAGTTTAAGTGCGACTATTGGCACCGTGGATTCATACTCGCACCCCAACAATGCAAATTGAACGGTCGTCTTGACAATTTCAATTTCAGTAATCAAGAGCGTCTTATCAAGTGGTTTCCGGAATACTGCACGAAATTTTGTGACGAATTTTCGCCATCGGGAACCAGTGACATTGCATTCGAATTGGAATACGATGGAAGCTCGCTGAAACGGTCAATCAATGCCGATTTGACCGACATGTCGTTTTCGTTTATCAAACTTCCTTATGAAATCGCGAACTGCCGGGGGAAAGTGACCCTCAACAATGATCAGTGTGAATTCTTTGTGCAGTCAAATTCCGGCGACGACCTGATTATGCTCAAAGGGAGCGCCCGCGGCGTGGGCAATTCGCCGACCTATGAAGTCAATATTTCAGCTCCGGGTGCCCTGCCAATCGATCAAAAGATGAGAGATGCAATCAAAGCCCATCCCGCAATGGCGTCCGTCATCAATCGATTTGGAATTCAGGGACAAGTCAGTGGAACGGGGCGAGTTTTTAAAAATTCTCCTAAGGGAGACGTTAATCGTGAATTCGACGTAAGACTAAAGAACTGCTCAATCCGACACGACAATTTTGATTACCCGATTAATGAAATTGATGGTCTGATTCAAATCCAAAATAACAATTACCGGTTTCTTAACGTTACTGGAAAAAACCACCAGGGAAGAGTCACCTGCGATGGCTACTGGAACCCCGACGAAGGACTCGACGTAACCTACCTTTGCCAATCAATCCCTCTTGATGATACATTAAAATATTCTCTTTCAAGTGAACTGAGAGAGATTTGGGACAGCCTGCGCGTTCGCGGAACGCTGGATCAACTCAAAGTAGATATGACCTTGCCACCGGGGCATTCCGAAGTCGAATTGGCAATCACAGCCAGGATGGGGGCCCGCAACATTCGCCCCAATTCTAATCAAATATCAATTCTCCCAGTTTGGTTTCCTTATGAAGTGAACGACCTTACAGGGCAGGTCAATGTAAAAGATGGCAAAGTTACGCTCACCAACATTCAGGGAACTCATGGCCGCACAAATCTCCGGTGCGAAGGGAGCGGGGCTTACACGAATAACGATTGGTTTATCAACATCGATCAAATGGAAGTCTCATCACTGAAAGTAGACGGCGACCTTATTGATGCAGTCCCAAAAGAGGTTGCCCCTGCCATCAGGCAGCTCGATTTTCAGGGAATCATCGGTGTCAGTGGCGCGTTAAAGGTTGAAAGTGCAGGGCGGCAACCAATTTCCAACCAGCCTGGGCAACCAACTATCCTGGGTGAGGGCCCTCTTCAGGCAAAATTATCATGGTCAGACGTTCGATTTGATCTGAGTGGCGCTAAAATGATGATCGGAATGCCGATTGAAAACATCTATGGCTTTATCACTCTGAGTGGCACATCTGATCAAAATGCTTCTCGATGCAGTGGGACAATCGCCCTTGATACGATCTCGATCTACGGCCACCAAGTAACCGAAATCAATGGCCCGATATGGCTGGACGATCATGTCATTTTAGCTGGTAACAAAAATAACATTAGACTCGGTCCTGAAAACAGCCCGGCAAGTTATCCGCCAATAACAGGCCGAATGCATAAAGGCGACGTGGTATTTAATGCCGAAATGGAAACGGCAGGAACCAATCGATACCGACTCGATGCAGAATTAACTAACGGCTGCCTGAAGGAATCTTGCAAAGAATTTGGGACGGACGCAAGAAACATCACAGGCACAAGCCGCGCGCAAATCGCACTCGAGGGAGACTATGAGGGGATACAGTCTCAAGCAGGTCGTGGGGCAATTCAAATATATGACGCAAAAATTTACGAACTTCCCATTTTCTTACGACTGTTAACAATTCTCAATCTTCAAGACAACCACGCTTTTGATACCGCGAATATCAGCTTCGATGTCCAAGGGGATGAAATCAACTTCGATCAGATGAAATTTACCGGCAATGCCATTTCTCTCAGTGGCACCGGAAAAATGAATCTCGACCAAGACCTCGACTTTCAGTTTCATTCAGTCTTTGGACGCGACAAGTATGACAAGACACTGCTTAGCAAACTCTACCACAAGAGCAGTGAACGCATTTTGCAAATCGAAGTCAACGGAACCGTCGAAAACCCCAAGACGAAACAGCGATGGCTAAAACAACTGGGGGAAACCGGTCTCCTCAGTCAGGACCGTGCACCATAAGAATATGTAACCTACTCCAACCTATCCAACTCCAGTCCTATCAACGCCTCACCTAACAACGACTTGGATCCAAACATGAAAACAGATGCAACCTCTGGAATCAATGGAACCACTGACATGACCTTAGCCTACCAGGCGCTTCGGTCTCGGAATGCACCGCAACACGCTTCAAAAGAGTTGCAGGCTGACAATGCCTCGATCTCGGACACACTCGAAACAACTGATCGGGAGGGAAATGGAAAAAATGAATTCCCACCTTCTCCTCACGACGCACCGCCAAGTAGCCCGTTTGATTCGGGGGGGCACTTAGATATCACCGGTTGATCAACGCTTTCCTCCTGGATCGCCAATCTGAATCTAATTCTTAATCTTGCGATTAGCACGATTCAGATAAACCCAATTCAATCCGTTTGAATTGGCGGTCAAAACATCTGGATAAGCATCCCCGTTAAGATCCGCAACCAGCAAACCGTAGGTTTTCGCCTCTGGCAAGCCAAATTGAGAAACGGTGTAACGTGTTCCATCGCCTTGATTCAAATACATAGTATTGGGTTGGCCTGCGTTTGCGAAAACTAGATCTGGAATCTGATCTTGGTTCATATCAGCCAGAGCAACCGCGTAGGAACTGTTACCGGAATCGCTCAACAATTTTGAATTGCCAAAGCCTCCCTCACCATTACCAAACAAAATCTGATTCGGCTCCCCAATATTTGCCAGTACGAGATCAAGATGGCCATCACCGTTAAGATCACCCACTGCCACCGAACGCGTCTCGTCCCTGCCAGTGCCAAACGGAATTTTCCGGTGAAAACCAAGTTTCCCATCGTTTAACAGAACGAAATTCTGTTGCTGGTCACGGTTCGCCAGAATAAGGTCATTGAAACCATCACGGTTCAAATCCGCCACAACAACATCGATCGTCGAATCACTCTGCTCACCAAACGGGTGAGGGGTTCCCAAATTTGCTTTACCATCGTTTAGACAATAGTAATTTTGGCGACCACGGCACGTCACTAAAACATCGACATCACCATCGCTATCCAAGTCACTTAAGGTCAGGCTGCGCACGCTCGAGACATTACCGAACGCTACACCCTTCTGAAATTCCGCACTTCCGTTGTTAAGGAACAGTAAATTCGGCGCCATATCGTTTCCAACGACAACATCAAGGTCGCCATCGCCATCCATGTCCGCAATTTCAGATGCGTAAGAGGTCGATTGATTGGTTCCAAGCAACCAAACTTGATTGAAGCGGGCATTTCCCTGGTTTAGAAAAATGAAATTTTGCTGCGGCCAATGCCTGCCGTTGGCAACTACGACATCTAACTTACCGTCGGCATTCAAATCTCCCGCGCGAACCGATGCCGTTAAGTTAGCCTGCGTACCAAGACTGGTACGAGCATTAGATACGAGAATACGTTCGGAAATTGGAGTTTGTAGCGCCCCGCTCAGAAACTCAGGTTTGCTGAGAAGACAACAGATGAAAACCATCAACGCAATCGACTGAACCGGTACTTTCACGTCACGCCAAACTTTCTGCCATGTAAGTGGTGACCCCAATTATCCTCCCTCCGGATTGCAAAACTCTGGCCTGATAAAATTCAAGCCAAAGATGCTCTCCGGACCGCTTCGGGCAATCACTCCTTGCTGTAGACACGAACATAATCAATGATGAACTTCTGTGAAGTGATCGACGCGTCCAACCCTTTTGCACCACCCCATCCGCCACCCATCGCCAAATTAAGAATCAAGTTCTGAGCTTGGTTAAACGGCCATTCTTTGTCATTTGCATTCTTGTCGTAAACGTAATACTTTTCACCATCGACGTAGCCTCTGACTTCTGTGGGCGTCCATTCAACGGCATAGGTATGAAATTCCCCAGCCATGTTGGGAATATTTTTTGTACTACTGATCTGGTTATTAATCTTAAAGTAATAAGCCGGTGTATGAACCGTCGCATGCGCGATTCCATCTCCAGTCTCGTCATTGACTTCAAAACCAACCGATTCAAGAATATCGATTTCGCCGCAGTAAGGCCAACTAATCTCGTCGCGATATTTATCGCCCAACGTCCAACCGGCTGCCCAGTTTCCGCGCTCACGGGGCACTTGCGCCCGCATTTCAATTTTTCCATAAAGGAAACTCACTTTTCCACGAGTCGTTAAACGGGCTGAAGTCCATTTTTTACCATCATCGTTCTTGCGAGCCTCAATCACTAAATTGCCATCCTCAACTCTGGCATTTTCCTTGCGCTTGACCGTGTAATACTGAAGTTCATTGTTTCCCCACCCCCAGTTTCCAACGTCGTATGTCCATTTCGAATCGTCAACTTCATCTCCATCAAATTCATCAGACCAGGCTAACTTCCAATCATCTCCATCCATCTTTTGAGTTAGGGTCTCCGGCGTGATTTGATGCTCCACCATCGGCGTAAATACGACTTTGTCGATCGACACACTTCCGCTGGAGACATGAAACTTCATCTTGTGAGCCCCTTTATTGAAAGGGCTACCCTCAATATAGAATTCTGAAACAGCTTCTGTAGAGGTGACGGGGATGTTACCAGTTACGTTGTAGGTTCGCCCGTCTGTGTTATCAACGTAATCCTCAACCCAGATCTGGGCGTCAGCGGCAGCCTGAGCAAAAACTTGAACCCGATAGCGAGCGGCAACACCGAAGTCCATATCGAATGATATCCACCCCGGTTCATCCATCAGGACGACGCTCGAATCACCAGACTCAGTCTTAAATTTCTTACTGGAACCGGTGTGATCCTCGGCTTGAAAAACCCGTACGTTGTCCGAAGGCATTGGCTGGTTATTTGCTTGCATTTTGGCTTGATTTGAGCAGGCGATCACTGCCCCCAATAAAACGACTGTGGAAAGGTAAATTAATTTCATGTCAATCCAGATTGAACGGTGCAGAACATTCTTGAAAACGCTTTCACAAACTACCGAAGACTCGGCAGAATTGCAATGATCTGCGTCACGTATACCTGATTAATTGATGATTTAGCGAGAATCAAGGTACTGTCCCATGCCTAGATTAGACGCCGTGCAGATCCAAAAATCCCAACTCGGAACCTTCAGAAAGAGTAAATCCACAAGCCTGGCGATCTCGCATCGCAAAGAGATTGCTAATGAAAAACAACGCAGCGGTCTCATGTATCGGTTCATTGAGCACTTTCCAATCCGTAATTACAGGCCCAGCACCGGCCTCGCTGTACCTCCCCATGATTCCGTTTTCACAGAGGCGGTCTTCGATCAAACGATCATGGAAATCCTGCACGTCAAACAATG
>CALKNI010000112.1 GCA_938091115.1 uncultured Pirellulaceae bacterium | reverse complement strand
GCCTTGGGGAAACTTAACACTACAATTCGAACTGGAAAGTTTCATTGAATAGGCGAACAATTCGCTGCCCAATTGTCTTAGAACCAACACGGACTTTGGCGCGGCCGGTACTCCCAGAAATTATAATGCGTTCCGCATTGGCGAGCGGAACACTAACTCGATACTTGGTACTCACAGGCACCAGACGCCCCTCACTATCGGTTTCAACAATTATACTGCCACCATGTTTTCCAGATAGTGAGGGAGGTAACTCAACAAGCTCACTAGGTGAAATCCGATCGGTCACTGAATGGAAAATGGTTCCTGGAATTTGATTCAAACATAACTCAACTTTTTGCTGCTGTTGAATAAATTCAATTTCTGATTGATCCACCACAAGAACAGCTTCCATTTTCTCCAAGTTTGGTACAACCTGTCCCACAAAAGTCCCGGACTTGAGATAGGCACCAAGATTCTTTTGATCCAGTGGTGTACCGTTCCAAAACCCGAGTCCTTCCTGATTATCATCTCGCTCACGGACCCTCTGCGGAGCAATAAAATAACCGGCGATTGGCGCCCTTATCGACAACCTCTCTCGATCCATCAGCTTCCGCTCATAACTTGCATTGGAAGCTCGAAATGCGACCTCGGCAGACTGCCGACCTTGAGAGAATGCGGCGTCCACTGCTTCAGATTGCCGTATATTTTCCAAACGAACGAAGGATGAAGCGAGCTTCGTTTTCATTCCGGACAATTGCACATCGAGCTGTTTGCTCGTCAATTCAATTATTCTTTCGCCTTCCCGGACATAAACATTCGGTTGGACATCTACCTCGCTGATCACCCCTTCGACATCGACATAGATATTTCTCGCGTTCTGAGGTTGAACGTAGAATTTACAGTGAACGTAATGCGGTAACGGCAATGCAAGTACACCGAGAGCGAGAACTCCAAAGGCAACCGCCGAAGCGACTAGATTCACTCGTTTGACCACGCCTAACCTCCCGGGAATTGCAAAGAAACGGATCAGTTTTACAAACGGAATACCAACTAACCCGTAGATCGCCGAGAGAGCAATTAACTGCCCAATTAATTTAAAACCATAGGGTTCAAGTAAATGATAGACAAACCAGAAAATTGAAAACGTAATTAACCATCGATACAAAGCTGCCGCGACACTGTAAACAGCGAAAAACCATTTCCTACGAGTGGGTAAAAATGGATCAGGCCGTGCTTCCATCCCCAAAAACATTGCCCCGCAGGCACGTTGCAAAATCGCACTTGCCTTGGTGCGAAGATTAGGGATTTCAGTTAAATCAGAAAGAACATAATAGCCATCGTATCGAAGCAAGGGATTCGCATTGAACAAGACCGTGCTTACCGAACAAATAAAAACAACATTTAACGCCAGCTGATTGACCAATCCAGGGTTACTGAACCACCAGACGAAAACCGCAATTGATGCCAACATAAACTCGACATAAATTCCAGCGGCCGCAATCATAGCCCGCTTCCACTTATTAGATAGCAGCCAGGAATCACTCACGTTGACATAGAGACATGGGGTTAACACCAGCAGCATCAAACCCATTTCATGGCATTCCCCCCCGTACCGCTTGCAAGCCAACCCATGCCCAAATTCGTGGAGCACCTTTGTAACAGCCAAAACTAAAGCTAACCAAATCCAATTACTTGAATCAAAAAAACTTGCAAACGTGGGCAGTTTATTTTGAAACGTTTCGAACTGGGTAAAAACCAGAGTCATGGCAGCCAACCATAAAAGCAAGGTCGCAATCATCGCCGGCATTGAAAAAAACCAACCGAGGTAACTGTTTAGCCAACCTAACAAGCGATCAGGATCAAATCCCCGATAGCGAATCGCCAACACATTGGTTAAAGATTGAAACCTCTCCCGCTTCCGATTTTCTCGACCGCGTTTTGACAGCTCATGCCCCTGAAAAGGCGCATCCGAAAGCAAGAGGGAGCTACGATGCAACATACTAATAAATTGATAGATTTCAATAAGCGTGATCTTTTGCGGAGTGAAACGGGCATCAAACTCAGCCTTCACCGTCTCCACGCTGGTTTTTCCATCCAGCAACTCAAAGAGCATATACTCTTCCTCTTCGAAACGATAATACTTCATCGTTAATGGATCTTTGATGACAACACAGTCGCGACCTTGAAATTGCTGCCGCTGAACGGCGACGTCTTTGCGCGTATGCATCGACAACGGTCGACCAGCGATCGTTGTGGCGGCAAGGCGATCCTTCCCGGGCGTCGGCAACATAAAATAGAAATCCAGATTCTATAGATTTAGCACTATTGACTCTTAACGTGCGTATGCTGAGTTTCGAAACCGCTATCCTTTAACCAGCTTTGCCATGCATGCGCCTGCGGTTCATCAGCAAGTTCGATGGTCATCCAGTCTGGACAAGAAAAAGTAGCGTCAAAATGATTTCCATGGCTTTTTGATGTTACTTCACAACCAATCATTCTGAGCGTATTGATAATCTTTTTCGCCTTAGCTTCATCATGCAAATGGACTGTCCGAGACGTTGCCATTCGAAAATTCACGGTTGGCAGCTTGGTTTCTGACGAAGGATTCAATAAGACTGTTTCCATGCCCCGATCCTTACACCAACTGGACCATTGCGCTACCAATTGTGAGTTCGATAATTTCATCGATCGCCAATTAGTGCAACGATAAATGACATCGATATGGTTATCGTGTTTTCGAGATTTAACCTCGCAGCCAATTTTCTCGAGAGTTGCAATTGACTGTTCCGCTTCTTCAGACGTACTCGAATGAAGCGTCTTCCATGCCTCCACTCGATACCCCATTTTTATCGTGCTCGATTTAATAGGTTTTGCCGGCACCAATGATTCCGTTGTATCTGGATCAATTTGCTCAGCGGCTGACTCTTTCGAAATTGTGCCTTGGCCAGATGATGTTGCCTCAAATGAAAATCCCAAGATTGCAATCCCAACCAACAATGAAACCTTCATTAAGATACCCTTTGGAAACCAGCGAATTTAAAGAACCCCTTCGTTTAGAAAGACCTGATTAAGGAATCCAGAAGAAACCGACAAGACGACCACGCCTGCTAGCACCTGTTGGCAGGGCGGCCCGCTCATTGCTCTGACCATCAGCAACAGGAAAGACATTGTAAAAAAAAGCCAGATTGCTTAACCTCCGGCGTCACAAAACTATTTTTCTGCAATGCCATGAATCCAACTCCATTGCCAATCGTTTCCGTTATCGTTCCTGTTTACAACGAAATCGATAATGTCGATTTGATGTATCATGAACTACTTGAAGCAATGCAATCCCAGCCACGCCCGTTCGAAATTCTTCTTGTCGATGACGGTAGCGTCGACGGCACGACTGCGAAGCTCGAACAAGTAGCTGAAAAAGACGAGCGAGTTAAACTAGTGGTGTTTCGCCGCAACTACGGTCAAACAGCCGCCATGCACGCGGGAATCCAAAATGCCACGGGGGATTACTTAGTCACCATTGACGGCGATCTCCAAAATGACCCCAACGATATCCCTATGATGTTGGACAAATTGGACGAAGGCTTCGACCTGGTACACGGGTGGCGAAAAGACCGCAAAGATAAGCTCTTAAGCAGGAAAATTCCGTCGAGAATCGCAAACCGGTTAATTTCGAAGGTCACTGAATTCCCAATCCACGATCTTGGCTGCACGCTCAAAGCGATGCGTTCAGAAATTGCCCAGCAAATTGAATTGTATGGCGAAATGCACCGTTTCATTCCCATTCTCGCACATCAGCTAGGGGCAAAGAGTGTAGAAGTCGTCACCAACCATCGAGCGCGACAATTCGGGGAAACCAAATATGGAATTGGGCGGACGTTCCGCGTGGTTCTCGATTTAATTACCGTCAAATATATGTTGAAATACTTTTCCAGCCCGATGAAACTTTTTGGCAAACTTGGGCTTTGGATTGGCGGAGCTGGCATGCTGTCCTGTGTCACCGCTGTTTTGATGAAACTATTTTCCGGGGTCGACATGACCGGCAACCCATTTTTGCTTATGGGTATTTTGTCTGCAATTTTGAGCGTGCAGT
Source organism: uncultured Pirellulaceae bacterium (assembly GCA_938091115.1). Classification (GTDB taxonomy): domain Bacteria; phylum Planctomycetota; class Planctomycetia; order Pirellulales; family Pirellulaceae; genus Mariniblastus. The sequence goes on along the minus strand of CALKNI010000112.1, from coordinate 1,665 downwards.
TTTTCAGTCTTGGGCTGATTGGTGAAGTCTGTGCGAGAATTTATTACACCCACGAAAAACGCACGAATTATCAGATTCGCAATCTTGTTAATTTCCCGCCTGCCGATATCATTTCACTCCGGCGAAAAGCCGCTTAATTGCCGAAGGCCTCGTCGCGACAACCTCGGTTAATTGGGGCAAAACTACCCCGTAAGCGTTTGCAAGCCAGCACCGGTTTTCCCCAACCTCTAAAGGTAATACGACCGCCGCCTCACCAAGAACTGGAAAGCCCCCAATCCTCGGGCTCACCAGAGATACGACCTTCTCAAGTCGCTGAAAATACTGTGGAAAGCTACCGCTTGAGGCTCTGCGTCAAACTAACAAGCATTATTTTGAAGATTACTGTTTTTACAAAAAAGACCAGTCGGAGTTGTTTGCCCTACTGCGTTAATCCAAAAAACCTTAAAACGAAACCACTTATAAACGCGATAATTTAACCACGAAACCAACATGAGTGCTGAACCGAATCTCGATCGTTTTCACCACGCTGATTACTACGATTACGAGCTACCCAAAGAGCTAATTGCTCAAAACCCATTAGACAATCGAGAGGACGCGCGTTTGTTAACCGTCAACCGCGACCGTCAGGAAATTGACCACCGGCACATCCGCGATCTCAACCAACTGATCAATCCCGGCGATTGCCTGGTGCTGAACAACACCAAAGTCGTCCCCGCCAAGCTCGTGGGTTTCCGAACACTTACCCGAGGCCGATGGCAGGGATTATTTTTAGAAGCAGACACTAATGGAAACTGGCATGTCCTCTGCAAGACCCGAGGCAAGGCAAAACCTGGCGAAAAAATTACCCTGCAAGACAAACATGGCACGGAGCGACTTCAACTCGAACTTGTCTCCCGCCTTGAAGATGGTTCCTGGGTCGTTCGCCCCGACACAGATGCGTCGACCGAGGATACCCTTGAACTGATTGGACGCGTACCTCTTCCAAATTACATTCGGTCGGGCAATATGGTCGACGCTGATTTAAAAAACTATCAGACTGTATTTGCCAAAGAAGCAGGTGCGGTCGCTGCCCCCACCGCAGGCCTGCATTTGACAAAGTCGCTCTTAACAAAACTGATTGACGGTGGAGTGAAAATTGCCCAGGTCACACTTCACGTCGGCATTGGAACTTTCCGGCCTGTCTCCGTAGACAATCTTGCCGATCATCAAATGCATTTTGAGCGTGGTTCCATTGATGAAAAATCAGTGAACCGAATCAAGCAAACTAAAACTGATGGCGGCCGGGTAATTGCAGTGGGTACAACCAGCGTCCGAGTCCTGGAAACCGCTGCAAGTGATGGGACGCTGAAACCTTGGGCGGGCGAAACAGAACTGTTTATTCGACCTCCGTATCAATTTAAATCCGTCGATGGCTTACTTACAAATTTCCACTTACCCCGAAGCACGCTGCTCGTCATGATCCGTACTTTCGGCGGTGACGAATTGATGCAGCAGGCTTACCTTGCTGCGATAGAAGAAAAATATCGCTTCTTTAGCTACGGCGACGCGATGCTAATCACCTAGACCAACCCTAGCCCAGCTCGTTACTATCGCAAAACCACGGACGCTATCTGGCCAGTTGAAGAAAAGCTCGATTTAAGAATGATGCCGGACTTTAACTGGGCG
>CALKNI010000111.1 GCA_938091115.1 uncultured Pirellulaceae bacterium | reverse complement strand
TGACGGACAAAAATAATGAAGGCCGCTTGGGCAATATTTTTGTAGTGATAGCGTCAGGTGGTCAGGTGCCTATTCAAAGACCACGCTTTCTGTTTTTATTTGAAACGAAGATTGAATAAATTAGATATGGAATTTGAAGATAAACTTCAGCGGGCGATTCAGCGAGGTCAAGAACGTACTTTAGCCAGGGCTAATGCTCAAAAGAAGGTCGAGGCAAGTAAGGAAGATATTCGTAACCGGCATAATGAATTTCGGTTGAACTTGTCAGATCATATCGAGGCTTGCTTGAAGAAGTTGTCACAGCATTTTCCTGGTTTCGATTATGAAACGATTTATGGTGCGAAGGGTTGGGGCGGAGCGATTTCACGAAACGACATTGATCGTGGTCCCGATGGACGCGCTGGTTCTTTTTTTAGCCGACTCGAATTAACCGTGCGTCCGCCAAATGAATTCAACGTCGTGAATATTGCTGGAAAAGGGACAATTCGGGATAAAGAAATTTTTAATTGGAATTATTTTGAAGATGTCTTGGAAGCTGGGCAGGGTGATTTTAAAGCCAAGATTGATAAATGGGTATTAGAATTCGCTGAACAATTTGCGACACGTTGAACTGTTTTTGGGATTCCGATTTCGCGTGATCGCCGGTTAAGTAGTTAATTTTCTTGATTGGATTTGAGTGCTATGGGGAATGTAACCCGTGAACTTAGAGGGTCTTCGAAACGTTATCTTACGATCGGTGCCGTGACGTTGGTTCTTGCTTTGACGGGTGGCTGGTTCGTCCGCCAATGGACGATGGTTGATGGCGGTGAAAACCGGATCGTACCGGTGGTAGTGAGTGCTGATGCGACAACCAGTGGAAACGAGTCTGATTACTCCCTGCCCGCCAACGCGATCACCGCGGACATTAATCAGCTGCTGATCGATGAGGCTGAGCATCCTTTTGATCCGTTATTGGAAATCGCGGACAGAAGCCTCAAGTATATTGACGAAAATATTGTCGACTATCAAGCGCGGTTAACGAGTCAGGTTGAATTCGGTGGAGAAATTCAACCGGAAAAGCAACTGGAAGTTAAGATTCGACACGCGAGCAAAGCGGCAGATTTGGGGACGCCATTTTCCACCTATACCAAGTTTCTTTCACCCAAGGAAAATGCTGGGCAAGAAGCGATATGGGTTGAGGGTGAAAATGACGGAAATCTGATTGCGCACACCACGGGGCTGTTGAATGTTAAACGGTTCTACCTAGACCCCGCTGGCGCGATTGCGATGGAAGGAAACCGGTATCCGATCTGGGAAATTGGCTTTCGAAATCTAATTGTCAAAATGGCAGAAATAGGTCTTGCAGATCGAGAGCACGGAGAGTGTCAAGTGACTGTTTATCGACAAGTCGATATTAATGGGTGTATCTGCACGATGCTGGAGGCAATTCATCCTCAGCAGCGGGAGCATTTTCAGTTCCATATTGCGCGAATTTATATCGACGATGAACGGAATATCCCAGTTGCCTACGAGGGTTATGGCTGGCCTAAAAATCCGACGGACGAACCTCCATTAATCGAGAAATATTATTACACCCAAATCCAACTGAATGTTGGTTTGAAGAATGTTGATTTCTCCTGCGATAATCCGAAGTACAATTATCCAGCTTGGTAGAACTTGTTTAGCTTGAGGTTACTTGAGATTTAACGCCTTCATTCCCTGATCGAAAACAATGTCCGTTGGGATTCCGCGTTGATTGACTCTTTCGAGGTCCGCTTTCAGGATTTCCCCAACGAACCCCATTTCTTCTGCGAAATTACGGGCAGCTTCATAATCTCCGTTACCTTGAAGCTGGAGGATTTGGTTGGATAATTGTGCGATCGCTAGCTTCATCTTTTCCATGTTGACCCGATACTGACCTGCCTCGTTGCGTGTAAAAGCTCCTCGGTCTTTGAAGAAGTTAAAACGAATCATGTTAGCTTTTCCGTGAGCGCTACTCGCTCCAAATCGAACGCTCCTGAAAATGCCTGCCATGAATGTAACGTAATAGTCCTCAAGAGTGCCTTCTGTGATTTCTCCTTGTTCTAAAAGCTTGGAAACCATATAGAGACCCAGTATATCTGCCTTGCCCTCTTCCAGAGCGCTCGAGGTTTCCCTGAGGGCTTCACGAACTCTTCCTTTCCCAGTGATCGTATTTTTAATCCCGAGTCCGTGAGCGACTTCATGGAACATCGTGTTGGAAAAAAACGCATTGAATGTAATGTGTTTTTGTTGGTCAGAGACGATCAAGAGTTCGGCAATTGGAACGAGAATTTGATCGAACTTTGCCTGCATCGCATTTTTCAGTTGTAGCCGGCGGGAACCTTTTTTGAGTTGAACTTCTTCATCATTAGGAAGATTAATCGCAATTGTTTTTGAGCCGGAATTGCAATCTCCGGCGTAGAAGATGACGTCATATGCGTTGAGGTCTGAGTTAGTGCCAGGGGTTTCCTGTTTATATTTGTCAGCTACGGGTAGCCCTTTCTGGAGTTCTGGCAGCATAGCTGCGTATTTGGTTAATCGCTCACTCCACGAAAGGTCCTTGATAAGTACATAACTTTCACAGGCTGCCTTGTAGCCATAAAGTTGGTCTTCGTAAGTTTCGATTGGACCGATAACAATATCGATGTCATTTGATTTCATGTCCATCCACGCAAAGTCACTTGGCTGATATTGATTACTTAAAAGGGCTTTGCTTCTGGCGAGCAGATAAGCCCTGAAGCCATCGTCCTCAGCCAGTTCAGCAGCTTCACGTAGCTTTGCTGCCGCAGATTTGAATTCTGTTTGAAAGAAGTCGCTGTAGGGGATGGTGTATAGTTTCTTGGTCTTCGGATTTCGGCGGACCATGGTGTACAGGTCTTTAAGTTCCGGAGCGGCAAGCACAGCAGTTTCGAACTCTTCTTTGCTCATGTCATTTGGGTAGAAATTAGCTCCTAGCGGTTTAGCGCTTTGACCAAAAATGAATGGTCGATTCTCCTGCAGGCGCTCCCACGGACCGTAGTTGATTTCAATGTGCTTTTTCAGAGTTTCTGATTTGACCGTTTGCTTAAGTTCAGTCGGATCCCCATAAGCTTGTTTCCAGAAAGCTTTATCCATTTCGGAAGCAGCTTCAATTAGCAATGGAATCATCTTCTTTTGGTTTTTGGAAAGGTGGCTAAGATCAGCCTCCAGTTTCACTTTTGCGTACTTGGTTAAGTTCTTCGAAGCATCTTCAGAGCTCTGTTGGCCGTATGCGTTAGCAGAGAGGATGCAAATGACCGAAACTGGAATCAGAATTAGTTTGATAATCGAGTGCACGGTTAGCCTCAGTTCAAATTAAGAAGTGGTTCGTTGTTAGGGAGTTTACAACACATTGGTAAAGATCGTAACTGCACTGCCGGGTAACAAAGGCGATGGCTCGTTAGTGGCAGAGTTTAATTTAATGCGGTATTGAGAACTTTCAGAAGGAGAATTGCCGGCAATTAGGAAGTTGCAATCTGATCGAGTGTCTCCCATCGTAAATATGCAACGCTAAGTTCCTTTTCGAGGAATGTTAAGTTGGTTTGTACCCTGGAAATTTCGGAACCGGGTTTCTGATAGAAATCAGGCAATCCCATTTGAGTATGAATGTTGGCAATTTGATTTTCCAATTGCTCAATTGTTGAGGGTAATTTTTCAAGCTCGCGTTTTTCTTTGTAGGTCAGTTTTTTTGGCTGCTCCGTTTTGCCTGTCTTGGCCTTTTCAGGGCCCTTATTCTTCTGAGGTGCGGCGGAGCGATCAGGCGTTGGACCGCGATTTTGTGATTGACGTTGCCAGTCGTCAAATCCACCAACGTACTCTCTTAAGCCGTCTTCTTCAAAAACGAGAGTGCTGGTGACAACGTTGTTTAAGAATGCTCGATCGTGGCTGACCATTAGCACGGTTCCGGTAAATTGAACCAGTTTTTCCTCGAGTAATTCGAGTGTCTCTGCATCGAGGTCGTTGGTGGGTTCGTCGAGTACGATTACATTGGCCGGCTTGGCAAATAGTCGAGCAAGTAAAATTCGATTGCGTTCTCCACCCGAGAGGAATTTCACTTGTGTTCTAGCACGCTGCGGGGCAAATAAGAAATCCTGAAGATAGCCAAGCACATGTTTTTTAGTGCCATTGATCATTATCGAATCGGAGCCATCGCCTACATTTTCCTGAACCGTGGCTTCGCCATCGAGTTGTTCCCGCAATTGATCGAAATAAGCGATTTCCAAATTGGTGCCAGTTTTGATACTACCGCCAGTGGGAGTGGCGAGCCCCAATAGGACTTTCAGGAGCGTCGATTTACCAACTCCATTAGAGCCAATGATTCCAACTTTGTCTTCACGCATGATAGAAGTGGTGAAGTCGGAAAAGATAGGTTGGTCGTCGTAGGCGAAACTGACGTTTTTGCATTCCACGACAAGGGCTCCGCTCCGCTGTGCTTCCTGGATTTGAAGGTTGGAGGTGCCAAGTTTTTGTCGTCGATCACTCCGTTCAATTCGCATTTTCTTTAATGCCCGAACGCGGCCTTCATTGCGAGTTCTGCGCGCTTTAATGCCTTTTCGTATCCAGACTTCTTCTTCAGCAAGCCGCTTATCAAATAAGGCATTCTGCTTTTCCTCGGCAGCCAGAGCAGCGTCTTTTCTTTCCAGAAAACTATCGTAATTACAAGACCAGTCAAAAATTCGCCCGCGGTCAATTTCTAGAATTCGGGTTGCTAGTTTTCGCAAAAACATCCTGTCGTGAGTGACAAACATCAATGATTTATTGAACTTCAACAGAAAGGATTCAAGCCAGGCAATCGCTGAAATGTCGAGATGGTTTGTCGGTTCGTCCAATAAAAGAAGATCGGGTTTGGATACTAATGCACGGGCCAAAAGGACTCGTCGCTTCATTCCTGATGATAGTGTTTCAAATGAGTTGTCACCCTTAAGTTCCATTCGCGAAAGCACTTGTTCGATGTCATTTTCAAACCGCCATTGTTCTTCTTCAGGAAGTGAGTCTCTTCTGAGCCCGGTCGCGACAATCGAGCGGATGCTGCCCGCGACATCCTGAGGGACATCTTGGGAGAGTTTGGCAATGTTTGTATTGGGGGCGATGATAATATCGCCACTGTCAGGTTTGAGGTTGTTGCTGATTAAGTTCATCAGCGTCGATTTGCCAGCTCCATTGCGGCCGAGTAGACCAATTCTCTGGCCAGGTTCAATTTGGCAGTTAACGGAATCGAGTAACGCAGGCCCGCGAAAGCCTATGGAAAGATCCCGGATTGAGACAAGTGACATTGATAACGTGCGTTAGGAAGGGGGAGTAATTCCTTATTCTAGCCTTTGTTGCCCCTTTATCCCAGACAGAATTCAAACCAGTGAGGCAAGAGATTCCAGTTGGAACATTTTCATCAAATCGTGAAGATTACAGCCGATCTTCGCCCCTCATTGATTCGGTTTGGAGAGTTGTTGTTCCGTTTCAAGCGACGGTGGGTAAGTCCTCGCGAGTCTCATGCCAAGCGTTGCCTGGGCGAAGACCGGATTGCTGTGTCCCCGTTTGCTGATTCTAATTTCAGAAATAGGTGAGTCGTAGGCGCCTCCACGAAACTCACAGGTCAGCGATCGGTGATCGAGCCCATGATCGATATAAATCGAAGATCTTTGGTCCTCGGATAGGTTGGGGAGCTTTTGCCGGTACCAGTCGAGACACCATTCGTGGACATTTCCAAGCATGTCAAACAGACCAGATGGTCCGGGAAGTAACTTTCCAACCGGATGAGAACTGGTAGAAGCGTTGTTGAAATACCATGCATACTGATTTGCAAACGACGTGTACTTCCCAAAAGGGTAAAGCGTTTCAATTTTTCCGCCGCACGCAAATTCCCATTCACTGGCTGTTGGCAGCCGATAACCGTAGCTTTCCAAAACATCCAGGTTGGAGAAAAGCTCAATCTTGGGGAAGTCAGCATTCATGGTAGCGAGACTGTCGATGTCGGGCAGTGACGTCTGGTCGAGATTATTTTCTTCATTAAGCCATCGGCAGTACGCCAAACTTTTGAACCAGTCAATGTCGGTGACGGGGGAATTGGGATCTGCATTGGCTCGTTTCTTTTTTTGACGCCTGATTTCCCGTAATCTCGCACTGTATTGTTTTTTCGATCTCTGAAGTTGCATGAGTTTTTCATCAGGTTCTGGATCTTGAGGTGAGGCGGAAGCCCCTGTTTTTTGATTGGCGATCGTGGCTTCCAGTTGGGTCAATTTATTTTCGTAAAATTTAAGTAGGTGTTCTTCAAATTCTAGAAATTGTTGATGAGTGACTTCGAAGATGCAGATCCCAAATCGCCGTGGGATTGCTTTTTGGTGAAAGGGCTCATCAGAAATGAGATTTTTGTCAAACGGAGCCTCGAAAGTTGCATCATGATTTAATCCCATTTGAAAGCTGGAAACAGAATTAAAAATTGCAAACGTGTTACCCATCTGATCGACATGCCAATTCATGTTGGGTTTGGGAGACTCGCTACGTAAACCAGATTCCCATTCCTTAAGTTCTTCGTGGTAGTCCCAGTTGAGTAACAATAGGCGAACGCAAGAGTGAACTCTGGCATCGGAATGTTTTAAGAAAATTTCAGAGAGTGGCTTGGTTAATTTTCTTTTTTCTGCGTCAAATATTTGGTTGGGCTGATACAGGTTTAGCGCCATCAAGACGCCAGCAAGCTCGTCGGCTGATTGAGACTCCCAATTGAAAATTATCGGCAAGAGATGTTCGGATGAAGTCGAGCTTCGTGAAAGGCACTGGATTAGAGCGTGAGCTGTCGAAGGGTCGGAGCGGTCCCCTAGCAACTTCCATTGATTTTTAGACTTTAGTTGAATAGCAACGGTGGCCAAGTTTGCTTTTGCGGTGGCAGCGTTGGTATCCGACGTTTCATTTGGTTGATAATCTTCGATTGCTAGTTCAATTTTTTGGATAGCGGCACTACTGTTTCCAGCCAGCGCTGCTTTCAGGAATGGGATTTGCTCTGGCGCTGCACTGGCGACTAGATCGACAAGTGTATCCACGTCATCACTATAGAGACTTCCAATGATCGCGGCGGCCCGTCTGGATTGATCCTGGTGGTTGTTGTCTCGTTTGTAAAAAGCATTGTGCAATGGCGATTGTAAGGATTCCTTAATGGGCTTAAAGGCATCAATCCATCGGCTTGTTTCAATTGCGTCGACCGAGGTTAAGATTCCGGTAATGTCGGCTGCCATTTCCTCCCACGCTGGGGAATCGGGAGAGTAGCTCGCTAACGCTGCACAGGCGCGAAGTCGCTGGTCTCTTGGATTTTCCCCATCCGGGCTGTTTAATTCCTTCCACAGTGTCGGGGTGATTGAGTCTTTGTAGGGAAATAAGAGATTCCTGCAAACGTAAAAATCATCAGCGTCGGCGTTTAGTAAAAATTCAATCAGTTGGACTGCCAGTTTGTTTTTTCGAACGGGGTCATCTTCAAGTGCGAGCATCGCCATGGTCAGTCGCATTTTGGGAGTCGTATTTTTGTTGTATTGATCCAGTCGGCTAGAAAGGTTATCTACAATCGAATTTTTAAGTGGTGCAAGATCTGCGAATATTTGCGGCAACTGAGTCGCTCGCGCAGTGGTTATGGATTGCAGTTGAGTTTCTGCTCGTGTCTGCTTCTCACGATACGCTGAGATAGCGAACGAAGTTGAAACAATCGTCCCAATTAAAAGGGTGGCTGCAGTCGCGATTGCCAAGCTTGCAATCGTTTGATTTCTTTTAGCCCACATCCAGCTTCGGGCGATTGGGCCGACGCGGCGAGACTCAATGGGCTGGCCATTGAGATATCGCGTCAGTTCGTTGGCAACTGCGCGGGCAGTTTGAAATCGCTGGGTAAGATCGCGAGTGAGACACTTTTGGCAGATCGTGTCGATGTCGACAGAGATTTCTCGATCAATTTTTCGCAAAGAGGGAGCATCGTTATTACGGATCGCAAATAATAAATCTGAGAGCTGGCCTTTAAACGGTTTTTCGCCCGAAACCATTTCGAAGAGCATGATTCCGAGGCTCCAGATATCAGTTCTGGCATCGGCTTCATTCGCTTTGCCCGAAGCTTGTTCGGGGCTCATGTAAATTGGGGTTCCAAGAATTGAACCGTCAATAGTCAAGTTAGTATCGTCTTCGATAGATCTTGCACATCCAAAATCTGCAATATGCGGGTGCCCATCCGGGTCGAGTAAGATATTGTCGGGTTTTATATCTCGATGGATAATACCTTGTTGATGAGCGTAATCAAGGCCCGAGGCAATTTCTTGAATTATGTTAAGCGTTTTTTCAAGAGAGCGTGACTCCGAATCGTTGATGTAAGATTTGAGCGTCGCTCCCTGCACAAATTCGTAAACGATTATGTTTTCGCCGTCGACCTGTCCGTACTCATAGACGGGGATGATATTGGGGTGGCGCAGTTTAGCTGCCGCTCGGGCTTCACGCAGGAACCGTTTGATTTGTGTGCGTCCTGAAATTGCCTTCGCAACTTTGATTGCCACAATTCTATCGAGTTGTGGATCGCGAGCCTCAAATACTTTCCCGTAGGTACCTTCACCTAGCACGCGTATGATTTGGTAGCGTCCAATCGTATCTTTGTTTTGAGCAGAGGGTTTGTCTCTGTTCCATTGAGGGTCAATTGCCGTTTGGTCAAATTGAGTGCCGCTGAAATTTGCTGCGGTAATGCTGGGGAGCGTCGCGTCATTTTGTTCGCGTTCAGGTGGAACTTGATTGCGGGAAGGAGCAGTTCGGTCAACATCGAATTCAGCATCTTGATTGGATGTTTTGTTGATCAAAGTTGCATTCAAATCGACTGTTTGATCGATTGTCGCATCATGTGGAAACGCTTCTGCTGATGTCGCTGAAAGATTTGCAGTGATGTCCTGTGGGCCTACGGTTGGCGTTCCTTTCGCCGTCGTTGCGTCACTGCCTATGGTCTTATCAAGGTTGACGGTCGCTTCGCCGCTGTCGACTTCAGGCGCATCAGCCTCGCTTTCAAGTGGGCTGTGCCCCGAGTTCTTAGGATCGAACGCTTTGTCGTCATTTGATCCGAAATTTTTTGGATCAGAACCCATAGTGGTTGTGTTACCGATAAAAATGATGTCAAGAAAAGCCGCCAACTAAACGAGAGCAATTATGGGTCATTTTTACTCCGTTTCTCTAGTTACTACGTGTGATTAATCCAGTGGCGATACAGGTGATGCTGGAGGGGCAGGTTTATCGTCGTTTTGAGTGGCTAACGCCGTTGTGCCGACGGCCAATGTTGCGATTCCTAACAAACCTCCGGGGTTGAATCCGCCCGAAAATCCGTTGCCCCCTCCACCTCCGCCACCAGAGTTGCCGGCGGGTTGTAAATTGTCAGCGCCGTTTGCGAAATTTGAATTGCTTGGGGCTTGAGACATGCCGGCGGTAGCAGAATTTGAATTTGAGTTGTTATCTTCGTTGCCGCCAACCTCCGCGGCAAACATTTGTTGTCGCATGTTGACCACCTTGGAAACTTGCTGTTTGACGACAGCAATGTCTTTGGGATTAGTTATAAAGTACATGGACGAAATCCAACGCGGGGTTGCGGGTTCACGTCGGTTCGAAACAAAATGGGTTTTGCTGTCGATGGTTTGCAAGTTTGTCGCAGACACTGCAGCTTGACTCTTCAACCGAATTGACCTTGCTGCGAAACCGTCTTTGCCGGCGATGATCAGACTGTAAACACCTGGGTCGATGTCTTCGATTTCGAACTTTCCATTCGGCTCAACGGCGATTCTTGCTATTTCAATATCATCCTGGATCAGGAAAACATTCATTTCTGATAATTTTCCTGGGGTGCCATCTGCGGTTGCAATCGGTTGTACACTGCCAGCGAAGCTGCCGTTAGCTGTGAGCGGATGACTAAATCCAGACGCGATTTCGGTTGAATCGCCAACCGATGTAACATCATCTGAATCTTCGTCGATTTCTACTGCATTATTTTCGGGAAGATAGTTCTGACTAATTCGCTGCAAGGTCTGGAATTCTGGTGGTACTGCAGCAGCATCAATTTGCAGTCCCTCGGAAACGACGGTGTTAGTTGGGACATTAAAGTGAGAAACGTAATAGGCTCTTACACGACCTGCGTGATTTAAGCCCTGATTAAATTGGGTTAGATCCTTGGATTTGATTTTTGGTAAAACATTAACGCCGTAAGCGAGAAAGCCATTTTGACCAGCACCCAAAAGCGTATAGATTCCTGGCTCGACGTCCTGAAGCGTGAACTTCCCGTCATAGTTTGTGGAACTTTCTCTGATCGTGACACCATTTTGCAGCAACGAGATTTGTAGTTTGCTAATCGGAATAGTGATTGAACTACGTGGTTCGATGCTGGAGATTCGACCGTCAAGATGTCCCTTCGCGTTGGTCGTGATCCAGTGTGTATTAATCAAATCGCTGATAGGTTCTTCGTCTTGTTGTTGCAGTGAGTTGTCGGTTTCTGCAACGAGCATTTGGGTCCGTGCGCTAAACACGATACCGTTGTTGGTCGCCAGTACATGGTCCAATGTTAAACCGATGTTGAGCATGATCGCGGGAAGGGCCACAAACCAATAACGTCTAAAGCCTTCACGCAGTACCGTGCTGAAGTTCGATTTGTTGTCTTGTCGATTGTCGCATTGAGAAGATTGGGGAGTGGGCATCGGAAATCATATTCCTGTGAATTGAAAAAAGGAGCGATCATTGACGGAGAATTATGGTCAAAAATTGCCGGTATAATCGACAATTTAGTTTAATCAAAATCTTGCTTTGGTGTGGAGGATTTCCGCCGTAATAATCGAATATCAGCAAAAACTAGCTTTGTTTTGATGGCTCCCTGGAAGAGGGGCTGATAGGGTACTTAATTTACTAAACTCGCTTTTCCGGTGGAATTCGGCAATTCAAGGAGGCGCACGCGGAGTGGTGCGCGTTTTTTCTTGCCGTTGAGTTGTAAGTGAAGACTGTGTTTCCCAGGTTTTAGATCCTTGATTATCCGCGTTGCCTGGAGGTTGTCTTTCTCACCATCCAGAGTAATTCGGAGCCCCGTCCCGTTTTCTACACCAAAGCCAATTGTTCCTGCTCGAATTACCTCAAACTCAAAAGTGACGGTGTTTCCTTCTATGTCCGCCATAGGAAGTGAGCCGTCGACTCGACTGTAGACGACTTCATTTTCAGAGGTGGTCCAACGTCTCACCCAGGTTACCGGTGAAACTCGGTAGGGGCCTTCCTTGCCAAGTTCGGAGAGAAAGCGAACAAGATCCAGGAAATCAACTCGGTCAAGCGTCGCGACGGCGTCGGTCGGCATAAGCGATTGGTTACTGATTTTCTGCTCTTCTATTTCCTCATCAGAAAACACAAGTTCTTTGTTTTCGGCATCGCGGAGGGTGACTTGAGTGTCAGATTGGCTAATCATTTTTCCAGAAAATAGGCGGCCATCGTCGGTGAGTATTGTTGTCGTGTGATAGCCTTCTTTGATCTTTGAGTTTGGATCGACAAGCGATTCGATGATGTAATCCATCGGGGAGCTTGCTCCGAGGGAGATCAAGTCGGGGCCAACAATTCCACCACTTCCCCCGATTGCATGACACTTAATACAGTTTAGATTGCTTCGTCGGTAAACTGTTTCGCCGCGTGACGCGTTTCCGGTTTGCTGGACCTCTTTGATCAATGCGTTTAATTCCACTTTTGAAAATTTCATCTTAATCTTCCGGTTCTGTATTGCTCCAATTGCGTCTGATAGCGGCTTGGCTCGCTGACCGGATTTGTTCAGCAGCATTACGAGTGCTTGCTTAGATTGTCCATTTAGTTCCAGGTTGCGAAATTCCTTGACCAGTTCCGCAACACCGTTTTTTCGATTGATAAATACTTCGATGATGCTGTAATACTGGTTCAGTTCGTCTGCCGAAAGTTGACGTAAAAATTGAGTGGTTAATTTCGCTGACAGTTGTGTATTGACACCGGCAAGTAATTTGAGCGTAGGCGCGATTATTGCTTTGTCTTGCTTGGGGTCGCTCGCAATCTCTTCTAACGTCTTAGTGTCTCCGAATGCAGCGAGGCCCATGATCGCTTGTAAGCGGAAGTTTTTTGGGATTTTGTTTGAATCAAGAGCAACGTTTTTAAGGTCATTTTGAAGTTGCTTGATTCTCCAGGCACCCGCAAGATTCATGGTGGCCGGGATTTTTGTGAATTTAGATTTTAAGGCTTCTGGTTCAAACTCCACGCGAACTTTACGTTTTTTTGCAGCGTCGAGTAGGGTTGCGTTCACCGCAGCGGTGAGCTTGGGATTTGCGAGGCCGTATTCGAAGAGTTGTTTCAATTGGATTGCATTGCCGCGGTTGCCAATGAGCTGAATGATCTTCTGTTCATTTTTCTGCCCGGGCAGTGTCTTTAATAATTTGAGTAAAGGTCCGACAGCCTGATCGGAATTGACAACGGAAAGGACTTCGATCATTGACTCAGGTGAAGTGCTGATTGGAGTGCTTTCGAGCTTATCTAACCAATAAGTTTGCGTGTCTTTGAGAGCTTGAGTCAGTAGGAACTTAGTGTATTGATCTTGTTCCATGTCGAAAAACTTAAATAAAACTTCAGCGGTCGACGGATCGCAATAACGTCGCCATGCGTTGATGGCCTCGAGTTGGACTTGTGGATGTGAGTCGTCAAGCATCGAGACAACCCAAGTCTGGCATTCTGAATTAGATGCGAATTTGTTGGAGACCATGCGAAGGGTTGCGGCGCGAACGCGGTGGTCAGCGGAGTTTAGGCCAAGTCGAATATGGCGGTTGGAGAGCTGATTGAGAGCGTCGAGTGTCCAAAGCGCTTCTCGCTGTTGCTTGGGGTTGGAAGAGTTGAGAAGCTTTTCAAGAGGAGTTGCAACCTGCTCGAAGCGGGCGGTGTTAGTGATCAAGATGCGATTTTTTAATTCAACTCTGGCTTTAAATCGGTTCCATTGTTCCGGTAATTCCATGAATTGAATTAGCTCCGCTGGTGTCGCCTTTGCGAAATTTGGAGAACGAACAAGCTGACGATCTTTTTGAGTGACTCTCCAAATGCGACCGTGTTTGTAGTCACGTCGAGAGTCTCGGAAGTCAACTTCCCCGTGATTAATAATTGGGTTGTACCAGTCAGCAACGAAGAGTGATCCGTCGGGAGCCATTTTCAAATCGACAGGTCGAAACGCTCGATGATCCGATGACATGAGGTCGGGAAGTTGTTTCGAAGTGTAGGCAACTCCCTCGGGTGTCAGCGAAAACCGATTGATTCGATTGCCGCGAAAGTCGTTGGTTAACAGGTTGTTTTGCCAGCTGTTTTCGAAGTGAGAACCGGTGATAATTTCCAAGCCGCAGTGTTTGGGTTGACCAGGGTTTAGGCCACGTAAAGTCTGTTGAAATCCAACGGCAGTTTGGTAAGCGATTCCTGGAAACGCATAGTTGATTCCCCAACCACTAGCGCCGTCTGTGGCAAATCCTTGACCCCAATCGTCGAAAATGTGTCCCCACGGATTGACCAAACCCCGCATCGAGACGCTGGCGGTCACTGTCTGAGGATCAAACCTCCAGATACCTGAACCAAGCAATCGCTGGACTCCATGAGGGGTTTCCAAATGTGAGTGGATGTAGATGGATTGGTTGAAGTAGACGGCTGCATCGGGACCCCAGCAAAAGGTGTGCACAATGTGATGGGTGTCCTCGGTGCCAAATCCAGAAAGAACGACGCGTTTTTGGTCAGCTTTTCCGTCACCATCAGTGTCAGCGAGGTGAATTACTTCGGTCGAATTCGCTACATAGGCTCCCCCCATTTCATCTGGCAGGACAGCGGTAGGAATTAATAGATCATCAGCGAAGACGGTTTTTTTGTCAGCTTTGCCATCTCCATCGGTGTCTTCGAGGACGACGATTTGATCGTTCGGAATGGCGCCCGGTTTAATCTGTGGATAAATTGGACTGGTGGCAATCCAGAGCTTTCCAGCATTGTCAAAGTTCATGTGAATTGGGTTGGCGACCATTGGCTCAGAGGCGAACAGGTTGACATTGAGTCCGTCAGCAAGAGTGAATGAACCTCGCTCCTTTGCGGGGGTGAATGCCTCAAAAGTGAGTTTGATTGGCTCTGGCAGTGGCGGCGCTGGAGGAAGTGATTTTCCTTGTGCAGCCATCCGGATCCGCTTCTCTGCCTGAGCGATTAATGCATCAAATTCTTTGATTTCTTTAGCGTTTTGCCCCTGTTCGTGCTTCCGGAATCCGCGAAGGTATGTTTCATTTTGCGGGCGATAGCGGTGGAAGAATAGTTGGTTTTTCGCAAAGATTTCTTCTCTGGTTTGTTCAAATTCCGTTGCGGTTTCCGGGGTCGCAGTTCCTGTGAAAACCTCTGTTGCCAGTCGATTGGCGATTTCAAGATAGCCAACTTCGCTGAAACGAATTGAATCGTGAGTCAGTGGAACTTGCTGGTCTCTTCTGGACTCATATAGTTGGCTAGAAATTTTAAACAGATCCACGAATTGGATTTTGGGGTCCTGAAGCGAAGTGACGAAATTCGAAAGGAAATTCGATATTTCAGCCCGTTTAAGATTGGTAGGTTGTGGATCAATGCGTCCGTCTCGAGTCGCCTCGACGGCTGGATGCGAGAGAATGGTAAGGTTGTTACAACGTGTTTTTAAAGCGATGAATAAATTCTTGAAGTCAATCTGAAAAGACGCGGGCTCAGAATTGGCTCCGTAACAAACGATGATGTGGGTCGGTTTGATTCGATCGAGTTCTTCAAGGAGTCGCCGAAATCCCTCTTGAGCACCTCCGAAATAGCCTCGAGCAATTGCTGAGGGGTTGTCGCCGGCCCAACCCAGATTGATGAATCTAATTTGGCGATCGGGCCAACGTAATGTGAGGTCTGTTTCCAAAAAGTTATACTTAATTTGCTGCTCGATGAATTCCGAGCCAAGAAACACAACGCGATCCCCGTCTTGAAGTTCTAGCCTTTGGTCTTGCCCAGTGGCTGCGTTTTGGAGAAACAGTCCTGACAAAATTAGGCATGCAAATATTACTATTTTGGTGAGGAAAGGTGTATTCATTGAGATTCGATAAAAAGATGGATAATGTGTGTGTTTGAGTAGGCGATCATGATTAACCGCAGGAAGCTACGCCATTTGGATCCAAGCTTCTGAGGATCAGTATAACGGACACCGATCGATAACGGAGAGCTAGGATTTCGATTGCATGGCTTTGTTCGGAAAAACATAGAAATTAACTTGAGCACCAGCGAAAAAGGGGAGCAGGTGGTCGAATCGGATTAAAAAAAAGACCCCTTGAATCGACGGTCGATGCAAGGGGAATTAAGTTTCGTCCAGAAGTTTGAGCGGAATCAGTTAGGAAAAGAGTCCCATGACTGGCTCGCCTTTATCAGCAACGGTGAACGGCCGCATTGAAGGTGACATTGTCTTCTTGTCTAGTGGGATTCCAAGGGCGGTTGCAATTGTGGCATTGAAATCAGGGACGGTGACAAGATTGTCAACAACCTCCCTGCCTTCCTTGTCTGTTTTGCCATATTTTAGTCCGCCTTTTATGCCACCTCCTGCAAGTAAGCAGCTGAATGCCTGCGGATAATGATTACGTCCGTTGTCTCGTTCCTGGAAGATTTTTGGAGTTCGTCCGAATTCAGTTGCCAAAACAACGAGTGTGGAGTCGAGTAAGCCGCTTGATTCAAGGTCGGCCAAGAGGGAGGCAAGCGCCTTATCGAGAACTGCTCCTTTTTCTGCGATTCTACCAAAGTTGTCCCCGTGAGTATCCCAGCCGCCATTATTAACTTCTACAAACCGCACTCCATTTTCAACCAGCCGTCTCGCAAGAAGGCACCCTTGGCCAAAAGAATCGCGTCCGTATCGGTCACGAACTGCATCGGTTTCCTTTTTAAGATCAAAAGATTCCAGATCCTTACTCTTCATCAATGTAACCGCCTCGTCGTACATTGATGCGTAAGCTCGGGCTTCTTTGGTGTCGTAATTTGATGCAAACTCGCTGTTCATGTCCTTCAGCTTCCGGAGACGGCGACCAAAGCGACTGTTTGTTACTCCGTCGAGAAGACTGCTGTGTTGCAATCCAGCTTCGGGGTTCCCAATGGGAAGCGCCGCGAACTCAGATTCGAGGAAACCTCCTCCTAGTCCATTACTGGCGCCTCCAACTTTGACATTGGCGGGAAGGCCGGGGTTGATTTTCCCAAGATGTTTTGAGGCCCATGCTCCCATGTCGGGGTGCTTGACCGTACCTCGCAGTGCATAGCTTGTGTGCATGAAATAGTTTCCCTGGGCATGGGCACCTTGAGTTGAGTTCATCGAGTTGATGACGGCTACGTTGTGCATTTGCTTGGAGAGCAAGGGGAAAAACTCGCTTAATTGTACGCCATCTGCACTGGTCTTGATCGATTCGACCGGGCCTTGGGTTTCCGCCCCAGGTTTTGTATCGAACGTGTCGAGGTGGCTCATGCCGCCATTCATATATAGATAAATAACTGCTTTTGCTTTGCCGACTTGGTTAATGGGTTTTCCTGATGCGAGCGCTGGGCCGCCCATTCCGGCAAGCATCGGGAAAGCACCAACGCCTAAAAAAGACTTGGCGGCACCGCTCACAAAAGCACGTCGTGTGAAAGGATCTTTTATAATCATTGTTATTTAGCCTCGTTTTATATTTGATTGAATTGCAGGTAATTCAATTAAAGAGCTTAAGTTACAGTTTTACTTGACCTACTTGATAAAAATGAACTCGTTGGAGTTAGCTAACGTCCATATAAGATCTGTGTAGATTTCTTTGATTTTGGCCTGATCCTTGCGTTTGGCCGCTTCGTCAAAATCTTTTTCCCATGCTCGAGATTCTTTTCGAGTTGGTTTTCGGTTAAGCATCGAAAGGAAGATCGCTTCGGTGCATTCTTTACCTGATTTTGCTTTCAATGCAGTTTGCATAAGAACGCTACTGGAATCCGTCGCGATTTTTTCTTCGACATAACCGTTCATCATTGCGAGAACCTGGGTGACGGCTGGTTCTGTGTTCGAGTTGTCGATTTGCTCTCGATCCGATTGGCCAAATTCACGCAGGAAATGCCCTGCAGGTGCTGGAGATGTTAGTTCGGAGGATCGTTTAAGCGAGGTACTGGTTTTGTTCTTGAAGTCGGCTAGGACTTTCGCTTGTTCGATCCGTAGTTTCCGCTCCAGTTCGACGTTTCGACGTTTCTTGGCCATTTGGATTTCTCGGCTAATTTTGGCGCGCTCGGCAACCATTTTTTTATACTCTGGATTGTCTTTGTAGCTCGTCCGTTTTTTGTTTTTTGAACGATCAGCAGAGTCCGCAACGAATTTGAAAATTTCGTCGGTGTTCATTTCTGAAAGACGTTCGAACAACTCGTACGAATCCCGGACTCCCGCTGAAGCGTACTTACTAGTGGGATAGTATCTTTGGTCAATATCGGAGAGTGTTAACGTCAGAAGTGAATCCCAGATCTGCTCTGCCGAAAGTCGGCGAACAATCGGGCCATTGAAGTTGAATTTTGAAACTTCAATGATGTCCTTGCTGTAAGCTTGTGCTTGGTAAGTTTTTGAATTGTAAATCGCTCTGAGGAATTGTTTTGTGTCGAATTTGAGGTCGATCATTGTTTCGGTGAGATAGTTCATCAATTCCGGGTTGGAAGCGACCGTGCCATCCTCGATAATGTCCACTGGTTCGATGAGGCCTACGCCAAACGCAGTCTTCCAGAGTCGATTAGCGATTACTTTTGCAAATCTCGGGTTGTCCGAATCGGTGAGCCACTCGCTGTAAGCGATGCGCGAGTTGACCGGCGTTGCTCCTCGAATTCCAACTTGCTGGGCGCCGTTGCGAGATTTCACAGGAGCGGTATTTTTGGGAATTTTGGCATCGACCAATGATTTTCTTTCGAACATGGTTTTGCCGACGACGATTTCCCCATCGTAACCTTCTTCTCCAAGGAAGTTTTCCGGAAGGCGAGCTAAACCTGTTCCAGAGCCTGCAATTCCGTAGCTGAGCGTTTGTCCAAGTCGATTAAAGATTGGTCTCTGGTTGGGGGGAACGTCCTTCGAGCGGTACGCCTTTCGAATCTGATTAGCTTTGGCCGCGGTCTCCTGGGCTCTGTATTGAATTCCTCCAGTGAAAGCGACCATCTCAAAGTATTGTCGCTGTGTCCACTTATCGAACGGATGGTCGTGGCACTGGGCGCACTCGAGACGAGTACCCAAGAAAATGCGGATGGTGTTGGACATGTTGTCCTCTGGCATGTTGCGATCCCGCAGATAGTATCCAACTGCACCGTTTCCACGTTTGAGATTTGGTCCTTGTGAAGAGATGAGTTCCCGCACAAACTGATCATACGGTTTATTTTCTTCAACTGAATCTTTGACAAAATCAATGTAAGAGATTCCGTCAATATTTCCGGGCAACCTTGATTTGATTCTCAGTAGGTCGGCATAGAAATTGAATTGATGACTTACATGACCGTAGGAGTCAAGAAGATCATCGATCAAATCCGCCCGCTTACTTCTACTCTTAGATTTTAAAAAACGATTGGTTTCGTCAACGCTCGGAATTCGCCCAATGATATCCAAGTAGGCTCGACGCAAAAAGACTTCGTCGGATGAAAGAGCGTTGAGTTTTTCGCCTCTCGAAGACAATTGAGCGGCAACGATCGAATCAATTTGGTCGCTGATTTCGAGGATGGATGTCCGAGGAACCGAGTTGGCCGAACGGCGAGGATTATTATTCTCGTAGGCGGCGGCCGGTAAAGCGAACAAAGTTAAAAGAGCGGCGAAAAGGACTGGTCTTAGTATTCGTAGTTGCATCTAAATTATCCTGATATCTATGTGCCGGCACTGACTGCCAAATCTTACCCCTTCTTCAGATGCGAAGAGGGGTAATATTAT
>CALKNI010000110.1 GCA_938091115.1 uncultured Pirellulaceae bacterium | reverse complement strand
AATCGGTTGCTTTGTGCCACTCTGGAAGGGGGGCATTGGTCAAAAGGCGAGCGCTGAATGGAGCAGCATTCATGATGCCAATTTGCTTCGCTTGCATTTCATCGACTAAGTCTTCAAGCATGGTGTTCTGAAGCGTGTAATGATTGTAAGACAGGATCACATCAATTTCGGAATGAGCCGCTGCTTCCCGGAAAATCTTCATTGGATAGCCGGAAACTCCAATGTGCTTGACCTTTCCAGCGCCTTTTAATTTGTAAAGTTCTGGGATCGTTTCATCCCAAATCTGTTGCATATTAACGAATTCAATATCATGGCAGAGGATGATGTCCAAGTAATCAGTGCGCATGCGTTCGAGACTGATATCAACACTCTCACGAACGCGCTTGGCGGAAAAGTCAAAATGCGAAGGAGCGTAACGACCTAGCTTAGTCCCGAGGTAATAGCTGTCGCGGGGGATTCCATCCAACGCAAATCCAAGCAAAGACTCCGAAAGCCCTCGGCCATAATACGGAGATGTGTCAATGAAATTCATGCCGTGGTCAAGCGCGACGTGCACACTTTTCACAGCTTCATTGAGATCGATTTTTCGAAATTCAGCTCCGAGCGAGGAGGCGCCAAATGAAAGCACGGAAATGTCCATGTCTGTCTTGCCTAGTCGTCTTTTTTCCATGTCACTTTGTTTAAAAAAAAATGAAGTGTAGAATGCTATTATCTTAGGCGATTTGCGCAGCGGCGAAAGTCGCCATCACATTAGAAATATAGCGAGCCAATTTCAACTAATAAGTGAATCCTAAAATTTCTATTTTTAATTGCGATTGAATAATGCTCCCCTGAGATAAAGCGTAGCTTGCTGATTTTGTTTGGGACTCGTTTGCTTCTATGCCAAATCAGACATTTGATGATCCCCTTCTTGAGCCATGGTGTCTCGCAGAACCGAGCGAATCGGGATAGAATCATGGGTTTAGCAAACAGCAAAATTTCTTATTTTACCGAAGCGAGTCGGTCACTGTGTCTGAAATTATCAAAGCTCTGAGATTGAATGGAACCGAATATATTAACCCGGGGTCGCCCGAAGGCTTGGTTACGCGGAATCTGGCCGTCGAATCTGTCACCTTGGGGGAGCCTCAGCCCGGGGAAGTCATAGTGGAACCCATGTTTGTCGGGATTTGCGGTTCGGATAATAGTGCCAGTACCGGCAAACCAAATTTCACTTGGGTAGAGCGTCCAAGGACGATTGGGCATGAGGCAAGTGGGCGGATTGTCGGTTTTGGGCCGGATACCGAAGGAGTTAATGGCCTGCAACTGGGGGATGTGATTTGCATCATCCCGATGCGAGGATGCGGCGATCTTCGTTGTCGTGGTTGCGGACGCGGCCGCCCAAATTATTGTCGCAAGAAAAAAATATTTGGTTTTCACCGCGACGGAGCGATGGCGGAGAGAATGATCGTTAATGTTGGACGATGCATGCCTTTGGCAGAAGGGCTGTCTCCATTGCAGGGGTCCGTCGTTGAGCCACTCTCGGTTGTTGCTCAGGGAGTCCATCGGAAAGCCAATATACAACCAGGCATGGATGTAGTTGTCTCCGGGTGCGGGATTATCGGATTGATGGCTGCCGAACTCGCCAGAGCAGCTGGTGCGAGAGTTGCCGTGACTGGAGTTGAGCGAGATCGAAATGTTCGTTTGAAGCTTGCACAGGAGCAGGGTTTTATTCCGATCGTAGTATCTGAAGAGAACCCATTGCATGAGCAACTTGCCTCTGGCGTGGAAGATTTGCAGGGCAAAAGATTTGGCGATGCTTATGAGCAGGGCACGGTCGACTGTCTGATCGAATGTTCTGGTTTTCCTCCCGCTTTGGGGGCGGCAGGTTTATCGGTGCAATTGGAGGGGCATATTTGCGTTATCGCAACTTTTGGTTCTGATGTCACTTTTGGTGCAACCGCGTTCACACGATCGGGACAGTCGATGCAGGGGGTGATGGGGTCTAATCGAGAAGATTTTGAAACGGCTCAGGCTTTGTTGCAACGAGGCGTTTTTCCTGTCGACGTTTATTCTCAGGAATACTCTTTTGATCATGTTATTGACGCGATGGAAGAGTCGATCATGGCAAAGACCCCCAAGGCAATTCTTGCAATCAATCGATAATTAAATTCAAGGTTTGATACATCGACTGCGGATTTTTTTATGTGTTACCGTCTTGATTATTCAAAAAACGACAAGCTTCCGTCTTCAACATCCAGCGGACTAAAATTCAGAATAGGAATGACCAGCAGTGGCTAAGGTTTTTATTACCGGCGGAACCGGTTGCATCGGTGCCGTCACGGTTTATCAATTAATTACTCAGTATGGCGATGAGATTGAGCAGGTGTTGATTGCCAGTCGGTCTGCCAGCGCTGATCAGCTTGAAATTTGGTTTGGCGAAAGTCTTCAACAGTATGTTGATGAGGGCAAGATTACATTTGCCCGAGTTGATATTGGCGACCAGCAATCGCTGCAGAGTACATTGGAGACATTCCAGCCCACCCATTTGATACACTTGGGAGCCTTGCAAAGTCCTGATTGCGCGTCAAACCCGGAAAAGGGTTTAGCCGTGAATTTGGCTGGGACGATGAATCTGTTCAATATGATCGAGACTTTGGATCCCCCTTTAAAGCGAGTTGTGTTTGCCAGTTCGGGAGCGGTGTACGGGAAGCGAGCGATGTATCCCGAGGCAACGGTGGCTGAAAATGCTCAGCTCGCACCGCCAAATTTGTATGGCGTTTGGAAGGTTGCGGGCGAACATTTAGCAACTCTATTTCATGAGAATACTGGAATTCCAACTGTTTGCCTTCGCCTTAATACAACCTTTGGTCCCGGCAGAGATCAGGGAACGACCTCGGCTCCTACAAAGGTAATGAAGTCGTTGGTGATTGGCGCAAACGAGGGTAAGTCACTGCCCTTCGAGATGCCCTATCGGGGGCGTGAGAACTACCACTATGTCGAGGATGTGGGAGCACATTTTGCTGGGGTTTGCATGATGCCTTTTGATGGTTGCCAGGCCTTCAATATCAAAGGTAAGACGATCGAAGTTTCTCAGTTTCTTGAAACGGTTAACACAATTGCGAACGAGCTGGGAATCTCAGAATTTCTTGAGACCGGTATTGCTGCCGACGCGACTCCCAATCTGTTTATTTGTGATCTTGATGATGCTGCTGTCGAGGAACAGTTTCCAGGTTTGCCACGGACGCCAATCGGGGAAGGAATTAGGAAGACAATTGAGAAATTTCGCGTGATGGTGACTCAAGGCCGCGTGAAAATTTAATTTAGTCCTAAATTCATAGATTTGAGACGTTAGTTTTTGGGTTCAGGTATTTGCAACTCTTGTTTGCAACTCTTATCCCAGTTCCAAGCAAATGCGAAAAAAAGAGTAATTCAAATGAAAGCGATTGAAATTTCAAAGCCGGGTGTTGTCTGCATTTCCGAACGGGAGAAGCCAAGTCCCGATTGTGGCGAGGTATTGTTAAAGATAAATCGTGTTGGTTATTGTGGTAGCGATCTGGGGGCATTCAAAGGGCTTAATCCATTAGTCACCTATCCGCGAGTGCCTGGCCATGAAATCGGGGCCACGATTGTCGAACTCGGCGATGACGTGGAAGGATGGACAGTTGGTCAAGAGGTACTTGTGATTCCGTATTCGAGTTGTGGCGAGTGCTCGGCTTGCCGGAAAGAGCGCTTCAATTGCTGCATGAGAAATGAAACGCTTGGTGTACAGCGTGAGGGAATGTTGTGTGAATACGCTACGGCTCCCATCGAAAAGTTAATCGCTTCTGAGAAATTATCGTTGCAGGAATTGGCTTTGGTCGAACCATTGACAGTCGGTTTTCATGCGGTAGCGCGTGGCCAGGTGTTGGAAAACGATACCGTCGCAGTCATTGGTTGCGGTGCAATTGGATTGGGAGTAATTGCCGGTGCTAAGTTTCGCAATGCTCGAATAATCGCAATTGACATCGAGGACAGCAAGTCACCGGTGGCCAAGGCCTGTGGGGCCACTGAATTTATTAATTCCAGTCGAGAAAATGTCAGTGAGCGATTGAAGGAACTCACTGGTGGGCATGGGCCGGATGTAATCATCGAAGCTGTGGGGCATCCAGCAACTTACCGAATGGCTGTTGAGGAAGTTTGTTTCGCCGGCCGAGTGGTCTACATCGGGTGGGCGAAGGCTCTGATAGAATACGAGACGAAATATTTCGTATTGAAGGAGTTGGATATCCGGGGGTCACGAAATGCTTTACCTGAGGATTTTCGCGATGTCATCACTATGCTTGAGTCAGGTAGTTTTCCGCTGGAGTCAGTGATTACTAAGACTGTGTCGCTAGCGGAAGCGCCCGCGGCAATGGATGCATGGGCTGCTGACCCGGCTAGTATTACCAAAATCCAAATTGATTTAGGCGCGTAAGGTTTGAAGCCCACCGAGAGCTTGATGCCTGATATTGAACGCCTAAACCAACCCCATCGATTGCACAAAAAAATAGTAGGAAATTAATTATGTCACTTGTTATTGAGAAGTTTTCCTTCGGCGTTGGCGACCGGTTTGCCCATCAAGGAAAAGCGCAACTAGCTGCGATTATGAAAGCTGCCCAGCAGGGTGTAGAGATTGTTCCCGTGTGGAATAAGTCAAATCGTGAGCATCAAACGATCGGTTCGGAGATCAGTAGTTGTCGAATCGCCGCGGACGCTGCCGTCCATGATTTAGGCTGGGAGAAATCTCATTACGTGGATGCGGATCACATTAATCTTGAGATTGTAGATCCATTTCTCAACAGTAGTAATTTTTATACGATCGATGTTGCGGATGCGATCGGTCAGCCCGCGGATGCAGCGGAGGTTCAGGCGTTTGTTGATTCCGTCTCTGAGTTGGTTGGGTCGTTGTCGATTGAAGGGATTTCTGAACCATTGGAAATGACCCGAGAGACAATTGCAGCAACAGCTAATCAGTATCTTAAAGCGGTTCAATTAGCTGGAGAAATCTATCGCTATATCGTTTCCAAAAATGGTGAGGGGACGTTTGTTACCGAAGTCTCGATGGACGAAACAGACAGCCCTCAAACGCCCCCAGAATTGCTTGTAATCTTAGCAGCAGTCGCACAGCAGGGGATTCCAATCCAAACGATAGCCCCCAAGTTCACAGGTCGATTTAATAAAGGAGTCGATTACGTTGGCGATATCAGTCAGTTTGAAAAAGAATTTGAGGACGATTTGGCCGTGATTGCTTACGCCGTCCAGCAATATGGACTTCCTGAGAATCTCAAATTAAGCGTCCATTCCGGAAGTGATAAATTTTCGATTTATGGTCCTATTCGCCGGGCATTGAAAAAGACAGGGGCGGGTTTGCATATTAAAACTGCTGGGACTACCTGGTTAGAGGAATTGATTGGGCTGGCCGAGTTTGGAGGTGAGGGGCTTGAATTGGCGAAAGACGTTTATATCGAGGCGTATGAAAATTCAGATGCTCTTTGCGCACCTTATGCCACTGTGATTGATATCGATCCGTCTTGCTTGCCTCAACCGAGTGAGGTTGCTGAGTGGACTTCGTCACAATTTGTCAATGCTCTTCGGCATAATCCCCAGCATCCGGAATTCAATTCATCGTTTCGGCAGTTACTGCATGTTGGCTATAAAATTGCAGCGAAAATGGGTGACCGTTATCTGAATATGTTAGATACCTGTGAAGAGTCCATTAGTCGGAACGTAACGGAAAATCTTTACGAGCGACATTTGAAGCCACTGTTTCTTGACGAGAGTGAATCGTAATTCGATTTACGAATGGGCGATTAGGTTCTGTCTGATTTTTTCAAGAATTGCTTCCGGGGGAACCCAGTCGTTGGACTCAACTTTTTTAAGTGGCAGGGACAGATTGTCTAGGCGGCAACGTTCTCCAGCTTCGTTGATTCCTGGGATTCCCATTTGGAATTGGACATTCGCCGCGATCGTATGAGTTGAAAATGCAATCTTGGGTATGGCTTGGAAATGAGCTCGCGCTGCTCCCGAGAGTCGCCTAACGAGTTCCGATAGGCTGAGACGGGAGGTAAACAGGATTGCATCACATTGCTGCGTTTGTAGCATCGTTTCAGCAGAAAATTCTAAACCATGCTGCCGAGGGTGCCCGAGATTATGATTGACGGCGAAAGGGAAACCGCTACTCCAGGTAAGAACGTTTTCGGCACTTAGAGCGTTGTCGTCTGTGCGAAGCTTTAAGCCTACAAATCGAGTTATATCATTGAGACTTCGAATCAACTGCGATATTGAATCGCTGGTTGGATCGAATCGAGAGTTTTCGGTGACTTGCTGATGGAAGATAGAGCCATATTTCGCGCAGACTAATTCTTTGACTAGCTCGTTTGCGGTAATTTCAATGTCGGATACGCAGGCTTTCGCAGGAATAGACGATGGCTTGTTGCTCAGTAATGCAAGCTGATTTCGAACGTTGACTAATAATTCAAAAGCATTTTCTGGGGAGACTTGAATGAAGCGGTTGGCAATTTTTGTAGTAGCCGTTTCCTGATCGCCTACAACTAGAATTCGCTGTGATCGATTCGTATCTTGTGGATTAATTCGTTCAAGGAGTCGAGGGTGAGTGATTTCGGGATCACAAAACCAAAAAATGACAAGATCTGAACGACTTTTGATTTCCCCAAGCGTTGCAGTAACCTTTCCAGTTTTTTGAAGTGAAAAAATACTTGCGCGTCCGCGGTTTGTAAATGTAGTATCGATAGTCGCTCTTGCGATATCCGCAATTTTCCAGGAAGCTTGCTGGGCTTCGGTCGAGAGTTGATCGAGGCCGCAAATCAGCGGAGATTTAGATTCTCTAAGTAACTGAGAGGCTGACTGAACGGCCTGTTCAAGCGTAGCAGCTTTACCATCGACAAAATGCGTTTGAGTTGATGAGAGTGGTTGAGCGAAGTACTGGCTTCCCAAAGCGCAAGTGTTTTTGGGACGTCCGTTAGCTGCGTGAGGATCGATTTCAATGTCGTCACAGAGTAGCGTGCAGCCGGCGCAAACGAATTTTTCTGGTTTTTGCATGATCAAAAATGTTCTGCGGTCAAAGTCGGATTCCGGTAATCGGTTTGTCCGGCAATGAAAGTTTGTGGGATTCAATAGAAGCGACGGGAAACGAACAGTAATCAACGGCAAAATAAGCGCTGGGCCGGTGGTTGCCGCTTAAGCCACAACCTCCAAACGGAAGTTTTCCACTGGCTCCGGTCGTCTGGCGATTCCAATTGACAATTCCAGCGCGAATTTGATGGATGAACTGTCGGTAATATTGCTCGTTATCGCTGAGGAGACCAGCGGAAAGGCCATAGTCGGTGTGATTGGCTTCCTTGATAGCCTCATCGAAATTCTTGACCCAGCGCAAATTTAATAGCGGCCCGAAAAGTTCTTCGTCACCGAGGTCGTCCACATCGGTGACGTCGAGCAATCCGGGAGAAATCAAGGCTTCACAATTTTTTTGATTTTGCATCGGAATGATTGGTTTTGCGCCGCGCGTGATCAATTCTGCTTGAGCGGAGAGCATTCGATTTCCTGCTGTGGAGGAAATGAGTGAACCCATGAATGGTTGAGGTTCGTCATTGAAAAAACCAAACGTGGTTCGCCCAATCATATTCTGCAACGCGGCCAAAAATTTATGTCCCTCGGCATCGTCGATCAAGATCAAACGGCGAGCACATGTGCATCGTTGTCCAGCGGTCATAAAAGCGGACAGAACTGTCAGATAAGCTGCCGCTGTAAGGTCATTGATGTCGTGAACAATTAAGGGGTTGTTCCCCCCCATTTCAAGCGCCAGGATCTTTTGTGGGAATGGAGCGAGTGTTTTGGAAAGTGCTTTTCCGGCAGCGCTGGAGCCGGTGAAAAACAGGCCATCCAATTCCGGGTGAGCAGCGATTGCTTCCCCTACATCGCGCCCGCCCTGAACGAGATTGAGCACGCCCGAAGGCAAACCCGACTCGAGCCATTTCGTGACCATCCACTGCCCGACCGCCGGCGCCATTTCGCTTGGTTTGAAAATACAGACATTGCCTGTGATAAGTGCGGGAACTATGTGGCCGTTGGCTAGGTGGGCGGGAAAATTAAATGGCCCAAGGACGCCACAAATACCATGCGGTTTGTAGCGAGTGACTGCAAGTGCTCCAGCAATTTCAAATTGCGTTGTATCTCGGCGATTTCGAAAGGCATCGATGGAAAGATCAACTTTTGCGGCGACCGCTCCCGCTTCCGTTTTGGATTCCCAGATAGGTTTTCCCGTTTCTTTCGCAATCAATAGAGCGAGTTCGTCCGCAGATGCTTTGACATTATCTCGATAGTTTTCAGCAATTGCGATTCGGGATTCGACACTCAAATCCCACCACGGGCCAAACGCGGATCTCGCCGCGGCAAATGCCGCGTCTACTTGGGATAGAGTAGCTGTTTTGCCGAACCAGATTAGGGAGTCATCGACCGGGCAGGTTGATTCGAGAGTCTCCCCTGCCCCGCTGATCCATTCTCCACCAATTTGCAGTTGGGATTCTAACATTCGGTCTTTTTGGGTGAGTTGCGATTCAAAATGACGGAGGCTTTCGGGGCAAGCTTACTTTACACTGGGCCGGGTTTTAAATTGATACATCGGACGCGGTCGCCAATTTTCAGATTGAGTCGTAGTGCAGTAACCTGGTCAATCGTAACGCGATCCTCGTCCCATGCGGTGGTTCCGAGGCAGGTTCGAAAGTCGAGTTTCGCATTAGAGATTAATTGTTTTGAAGCATTGGGGAAAGAGTCTTCAATGCAAGTGACAATCCCGTACGAAGATTCTTTGACCGCGCGGATTTGATCGACTTCACAATGCATGGTCGGTCCCCCGTCAAAAATGTCAACTAATTGTCGGAATTTAAATCCCTCCTTTTCCAATACTTTTAAAGCAGGAAGGGTGTTCTCGTGGACTTGGCCAATGACTTCTTGGGCATCTTTAGGTAGCAATGGAATGTAAATTGGATGCTTGGGCATTAAATCCGCGATGAATTTTTTCGATTGGCTTGTTAGCGTTTCTGCTTTGGGGAAGTCGATCTGAAAAAAGTGTGACCCAATCGCGGCCCAGAGCGGGGATTTGCCATCCTTGCCAACTATTCCACGCATTTCGGCAACTATTTCTTTTTCAAACCGGTCTTTGAATTCGGCGATAAACAGGAATCTGGAAAGACTAAGCAGTCTTCCATGTCCACTTCCCCAGTAATCTGGTGACAAAAATAAACTTCCAATTTCACTAGGGCCGTTATGCTCTTCACGGAGGTGGAGCACGTTGATGGTTTTGAAAACGCCTAATTCTTCCGAATTGTGATTGGATTCCTTGATTTCATAAGAGTACATCGGCTCGAAACCGCCAATTTTTGAATAGATCGAGCAGGTACCAACAATTTTCCCACGTGCTAAATCTTCCATTACAAAAACGTAGGGTTGGCCATTTGGCTTTCCCAATTTTTGCTGGAAGGCAAAGAGCGATTTTTCAATACGGGATTCCAACTCATCCTTGGAAATCTTCAGCGTGGTTAGCCCGTATTCGGATTTTTGAATCAACTCGAATAAAGGGTCGAGGTCCGATTCATGAACTCTTCGTACGATCAACATTTTATCTTGCCGTTAGCCAAGTAATTTTAGGATTTGAAAAGATTGCTGGGAAATTAGGTATTGATTCATTCATAATTCAATTTTGGTTAACGATCGATTTACTCCGCTATCTCTGCAACCACGCTCTCGATAATTTGACAGGCGAGATTGATGTGTGTTTCATCAATGCAACCGAGAGGCAGGAGGAAGCGAACGCGACTTGGAGAACCGCCAGCCATAAATGACATGAGTCCCGCGTGGTAAAGCCGTTTTACCAATTCACTGGCAATCTCTGGTGTTCCATCGAATGGTGTAAACGCAACCATCCCTCCTACGCCATGAGGGCCACTAATGGAGCCAGGGTATTTCTCACCAATCGCTTGAAGTCCTTGTGAGAAATACTGATTGAAGCGTACGTTTTTACCATCAACTCCGAAATTGCCATTTTCGATTAATCCTGAGACGATGGCATGTGCCGCCATTATTGCCCATGTGCTGCCGGTAAAAGTCTGGCTAATCAAACCGGGCTTGGGAGCGTATTCATCGGTAAACAGAGTTGCACAGACTTGTGATATTTTTCCAATGGTGACCAGGTCGACGTCTTTGTCGAGCCCAAAATGCTGGAAAGCATAAGGTCTTGTTGTCCGGCAAAATGTTTGAACTTCATCGGCAATCACCGCAATGTTGTTTTCGTGGGCAACTTCGATTAACGCCTTAAAGAAATCGGTGTTGCCTTCGTAGTAGCCCCCTTCGCCTTGTACAAGTTCCATCCAAAGTGCGGCATGTTTGCCGGGGAATCGATCGATATGATACTTCATCCGCCGGACGGCATAGGCGATACTTTTCTCAGGGTTGTTTTCATCGAAAAATGGAACGTAGTCGACCGCAATCGTGTCGGGTAGGCCAACCCGATATTTAGCTTTGTCTGTTACTTGTGCCAGTCCGAGGGTGCGTCCTGCAAAGCAGTGGGTGAAGGCAATAACGCGATTGGCTGGGTGGTTTTTTTGAAAAGCCATCTTTAGTGAATTTTCATTGGCCATCGCCCCGCTGGTTGTGAGGAAACAATGCTTTAAACCTGCCCCTGATTCGCAGGCAACCTCCGTCAGTAATTTTACAATATCGCAACTGCTGGTGTTTTGTTGCAGGTTACCTTGCATAACCGTGTCGCTGATGGCAGCATCAATCCCCGCATTGATTAAGCGGGGGTGGCTGTGCCCATAGCCATGCACACCGATACCAGTGATCAAATCGAGTTTGACACTGCCATCGGCGAGTTCAACGAAGGGACCGTTTCCGATTCCGCTTCCCAAATAGGGGAAGAAAGTTTTTCCGCCCCGTATCGCTCCGAATTGATCCAGTTGTTGCTCGTAGTCAGTCGCTAGCTCAGGCCGCGGCGGGCGCACGGAAACTAGGGTTTCTTGATGTTCGGCAACGGCGTCGAGAATTAGTTTTTTCGCTTCGGCTAAGCGAGGGTCATTGTTGAGCTTTTCGGCTGCGAGCAAAGGTTCGGAGGTCATCTTCAGACTCGTTGGATAGCGAATGAATAAACTTTAAGGAACGCGATTAGCGTTACGTCTATCTTAGGTGCAAACAGTGCTTTCAAAAAGCCAGAAGTTGCTACATCCACCTTTCCAGATGGATTGAGTTTGGAGCGTCACTGGCGTCTGCCTCCATGACGCATCGATTTTTAGTTTAAATCGACAATCGGAATGATTGGGGCTAGCTGATTGGGAGTTGCCTGCCGTTTTACCTGTTTTTTATGGTTCAAAATGAGCAAACTCGGGTTTCAGTGAAACTGGGCAAACAACCTTACGCTTCGCTTGCAAAGCTGAGCAAGATCAGTGTCACTAATTTTGCACTAGGAGCGAGGCTTTCTGGAATGAGATATTCGTCCATGCTGTGGATGTTACCTCCTCTCGGGCCAAGAGTGTCGATATTAGGAAGGCCTGCGGCAGCGAATTTATTACCATCCGATGCGCCGCCAGTGCCTTGCCAGTTGATTGGCTGGTCAAGAATATTCGCGCATTTCTTAATTCGAAGTTGAAGCTCCGCGACTCCCCGCGAGATTGGTTTGGGAGGCGAGCTGAATTGGCCATGCATTTCAATGGAGATTCCGTCTGCCTGATTAGCCATTTTCACGAGGTCTGCAAATTGCTGCTCCACTTGATTTTGCTGTTCGACCGTTTTGATGCGTACATTAACCCGTCCAATTGCCAAGTCCGGGACAACGTTCAATGCCCCGCCTCCTTGGAAGTTTCCAACGTTGTAAGTGATTTCTGATGTGGAGTTGAGCTGGTCAATTGTCGTCATTAATTTTGCCATTGCTACGATGGCATTTCTACCTTTTTCAAATTCACGACCGGAATGAGCAGCTTTCCCCTGGGCCACAAAGGTGAAATTGCCTGATCCCTTGCGCCAGGAAACCAGGGTCCCATCGGGTAAGGCAGGTTCAAATAGTAGACCCGCAGAGCACCGCTGAGCGATTTCGTTAATCAGGTGTACACTACCCGGAGAGCCAATTTCTTCGTCCGGATTGATAAGGACTTCCCAGCCGATATTCGTTGCCAATGGGCTTTTCTCAAAAGCTAACAATGCGTAGAGCATGACGATGAGTCCACCTTTGGCGTCAGCGACCCCGGGACCATTGAGGTGTCCATTATCGAGCCATTGGCATTTTTGAAATGGATGGTCTTTGGAGTAAACCGTATCCATGTGGATGCAAAGGAGAATCTTTTTCTTAGTCGCCGATCGCTTGGAAATGTGAAGGATGTCGCCAAGGGCTTGTTGCTCCGTTTTGCCTGCGGAATTAATTGAGAACTGAGGGCGTGACTTCAAGATCGAAAGGTCGCCTCCCAGTTTGCTAAATTCCTCGGTCAAGCAACTCTCAACTGTTTTCAATCCATCTAAATTGAACGTTCCAGAATTGATGTTCGCCAATTTTTCCACGAGTTGAAGCATGGTGTCGCCTTGCTCATCGAGCCAGTCAAGTTCTTGGCGCCAATCGGATTCATTAAGAGGTGGGTTCATTCTTTGGTTTCAGCTGGCGTTCGCGATGTGCGTTTAATTTTCCATATCGGTTGCGAGTTGAATTCACTCGTAACGATCATTTCCTGCGAATCCGGTGTGAAGCAAATTGCTTCTCCTTGACGCTGCATGGGAAGCACAACGGCCCGTGGTGTAGTTTGATTGATGATTTCCGACCAGGGTTGGTCGTCCAGTCGCGTGTACAAATGGGCGTTTAAGTAATTTCGAATGATGAGTGATTTTCCATCACGAGAAAAGTCCATTCCTGTCACATTCCGCGGGGGGAATCCCGCAAGGCGTTTGGCGATAAGCGTTTTTTTTTCAGAATTCAGGGAGAAGTCCAAAACGTAAACGCCGGGTGTTTTTTTTCGATTCGCTCCGAAAGAGACTTTTTCAACGAGCCAGATTTTTTGATTATCGGTGTCGACGCCAATGGCTTCGCAATTTTTTGGGCCATCTTCGTATTTGAATTGTAGTTGTTGTGGCTTGATCGTTTGCTTGACAGGTTTCTTGTCTGCAGTTCGAATCTGTTGGTTTAAGTCAGGCTCCGGAAAGAAATAGAGTTGATATGATTTCCGGCGGCTTAAGTTGTCTCCAACATCTGCAATCATTAAGTATGGTTGGCCATCAATTTCAAAGTCTGCGAGCGCTTCCCAGTCAATATTGTCGGAGTCTTTTAGTTTAAGTTCCGCAAGTAGTTTCCCATTAGTCTGAAGTAGAAATGCGCAACTCGAATTTCCAGAATCATTGATGGTCCAGAGTGCGTTGGGGATTTGTCGAGAAAATGCCAAGCCACTGCTCTCCGTGACCTCTTTGTTATGGTTTGTGCCCAGAGTGGAAAAATTTGGTTTGTTAGAATTTGAACGAGAATCCTGCCAAGGGAATGAGGCCAGCGGATAAATGCAAGTCGCAATCAGTAAAATGCACAAGCGAATAATCATGGGCTGAAATTTAATTATTGAATGGCGATTGGTTGAGGCATTGCATTATGTGGGAGGCAGCAGAAACGGCAACCATGCGTTAAAATTTGACTTGCACCTGCGCAATTGCGAAGAGGCACTACGGTTAATCAAATTATATTGGTTGTCTAGGGAGAGTGTGTTGAAAAGTGGGTCACTGATCGAAGATGCCAGAGAAATTTGGAATGCCGGTGTTAACGCGGTCGAAGCAATTCGATTAGTCAGCGAATTTGTGGATATTAACGAACATTTCGTCCACTTGGGGGACGAAACGATCGAAATTGCAAACTGCCGCAGGCTTATTGTGATTGGATTTGGTAAGGCGAGCGGAGCGATGGCGTTTGGATTTGAGCAGCGTCTCGGCGCTGCGGTGCTTCGAAAATTGAATGCTGTCGGCCGGATCAATGTTCCAGATGGACGCGTGTTGGATTCCGATTTTTTTACGATTTCGGGGTGCCGACCCGAAGCGGTAAATTTGCCAACTGAGCGTGTAATTAACGCAACCGAAGAGATTTTAGAATTAGTGCGAACGGCTGGTCCGGAAGACGTTGTGGTCTGTCTTATTTCCGGTGGAGGCTCCGCACTTCTTGAGAAACCAGTTGACTCCGTAGGTCTTGCTGAGTTGCGAGCAACTACAGATTTTTTAAGCGCATCCGGCGCATCAATTTACCAACTGAATGCAGTTCGTCGAGAATTGAGCCAAGTAAAAGGTGGTGGGTTGGCCCGCCAATGCAAATCAAGAATTGTATCGCTGATCATCTCAGATGTGATCGGTGATGACATATCGGTGATCGCTGCCGGGCCTACCTGTTTGTCGAGTGGTGATTCTAAAGCTTTGGAGATTTTACTTCAGTTTGACCCGCTTCGCGATGTCTTGCCGGAATCGGTTTGGAACGTTGTGGATTCTGGTGCTCCTAGAACTTTAGTAGATGAGTGCGTTCCTCGGGTTTCCAACGTTGTCATTGGAAACATTGAAACTGCGATGTTGGCCTCAAGGAAACGCGCCATTGAGTTGGGATATCAGGTCGAACTGGCCACGCCAGCGGGCGACGAAGGAGAAGCTGGTATCGTTGGTAGAAGCGTCGCGATTGAAATCGCGCAGGCAAGTCTGGGCAGTGGTAGGAAATGTCTGATATCCGGTGGTGAAACCACTGTCTCGCTTTCAGCTAA
The DNA here is from genome assembly GCA_938091115.1 of uncultured Pirellulaceae bacterium. Lineage (GTDB taxonomy): Bacteria > Planctomycetota > Planctomycetia > Pirellulales > Pirellulaceae > Mariniblastus. The sequence continues at coordinate 16,171 of CALKNI010000110.1, read as the reverse complement.
TCCTGGTAAGGGAGGGCGGAACCAGCACCTCGTGCTATCCGCAATTAATTCACTTCTGAGTTTTCAGTTAAACGAGTCTAGTGATTATTGTCTATTGTCCGGCGGTACTGATGGTGAAGATGGTAACGTCCCTGTGGCGGGCGGTTGGGTCGATGCAGATTGGGTCAATCAGCACGATGAAAATCGAAAACAAGAGTTGGGAATACAGTCAGAAGAGGCTCTGAAGGAATGTCGTAGTTTTGACTTTCTCGATGACCAATCACTCGTCTTCCAAGTCGCAGAAACAAATACGAACGTTTGTGATTTGAGAATATCTCTTAGTTACTCGGCGGGAAATTGAAGCTGCACCATCATGCCGGGCAAAAACTCCTCTGGTAATTTATGCAGCATTCTCGAGTCGATTTTGGTGTATTCGAGGCCATATTGGTCTGAGAGTTTTTGAATTGTTTCGATGGCATCAACACACCCGTAAGCAAGTAGGACTCTGCCTCCCGGGTTGAGGTGTTTTTTAAGCCCTGCAAAAAGAGATTTCAGTAAATCGAAATTAGCGTCATAAAGGGCGTACTCATCAATCGTTTGAGGAGTACGATTGACCCAAGGAGGATTTGAAATGATTAAATCAAATGTCTCTGAATCATGGATGACAGAAAAAGCTGACGAATTAGATAGTGGCACTTGCCGGACTTCAAAAGAGTCGCTGAGTCCGAGGTGAATCGCATTGAAACTGGCGTTTTCAACTGCGTTTGAATTAACATCGGTAGCTAACACTCGTTTAGATCCGGCCTTCAGACAACACAAAGAGATTAGGCCAGAACCAGTTCCAATTTCTAAAATATTTGCCTCTGAAATGGAATCGTCTTCACGGATTAGCTTGCGAAGGCTTTCGGTGTCTCTGGGATCCCAGAAGACTGTCTTGAACACAGCCAGATCCTGTTCAAAATCCTCGACAGATTGCCAAGATCGAATGTTTGGATTGTCCGGAGTTTGACCTAGTTTAGCTTGATGCGTGACTCGGTCTGAGGTTAGCCGAACCGAAAAACTGATCACTGCAAGACCAACGAATAGAGCCAATAACACGGCGCCTATGATTTTAGATTTTTGAGGTTTGAACATGATCGTGGTGGCAGGCTTTCATGGCAGGCTTCGTTTGGGCTGTTGGATCTTCTTGCGTTTCGTTTTTCATTTCGAAGGGCGAGAGTGCGACATTGATTTTAACTTCAGGCAATTCTGATGAGCGAGTGGGATTGGCAAGTATTTCTGTCGATGGATTAGCTGTTTTTTAGAATGATCCGGTGCTTGTTCCAAGTAGATATGATTTCCGGCGAATGCTGCAGCTATTTCCCGGGGTGGTGCTTCCTTTAGGTTGGTTCGTTTCATTCAAAATCCAATAAATTAGGTGTTTTAGTGGCTTGAGGGGTGATTTTTAAAATGAATATTTGCGGAAGTTTCCATTATCGGCTGATAATGTGGTGGATTCTTCCACTGTGAAGATTTGCAAATGGCGTGATCTTTACCATTACCGGATGCGTTGTTACCTTAGTGCCGCGCAAAGCGTGAAATGTTGTTTACTTGCCGCCCACAGAAATTGGTGAATTGGGGCTGCCGCAGCATTTTTAAAACGATTTCGCGTAACTCTGTGAAGCTTCAGGCGGCAATAACTGCGTGGATTTTTCGGACTGACCTTTGGTCAGAGAGCTTCACAATCTATACAGATCGAATTAACACCTTCCAAGATATTCAAGCAAAGAATAAGGCTGAAGAAACATGGCAAAGAAATACGTTTATTTTTACGGTGGCGGCAAGCAGATGACCGACGGAGATCGCTCCATGCGAGAGCTGCTCGGCGGTAAGGGTGCCAACCTCGCAGAAATGTCCAATGCGGGCGTTCCTGTGCCTCCCGGTTTTACTGTTTCAACAGAAGCTTGTGGTATTTACGAAAAGCGGGGGTCTTATCCTAAAGAGATGATGCAGCAGGTCAAAAAAGAATTGACCAAGCTCGAGAAGCTCGAAGGTAAAAAGCTGGGAGCGGCAAAGAATCCACTGTTGGTTTCGGTCCGTTCAGGTGCTGCTCAATCCATGCCGGGTATGATGGACACGGTTCTCAACTTGGGAATGAACGACAAGTCAGTCCAAGGCTTTATCGATGTGACCGGCAACGCACGAGCAGGCTGGGATTGTTATCGTCGCTTTATTGATATGTTTGGCGACGTTGTGATGGGGCCGTCGTCTACGCTGGAGCATCATCATTTTGAAGAAGCTCTTATTGCGATTAAGAAAAAGTACAAAGCTAAGCAGGATACCGACCTGACAGCGGAGCAGCTCGAAGAGCTCGTTGGTGACTACAAGAAAATCTACAAAAAGCATGTCAAAGAAGATTTTCCCCAGGATCCTATGAAGCAGCTAGAGTATTCAATCAATGCTGTATTTGACTCTTGGCAAACCGAACGAGCAGTTAAGTACCGGATTCTTAACAAGATTACTGGTTTGATCGGCACGGCAGTTAACGTTCAGACAATGGTCTTTGGCAACATGGGTGATGATTGTGCAACGGGTGTTGCCTTTACCCGTGATGGTTCTACCGGTGAAGCCAAACCGATGGGCGAGTATTTGGTAAACGCTCAGGGTGAAGATGTCGTTGCTGGTATTCGAACTCCACAAAATCTGGATGACCTGGCAAATGAGTCAGATAAGGGTTTGGTGAAGGCGGGTGCTCAACTTCTCAAGACCATGAAAATGCTTGAGAAGCACTATAAGTATCCCCAGGATGTTGAATTTACTATTCAACAGGGCAAACTTTATATGCTTCAGACTCGTAATGCGAAACGCGTTGGTATCGCAGGTGTCCGGTGGGCAGTCGAAATGGCAACAGGTCGGGACGTCGTCACAGGAGAGAAACAGCCTAAGCTGTTGAATCCAAAAACGGCATTATTGACCGTTACTGGTAGCGATTTGGAGCAGCTTCTGTTTCCAATTTTTGATGCCAAAGAAGAAGCAAAGAAGACTCCCTTTGTAACCGGCTTGCCTGCTGGACCCGGGGCGGCTTTTGGCGAGATTGTTTTTGACTCTCATAAAGCTGAAGAGATTAAAAAGAAGCACCCTGAAAAAAACCTGATTCTTGTTCGACATGAAACGTCTCCAGAAGATGTTGGCGGTATGGGCGCAGCGGCTGGAATTCTTACGAGTACCGGTGGAATGACATCGCACGCGGCAGTTGTTGCTCGCGGGTGGGGAAAATGCTGCATCTGTGGAGCTGGCGATCTTAAGATCGACTACAAGAAGGGTACTGTCTCGGTAGGAAGCAAGACTTTCAAAGCTGGCGATGTGATCTCTCTCAACGGTTCGACTGGTAAGGTCTACGAAGGCGAAATCGCAAACGAATCCTCGCCGGTTGTGGCAGGCTTGGTCGAGGGAAATAAGAAAGCCCAGAAGCACTGGATTTTCAAGATGTACCAGACGGTTTCCGAATGGTCTGACAAGTATCGCCAGATTAATGTCCGAACCAACGCCGACTCTCCTGCTGATTCGGCAGCAGCGATCGCATTTGGCGCCGAAGGAATCGGTTTGTGCCGAACAGAGCACATGTTCTTTGAAGGAGACCGGATTACCGATGTTCGTCGATTTATCCTTGCCGAAACGGATAAGGATCGAAATGCTGCCATCAAAAAACTATTGCCTCACCAGCGGAAAGATTTTGAAGGTATTTTCAAGGCGATGAACGGCAAGCCGGTAACCGTTCGATTGCTCGATCCTCCGTTGCATGAGTTCTTGCCTCATACTGAGGCTGATATGAAAAAGATGGCAAAAGAAATTGGAGTGCCACTCGCTAAGATTAAAGAGCGTGTCGCTGCATTGCACGAGTTCAACCCGATGCTTGGCCATCGTGGATGTCGCTTGAGTATCACGTTTCCAATTCTCTGCGAAATGCAAACACAGGCGATTATCGAAGCTGCTTGTAAGATGACCAAAAAAGGCATCAACGTGCTTCCTGAGATTATGATTCCATTGATTGGAACCAAGGCGGAACTGGATTACCTAGAGAAGATCGTCCGTCGCGTAGCGGATGCGATTATCGCTAAGCAAGGTTGTGATGTGAAATACTTAGTTGGAACGATGATTGAGATTCCACGAGCTGCTCTGACAGCAGACCGAGTCGCTGAGTCTGCTGAGTTCTTCAGTTTTGGAACCAACGATTTGACTCAAATGACCTTTGGCTACAGTCGTGATGACATTGGGACTTTCCTACCGGATTATCTCGAAAAGAAGATGCTAGATGTTGATCCTTTTGCTCAAATCGATGAAAGCGGAGTTGGGCAGTTGGTCGAAATGGCGGTCCAAAAAGGTCGTCAGACGCGACCGGCACTTAAGTGCGGAATTTGTGGAGAGCATGGCGGTGAGCCAAGTTCGGTTAAGTTTTGTGTTCGGGCCGGTCTAAATTATGTCAGTTGCTCTCCTTACCGAGTTCCAATTGCTCGCCTTGCCGCAGCACAGGCTGCAATTGAAGGTTAGACTTCTTTAGCAGTTAACTAAGAATCTAGAATGACGGGAGTCTACTCGGGCTCCCGTCATTTTTTTACTCTCGCGACTTTAGCCGTTGACAGCGATTGCTTATTGCAAGTTAATGGCGTTTTAGAATCGGGTGCCTCTAAGATCGAGGCGGGGGCAATGTAGGCGGCCCTTCGGTTTTGCGGTAAAACAGCAATTAAAAAATAAGGAGCATCATATGACGCCCGAGATCCTCGCAATCGAGAAGGTTGCTGAACAATTAAAGAATGATGGGAAAAATGAAGAGGCGATTGCCAAGAACATCGAGATTTTAGCGCTGGATGAGAACTTTGTTCGAGCGCACTTAGCCCTTTCGGTGCTGTACCACAAAACCGAGGCACATGATAAGTCCGTAGCGCATGCGGAGAGAGCTTACCAGCTTGAACCGGATGATTTTAATGCTGCCGCGTTGAGTGTGACCTATCAGCGTGCGTTTGAGGGAACGAGAGATCCTATCTACATTCAAAAAGCTGAAAGCGTAAACACAAACATGCGATAGTTGAGTGGTGTTGGTGCGAAGGTGGTTGGAACTGCCGTCGATTGGATGTTTGACTATTGTTCTTTCAGTGACTCAATTAGTGCCAAAATCAGTGGCACAAATTTTCGGTTGGCTCGGGCGCGATGACTCAAAACTGATTTAACCGACGCCCCCAGTTCCCCAAAAGTTGCATGGTACTCTGGGATTTCAAACAATGGATCGTATCCAAAACCTCCGTTGCCCCTGCCCTTGGTAAGGATTCGACCATGGCACTGGTCTTCGCAGCGAATATGGATGGTGCCCTCGGGGGCGGCGAGGGCCATGTGGCAAGTGTAGAACGCTGTCCTTTGTTCACTTGGTACGCCAGTGAGTTTTTCCAACAGTAATTCATTGTTGGATTTGTCGGTGGCCTGTGTCCCTGAAAATCTCGCAGAGTAAATCCCAGGCGCTCCGTTGAGGGCGTCGACGCTGATTCCGCTGTCTTCTGCCAACACCCACCGATTGAGGTGGCGGGCTTGGACTGATGCTTTTAGCGTTGCGTTCTCAGCGAAGGTGGTGCCTGTCTCATCGACTTCCAGCGCGTCGGGGTAGTCTGCTAGGGAAGTGAGTTGGATCTGGGGATAAGGAGCCAGTAACCGCTGCAATTCCGCTTTTTTCTTAGCGTTTCCAGTCCCGAGAACCATGTGAAAATCAGGCATTTTTATATCCATTATGAAAGCACGAATCTTGAGGATTTCTCGGATTTGGTAAGGTTAGGTAAGAGAAGTTTCTCTTTCGATGTTTTATCTGAAACGAGTTGAGGGTCAACTGTGCGGTGCTTTGAAATCTGGCTTAGCAATTCGATTGACGAGGCTGAAGTAAGCTGGTTCGCCGATCATAGAGTGTGAAAACTACGGTAGAGTTTTCACAATCGTGGTGGATTTGATTACCTCAATTGTACCGCTGCGACTCGATGTTATCATAAAGTCTGTCGACTGAGATTGATCCAAGACTTTTTGGTTTGTTCTTAGACAAAATGATCCATGGTAGGTGATCCAAGAGTGAGGCTTCACGGCTCGCCAATAGTGGCTCAATTTCAATGATAAATTTTAAAAAACGCGACACACTATTGGAAAGTCATTACGTGAGTTCTATCCTCGAAAAAATTGTCCATCATAAATTGGGTGAGATCGAGGCTGCGAAGCAGCGAATTCCTTTGGCTGAATTGGAGTCTCGTCTGGCCAGTGTGCCGGCTCCATTGGACTTTTATTCGGCGTTAACGACGGGATCGCAACAAGGTCGCGTTAGCTTGATTGCAGAAGTAAAAAAAGCGAGTCCTTCCAAGGGAGTAATTCGTGACGATTTTGACCCCGTTTCAATTGCAAGAACTTACGCTCGAAGTGGAGCGGCTTGTATTAGTGTCTTAACCGATGAGCATTTTTTCCAGGGTTCCCTTGACTATCTGGTCAGCATCCGGGAGGCGGTTTCTGTTCCATTGCTTAGGAAAGATTTTGTTCTCGATGAATATCAGGTTGTGGAAGCGAGGGTTGCAGGAGCGGATGGAGTTTTATTGATCGCCGAATGTTTGGCTCCTGATCGTTTGCTCGACCTTCATCGAATGATTGAATCACTCGGGATGACGGCACTAGTTGAACTCTATGATAAAAAGAACATACCTGCGGTGCTCGCTTGTCAACCAAGGCTCGTTGGTGTCAATAATCGTGATTTGAATACATTCGAAATTGATTTGATGCATTCGATTCGTGTAAAGCAGGCGTTGCCTCAAGGCATCGCAATGGTTAGCGAAAGTGGCATTTTTACGAATCGGGACGTGGAGTTGATGCGAGATAATTCAGTGGATGCTATTTTAGTTGGCGAGTCATTGATGCGATCCGAAGACATCGCAGCGGCTGTGAAATCACTGATAGGTGATCAATTGACTCGATAGGCATCGGCAATCCTCGTTTTTCACCGCTTGTGTGAAATTTTCCACTTTATTTCATAATTGGCGTTCTGAAATTAGCAAGTTTTGCCAAGAGACTTCTGTAGTGGCCGAACAAAAAAGTGTGGAACCCCTTTTCAATGAAGGCTGAATGAGGTGTCCGGGGGTAAGGTGTCAGTTGGTTTAACGAATCGAGCAAGACATGCCTGATATCATGAACAATGTGAAGACGATCAACAGCGCAGCGAGAACAGCGACGATGCTGGGGCATGCCGCTTCATCGGTTACGGTGGATATTTTGGGTATAACAATTACGTAAAACCAAGTCACGATGCGCAGCGTGCCGCCTCATTGTTTGTTTTTAAGAGCATTTACGGCGACGCTGAAACTCCCAAGGACGCTCAAGGTCTAGATGTTGAAGCCCGTGATCATTCACTGCCGGGGATTTCTAACGATTCGACTCAACAGGATTTTGAGCAGCAGATTTGGGCGGATTTTGAGAAGGTCTGTAACGATCCTCAGTTGCAGGATGAATTGGGGATACGCACGAGTCAGGGGCAGACGACTTATGTGAAACCGATCGCGGAATCGTAGTGCAACTGATCAGGCAGGTGGCGATCTCTAAGGGCTTTTAAGCTTGCGAGCAATTTTCCGCCCCGTGATGCTCATTGGCATTTCCTCAATTTCACTGAGCGTTGCCCAGCGAGTCGGAGTCGGTGTTTTTCTCAGTCGACCAGTCACGCTGTCTCCCTTCCAGCACTGCAGTGTAATGCGATATCGGGTGACCGCATGTTTCATTTGAAAGAGCGGACCACTTAATTCGACTCCAAGTCCGGTTTCCTCTTTTAGTTGCAATTGTAACTGCTGAGCGTGTGATTTTGCTTCAGCATTTTGGCTTAGCGTGTAACGGGGAAAGTCCCAGAGGCTCTCCCAGCGCTCTCCGGGGCCGCATTGTCGGACGAGGATCCGCTCTTGTTGATTGATTACGATGGCTGCTTCCAAAAGAACTTCATATTTAACTTTTTTGGAAGCGACTGGAATCTGTTCCTGTAGCCCTTGGACGGCTGTCATGCAGAGATTGTTGACGGGGCAAACAAGGCACTTGGGACGTTTGGGATTACAGATTTGGCTGCCCAGTTCCATCAATGCCTGATTGAAGTCACCGCATCGTTTTCGTGGCAGAAGTGACTCAGAGAATTCCCATAACGCTTTCTGATTGTCGGTAGTCCGCGGGTCGGATTGCATAGTCATCAAGCGGGCGAAGAGTCGTATCGTGTTTCCTTCAAGAATTGGCAGTTTTTGATCTAGGGCGATTGAGAGAATCGCCCCGGCCGTGTAACGCCCAATGCCGGGAAGTGCTAAGACGCTCTCAAAATCTGTGGGGAATTCTCCAGCATGTTCTTCGACAATTATTTGAGCCGCTGCATGCAATTGCCGGGCGCGTCGATAATAACCGAGCCCTTCCCAAAGTTTTAAAACCTCGGCTTGGTCGGCTTGCGCAAGTGCTGCGACGGTTGGGAAACGTTTGGTGAACCGATTGAAGTAATCAACGACGGTTGCCACCTGTGTCTGTTGCAGCATGATTTCGCTGATCCAGATTCGGTAGGGCGTTTTGCGTTGCCGCCACGGGAGTTCACGTTGGTGCCCGTCAAACCAGTTGATCAGTTTGCGCCGAAAATTAGATTTCCATTTAGCGTCGTACATACAAATCGTGTTCGTCCAGACGGTTGCATCTATCTAACATGGTACAGATTTGATTTTTAGTTGGCGACGATATTTACCAGCTTGTCAGGAACTGCAATGATTTTCCGAACCGTCAAGCCCTCGAGAAGCGTCACGATTTTTGGATCTTGAAGCGCAATCGCTTCGAGTTCTTTATTTGATTTTCCGCGTTCAATGCTAATTTTTGTTTTAATTTTCCCCATGATTTGTATTGGCACTTCCACCAACGCGTCGACCGTGAGCGACTCGTCAAATTTTGGCCACGGCTCGTAAGCGAGGCTCGACTCATTCCCGAGGAGTTTCCAGAGTTCTTCGGCCAAATGCGGAGCAAACGGAGAAAGCAGTAAAATGAACGGTTCCATCAATGATTGGGGGCGTTCGGTTTGTTTCGTAAAGAAATTGACAAACTCCATCATTCGTGAGATCGCGGTGTTGAATCCTAGTGTTTCAATGTCCTTGGAAACTGCTTTGATTGTTTTGTGAAGCATGCGGATTTGTTCGTCGGTGGGTGCATGATCGCTAACTGCGGAACTCAATGATAGTTCTTCCGCCTTCTCGTCGACCAACATCCGCCAGACCCGATCCAGGAAGTTTCGAACGCCATTCACGCCGGCCATACTCCACGGTTTTGATTGGTGTAGCGGCCCCATGAACATTTCGTAGAGCCGCAGTGAATCCGCACCGTATTCCGCGATAATCACGTCGGGATTGACGACGTTCCCACGACTTTTGGACATCTTATAAGCGCGACTGTCGATACGGATTTGCGGATCAGATTTCAAGACAAAATTGTCTCCATCTTTTTCTTTCTCAGCCTGCTCTGGGTCGAGTTTGACAACGTGGAGTTCTTCCCCGGTAGCTTGAAGAACCGTCTTGCGTTCGTCATTTTCGCAGGTTAATTCAGCGCTGACCCATTGTTCATTGGTGTCCCGAAAAGCTGTGAATTCTACATCGCCAAGAATCATTCCCTGATTGACTAGTTTCTTGAATGGTTCGGGCGTATGAAGGTATCCTCGATCGAAGAGGACCTTGTGCCAAAATCTTGCGTACAACAAATGCAGGACCGCGTGCTCCGCTCCGCCAATGTAAAGATCGACGGGCATCCATTGTTTTTCGAGCTCTGGATCGATGAAGGCGGAGTCGTTGTGTGGATCAATGAACCGCAAGTAGTACCAGCACGACCCGGCCCACTGCGGCATGGTATTGGTTTCCCGTTTATATTTTTTTCCATCAATGACAGGGAAGAGCCATTCGTCATCGGCCTTCTCGAGCGGTGGCTCAGGTCGGCCATGGGGTTGAAAATCTTCGACAAAAGGAAGGTCTACTGGGAGGCTTTCCAAGGGGACAGGGCGCATAATACCGGTGCGGTTCCCTGCTTCGTCAAGTTCGTGCAGGATCGGAAACGGCTCTCCCCAAAACCGCTGGCGGCTGAACAGCCAGTCTCGTAGTTTGTAATTAACCGCAGAGCGACCAACCGCCGTGCTGTCGAGTGTTTCAATGATCTTGATTTTGAATTCATCGGTAGCAAGCCCATCAAAGGATTCGGAGTTGATCGCTGTTCCAACGCCGGCAAAACAGATTTCTCCTGCCAACAGTTTTTCCAGGTCAAGCTCGCCTTTGGCAGGGGGGGCTACGACCGCAACGATTGGCAAGTTGTAGGTTTTTGCGAATTCAAAATCGCGAGCATCGTGAGCTGGTACCGCCATAATGGCACCTGTTCCGTAGCTTGCCAGAACATAATCCGCGACCCAGATTGGAACGGGCTGTCCAGTAATCGGATTAATCGCATAGCTTCCAGTGAAGACACCTGACTTTTTAGTTCGATCATCTTGTCGGTCGCGGTCGCTTTTCATTGCCGCATCGTCGCAATATTTTTTGACGATCGGTCCCTGTTCGGCGGTTGTCAATTCTTCGACGGCACCGTGTTCCGGTGCGATGACCATATAGGTTGCTCCGTACAGAGTGTCGGGGCGAGTGGTGTAAACTCGAAGGGCATCTTCCGGAAGTGCTTGCGGGAATCCATTTTCAGTTCGCGTATTTTTCCACGTTTCAAATTGACTTTTATCGCCGATGAAAAAATCAACTTCCGCACCAGTGCTGCGCCCGATCCAATCACATTGAAGTTTCTTGATTCCCTCTGGCCAGTCGACTTGATCGAGATCGCTTTCCAGTCGGTCGGCGTAGGCGGTAATACGAAGCATCCATTGCCGTAAGGGCATTCGCTGCACCGGATGGTTGCCGACGTCGGAGAGACCATCAACGACTTCTTCGTTTGCGAGAACGGTTCCCAGCGCTGGACACCAATTGACTGGAGCGTGGGACTCGAAGGCGAGCCTGAATTCGTCCTGATATTTCCGAATTGCATACTCACCCGCCTCTTTGATTTCAGCCGGAATTGGTAATTCGCTGATCGGTCGACCTTTTTGCTCGTCTGCATCGAACCAGGTGTCAAACAGAACCAGAAATATCCACTGAGTCCATTTGAAATAATCGACGTCCGTTGTAGATATTTGGCGATCCCAATCGTAGCTAAAGCCGAGGTCCTTTAGTTGCCGCACAAATGTATTGATGTTTTTTTCAGTAAATTCGCGAGGTGAGGCGTTGTGCTTGATGGCGTGTTCTTCGGCAGGCAATCCAAAGGCATCGAATCCCATTGGATGCAAAACTGTTTTCCCGATCATACGAGCATGCCGGGAAACAATGTCGGTCGCTGTATATCCCTCGGGGTGACCGACGTGCAGTCCTTCTCCGCTAGGGTATGGGAACATATCCAACGCGTACAATTTCTCTTCGGTGACCTCCGTGGGTGTTTTGAAGGTTTTGTTTTCATCCCAAAATCTTTGCCAACGGGGTTCGATTTCGGCTGGATTGTACTTCGGCACGATGTTTCCTTTAACGCGTCGAGTTTTGGCGAATTCTGCGGAAGAATCGCCGTGGATAAGAATGACAACTGTAAGCCAGATATGTTAACAAAATGAAAGCGTCTACGCATGGCCTCCTGCGAAATCAAATTCTATGTCTTTGAGCTTGAATCGGATGCCTTGGGGCGGAGGAAAGTAAACCAGTGTCCCCTTGTGAGGGGAGGATTATCCAGCGCGGTTGGTAGGCGTTGCGCGGGGATTCTGATACCATGACGGATCGTTTTTTGATCCTTTGGAAAAATTCATTCCCCACCTTTTTAGAGTGAAATCGTGACTCGTCGCCAATCAAAAATTCGTCTTAATGATGAAGAACGCGAAATGATGCGCAACGCGTGTCGCTTCAATGCTGAACTGCTGGATGTGGTTCGCCCGTTCGTTAAACCCGGAGTGAAAACAGAGGAATTAGATCGAATTGTTCACGAGTACACGCTCTCTCATGGCCATGTGCCTGCCTGCTTAAATTATCCCGGGGGAGATGCTGGCCCTTACCCGAAGAGTTCTTGCATTAGCGTTAATGAGGTGATCTGCCATGGCATCCCAAGCGACTATGAATTGAAGCCCGGCGATATTGCGAATGTCGATCTAACGACTATCGTTGATGGTTGGCACGGCGATCAATCTGAAACGTTTTTGATTGGCGAAGATTACGAAATCAGCGATGTTGCAAGACGAGTAACCCAATGTGCGTTCGATTGTCTCTATTTAGGAATTGAGGCGACAAGTCCGGGGTGTAGAATTTCCGTGATTGGACAAGCAATAGTAGATCACGTGAAGCAACACTACGGGTTTGGTGTTGTAGATAAGTACGTCGGGCATGGCATTGGGGCACAATTTCACCAAGCCCCTAACATCCCGCACGTTCCCAGTCCGGTTGCACACCGTGATCGCTTGCAACCAGGGATGTGTTTTACTATCGAACCGATGATTAATGCCGGAACTGCTCATTCAGTTTGCGACCGGCGCGATGGGTGGACCGTAAGGACGCAAGATGGGCGACTTTCGGCTCAGTTTGAGCACACCATTTTGATGACCGAGCATGGCCCAGAGATTCTGACCACAACTAAGAATGGACCTGAGCCAGGGTTTAAGTTCTAGTTTGAGAATTTTGGGTTGCTAGCAATTGAGCGCCAAATTGGAATTATCTGGCAGTGGTGAACAGTCGCTTGTTTGGCTCACTAAATTGCCTCTTATTCCTTCCGTTGAAGCGTTTCATCTTTCATGGTGATTGTGATCCTCACGATTTTGCTATCACTTTATCGACTTGAGGTGAAATCTGTATTTCGCTAAATAAACGCGGTAAAAATTTGCAAATTTTCAAATCGGTGTTCGGGTTGTCTCGTCCACCTGTGGAATCAAGGACGATTCTTTTATGGTTAGCCAGTTTTTTTTGCCCGTTGGACTTCGCGTCGTTTGCGTAGTTTTAGTTTGTCTCGCAACAGTTTCTGAAGATTGTTGGGGGCAAGCCTCCGATGCGCTCAAGTTTCCATATCAGGCATTTGTTTTAAAAGACGAGACGCTTATTTTGAGCGGTCCCGGAGAGTCGCATTACCCGACAGAACAACTGAATCAAGGAGCCACGGTAGAAGTGTACCGTGAAGATCCAGGAGGATGGTTTGCCATTCGACCAGTCAAGGGTAGCTTTAGCTTAGTGCCCGAATCCGCGCTGGCGATTCTCGACGAAAATTTAGGACGTGTGCTTGAATCTGGAACACAGGCCTGGGTGGGTACCAAGCTCGGACCGGTCGAAAAGCCTCTGTGGCAAGTTAAATTAAAAGAAAAAGAAATCGTAGAGGTGCTCGGTCTGGTGAGTTGGCCAAGCCCAGATGGACATTCGACAACCTGGTATCAAATTGCGCCACCCGCCGGAGAGTTTCGTTGGGTGAGGCGAGACGCTTTGGAGTTGCCTGCGGAAACAACGGCTCCGGTTGCTGGTGAAGAGTCGCCGAACAACAAGGGCGGTGATGCTATGGTTTCTTTAGCGGGGGGAAACAGGTCAGAACGTGTTGTAGCCTTCAATGGCGATGGGGTTGAAGATATACGGCGAATATCTGTGGAATTTGATTTAAGTGGGACGCCCGCTGAAATGAACGATGTAAATCGGGGCTGGCGCCCGACTCTAATGCCTATTGGAGTTGGAGAATCCGAGGCAGATCTGAATCGAAATCGTTTAGGTGTTAGGGTTTTGAGTGACGGTACCGAGAGCCAAGTTTCCGACGGTGAAATGGACTCTCGATTTGGTTATCGAGGTGATTTGAATCTTCCAGCGGGAGGATCGAGCCGGGGGAGAGTTGCCGACCGAAACGTTACGCGTGGTGATTTTGCGAGAGAATTAGAATTGGCGCGGCAAGCTCAATTCGCAAGTGATTCGCCAACGAGGTATTCCAGAAATCTTAGTGATTTAGAATTTCAGCTTACTCAAGAACTGATCAAACAAGACCCTTCAATCTGGAAATTAGGTGATCTCGAAAAAGCGGCGAACGCCATCTATCAGACATCGAACCGTGAACCGGAGAAACTTCAGGCCGAAAGATTTTTGACGAAATTGAAAAATTGCCGAGCGATTCAAACTGGATTCACTAAAAGTGGAGCGGTAGCTGCGATGGGACTGGGCTCTACCTTCGGTCAACCGGTCGGCACAGGGGTTAACCCAGAATTAAACTTGAGCAACATTTACGATGCTCATGGCTGGCTTTCTGAAATTGTACGCGATGACGCAAGTGGGCGAATTGAATATGTGCTTCAAGATGAAGCTGGAAATATTACGCACCACGTTGCCCCATCCCCAGGGATGAATCTCAAACGCTACCTTCGATCTCGAATTGGAATCGTTGGGCAACGAGGGTACGCCAGTGAGTTGCGACTCGATCATGTTACCGCGACTCGTGTGGTATTGTTGGAAAAACCAAAATCTAGCTTGGGGTTTGTTAAGTAGGCTCTTGCCATTTAAGTGGCCTCCAGCACTAACGGAGTGTTTTCAATAACTCTACCGTTTTCTTCTTTAATTGAGCAATCAGTTCAGTTCTCTATTTTCAGCGTTGCAAGCAGTTTCGGTGATAGCATCTTTTTGACCGGTTAACTTCAAGCTGCGTAAGCTACAGAACCATTGCGCTGGTTGCCACGTATTTTGATGCGATTCCGTGGGATTTTCATTGTCGTCCCGAGCCGATGGATTCCGAATATTTGACTAGGACGTTGCCTGCGGCAACGCATGTCGATTGGTCTGTTCCCGCGGATCAGTCGTGCGATTGAAACGGAAGTAGATATGATCCATCGACCCAATCACCACTCAATGATGCGGAGCCATTTTGCATTTGCAATTTTGGGTGGAATATTGGCTATGTTCATTGCCGGGTCGGGCCTTGCGGAAGCGAATGATAAGTCGCTCTCTGGCTCCGGTAGTAAGAGTTTACGGAAGCAGACGGTCAATGCGATTCCTATACAAGCATTGAATGCCCAAGCTCGTGAAAAAATTGTTGATATCTTGAAGAAGCCGAGTATCTATCGGCAACTTCCGGTAACCTCGATTAATGCGGATCCAGATTATTTTCGGTTCCTGATTCGCTACCCTGAAGTCGTGGTGAACATTTGGCAATTGATGGGTATTACGAACATGACAACAGAGCGAACAGGGCCGTTCACTGTGACCACGGACGACGGTGCCGGCACTGTTAGTCAACTTGAGCTGGTTTATGGCACGGACAACCTTCATATTTTTTACGGTGAAGGGAGTTATGAGGGGCCAATTTTAAAGCGAAAACTAACGGGCAAATGCGTCTTGGTTTTAAGAACAGAGAGCAAGTTCGATGAAGTCGGTAAGCCTGTCGCCACCAGCCAGTTAGATGTTTTTCTTAAAATCGAAAACGCGACCGCAGGTCTCATTGCGAAAACAATTCAGCCAGTTGTAGGTTCCACCGCCGATCACAATTTTGTAGAGTCTTTGAAATTTGTTCAGCGACTAAATGAAACGACTTCAAAAAATGGCCCGGGCGTTCAGCGAATGGGAAAGAAGTTGAAAATCGAACCAGCGGTTCGCGAGGGTTTTAACGAAGTCATCGAGCTGGTTTTCCAGCGAGCAATAAATGGAGCGGATACTGATGGAACGAGTGTGCTGCCGCGACTTGGATCTTCCTATCAACCGTCGTACCCTTCGATTCAAGGTAGCCAATTAAGAGTACCTCCGGCTCAGACCTATTCCGGATTTTCAAGAGGTTATTACTCTAGTGGGAACACGATTCTCGCTCGCGGGAACCAGCTACCCCGATATTACAATCCGAATTCGGGCTTGAGACCGTTACCGGCTCCCGCAATTTATGGAAAGCCTGTGCAAGCCGGTTATCAGCAAAGTCAGGGATTTGATTCAAAAGTCCAGCCAGCAAGTGGTTGGTACTATCGGAAATAAATCTTGCTTTTGAGAGGCTGAGTAGAGAGTGGATTTTTTAAACGGCTGGCATTGTGGTACCGCGACTGATCCATCCCAACTCCCGAACCCACGATTCGACGATGTTGGCAAAGCCTGCATTAGATCGAACCTGTCGCTGCATGTCACTGCACCGTTCAATGCACCGGGCAATTTGATCGAGGGTTTGG
>CALKNI010000109.1 GCA_938091115.1 uncultured Pirellulaceae bacterium | reverse complement strand
AAAACGCCTCTCACCGACTCGTCAGGCAAAAAAAATGAGACGGTTCTACATGGAAGTTGAACAACTTGTTGATCAACTTCCAAAGCGAATTTCAAACATTCTCGAGCAAGTTCAATCGGGGCAGTTCGATGTCAAACTCGACCACCGGAGACTCGGACCAACGGCAAATCGGCTGGTAATGGGCTTGATGACGAGCGCTTTATTTCTTGGCTCATCGCTGATGCTAAGTTACAAAGTGCCACCTCTGCTGTTTCCAGATGTGGGCCCATTGGGCTCTCACGATCTGTCAATTTTGGGGCTCGCAGGATGCTTAGCAAGTATCATGATGGGCTTCCGACTAACGTGGGCTATCAGAAAATCAGGCAATCTTGATCAAGCCGACTAAAGTTCTAGGATCTCCAATTACAATCTGCAGGTCTCCGATTAATTCCCAGAAATCGACCGGGAAGATTGACCGAGGTTGGAATTTGAGAAATCGTTAGCTTATTTGGACTAAGCAACATTTTTTAGTTGCCATTCTTCATCAATTTCTTCCTGAAACTCAAGCGATGCCTCTTCCTCGAGTTTTCGAGCGTCGGTAACTTCTTGGATCGCGGCTTCGATTCTTTCGTTTAAACTATCCAATTCATTGATAACATCATCTTGTCGTCGCATCATATCGGCTACCAATTCATAGCCAGTCAGGGCTGCCCGCTCTTCCTCAACGATCACGGCTGCTTCATCTGCAGTTGCTTCTCCGAGGGTGTCAGCGCTTTCGGGGGAATGAAAATTTAGTTCAACCGCTTCATTTGACATCGCGTAATTCCATCCGGTAAAAGCTGGGCGTGGAGTCCTAGACGGCTCCTCGAGATCTCAAAAGCCATTCCACCGATCTCGTGAAATGTAAGCGTGGAAGGCTCGTCCTCGGTAGTGAATTCATCGGAAGAAGCGATTCTAGCCCCGCGTTTTTTGATGTGACCGACTGGTCGTAACGACTGGGCAAAAAATAACATCGACGGTAAGAGGCCTGAAATTTCTGAACCCAGGAGGTCCGATTTCGATAATTTTGCGCAATTTATCGGAAAAAATCGCCGTTTATCAAATTGGCTATAGACAGATCTTCGAAAATGCCGGTAAACTCTTGAGTTTGCGTGACATTTCCGCAATAGATGGCCGATTACCGCTGTGTAGGTATTCCCTTGGATGCCTAAGGCCCCGATTAATTATAAAAGGATGACGGTGAATTTGATGGTTGGTTTGGAGAAAAAATGGTAAAGCTGCTGGTACGTGACAAAGAATCCATTCAGGAAGCTGTCCGAAGATTCAGAAAACTAGTCGAACGTAGTGGGATTAAAAAGGAAATGCGTCGACGGGAATACTATGAAAAACCCAGTGAGACCAATCGTCGCGCGCGTTTGCGTGCCGAAAGACGATCCAAGCGGAACCGCATGCTGGCGAAGCGCTAAGTAAGCTCGTCGTTATTGAAATTCTGAAGCCAAGGCTTATGTCTTGGCTTTTTTCGTTCGCTGATTTGAGCCGGTCAAAAATCTTCAGACCCGCTAAAATTGAAATCGGTGGAAGCTTAGAGGGCAGTTCAACTTCCGAACTGAATTCAGATTACGTACTCAGCAGATCGACTCGACTTTGAAAAGTTCGGTTCCCGTAATTTGCCCATCGGAGCTGGAACAGTGCTTCTCTCATGGGTTTCCGTACGAATATCTGTTGGCCTTGCCTCTGTTGGCCTTGCCTCTGATAACGGCAGACTGGCTTTGGCCCCGTGGCGTTCGAAATACAAGAATAAAATTGAGCACTGCCGCTGGGAAAGAAGCCCGCACTTTACGATCAACTTTCGCAATGGCTGACATTTTTCCTGTTGGAATTGTAAGAGCTTATCAGCTTTGACGCGGTTCAGGAAATCGAGCTCCATCGCGGACTGGATAAACGTTTTTTCAGCATCTTGTTCCATTTCGCTAAGCACCTGAGCGACCTGTTTGATCGTAAGGATATTCTTCCGCAAGCTAATGGAAGGCAATGACATTGTTGATTCTTGTTGAATCTTCACGAGTCCACAGAATTGCTCTGGCGAGATAACTCGCTGCTCCACCAGATAGATTCCAAATTTAAGACTCATGCCAATTCCCGATGGCTACATTTTAATTAATAAAAGACGCTGTATTGAGGTTGTTCGGTGCAGAAGCCTGCCAATCTTAAACCTGGCTCCCCCGCACGATTAACTCGCTAGATTGGGCATAACCCAACGCGACAGCGAAATTTGGGGTAACAAGACACGCTCTTTTGAGAGAACTTAGCCCAAGACTCATAAAATTTAACGATTAATAAAACATTTTTGTTTGGGGAATAGCTTCAAGCTTCTCATCAACTCTTCAATAGAGGCACTTAATGGGAGAAGCATACCCCAAAACACAACAGCAGCAGAGCCACCACTTTCAATTTCTTTTCCACCAAGACGATGCAGAATTATTCAGAAAAACTCACCTTCGCCGAGGCAAGTTATGAAATAGGTTTTCTGGTCACACCATTTGTTTCAAGCAATTAACGATCAGACCCCAAAGCAACCTAGGCATGTCAACCCCCGCTCCAACTCGAAGAAAACAAAATATATCGATGCTCGAGTTCAAGGGGCAATTCTCAAGCGAATTTGCCTGCACTTGGCTGTCTTCTTTACTGTCGCCGCGTTTTCAGTCATTGTGCTTCAAACCTTGCTTGGCGATCCTCGGCTTACCATTTCTCAACGCCTAGAGCAGGAAACCGGGGAGTTCCTTTTTATTGGAGTAGTAATGATCTCAACGTTCCCCGCCTGCATGCTCGACACCATTCGTTTCAGCAATCGGTAGGTAGTTCCTATCGTTCGCCTAAAATCCCATCTTCGGCAGCTGAGTGATGGCCAGATACAAAGCTGCCAATTTAGAAATGACGATTTCTGGACAGATATGGCTGAAGAATTCAACGGAGCGGCCACCTTCGTCGAAGCACAGCAAAAGAAATGACTCAGCTTCGTGCAAAACTAGCAGCGAAAGACTCTAAAAGTTTCGTTGGCGACAGCTAATCAGCTATACGGAAGATATCATTCAAACGGTGCAAGGCGTTTTTGCAACTAATGGGCTGTTTGTAAACAATTTTTAATGCGCGATCTTCCTACGGTAAAACTTCGTTTTTAAGGTAAGTTCCCCAAACGGGGAATCGTCTATAACTCGGGAGGATTGTTCCGCAGCCCATTCGGCTCATAAAATGAGAGCAAAACAAGAATTTATTGGCATCCACGCCGGAATAAAAGTCGAAAACAGTCGGCGAAACCCGCGTTTTTTAACGGAACAATGATTGCTCCTATTCAGGCCCTTCTACAAAACTCGTCTCGATTAGACTTTTAGAAAATCTTGTCTAAGACGGAGATTGCCTTCCCCTCCTTGCTGCGATTCGGCAGTACGACCATGAAAAACTCTTCCTAGAATTGAATGCTAATTGTGCGATTTCTCTCACTCAGCCTCCCGCTCTGCATCTTCCTTTGGATGAATCCGTTTCGCTTATCGCGGATGAATACGTAATAGACAGCGAAACCAGCACGACACATTTGGTTGGAGACTTCACTTGCTCTAACTGTCCGACTCCCTCCAGATCGTCCCTGGAGTTGATTCAATCCGGTGGTGAGGTAACTGCAGGTAAAATTTGGCAGTTCTACCACGGGCAAGGAATCGAATCCCTTGAACACCTCACTCTATGCCTCGATGTAAAAACAAGTGGCCGCACGGGAACCGCCGGAATTCGCGGATTAAAATTGGCCATTCAAGACCCAGAGTCATTGGAACTTTTCTTAACTGATGTCAGCCTCAGAGAAGATTCGCTCACTATTCCTGATCACGAGATTGTCGCTTACAAACCGGAGGCCTATCTTGAATTAGAACTCGGCTATGATTTCATGAAAAGATTTTCAGTGGACAGCCAAGAGAAAGTGCTGGTTGATGTCTCCATGGAGGACTTCAGCCAATTAAGTGTCATGGTTATCGGCCGAACCGGTCTATTTTCAGCAAACTCAAACTCCGTCTCCCTCGGCGTTTTTGCTCTGTTCTGGGGCTGGTCTTCTTGGCTCTTTATACTCTAACCCAACCTGCGAACAAGCGATCCCGCGCAATCAACCTCATTGGCAGTCTGCCGGTATCCCCACAAAAAGTCTCTCAGCATTTAATAGACCGCTGAAGGCTCATGCTCACCCTCTAAGATCGCCTCGTGCTGGCTAACTCCTCTGCCTCATCGCCTCATACATCATGACCGAGGCCGTGACTGAGACATTTAAACTGTCAGCTTGCCCTCGCATTGGCAATTTCACGGCCGAATAATTTTTGTCAATCCAGTTTTCCCCGAGTCCAGTTGCCTCATTGCCCAAAACCAGCGCCGCTTTTCCAGTCAAATCCGAATCATAAAAGCTGGTTGCGTTTTCGAGCATCGCGGTGAAAACGCAAAACCCTTGGTCCGCTAACCAATCCTGGATTTCCAGAGTGGTCCCAGAGATAAGCGGCATTTGGAAAACGACGCCTGTGCTCGAGCGAATGACATTGGGATGGAAAAAATCAGTTAATGGGTCGGCACAGAGCACCGCATCAACTCCACACGCGTCTGCAGACCTTAAAATGGCGCCCAAATTTCCAGGTTTCTCAATTGACTGTAACACTAAAACAAGCGAAAGATCTCTTTGTGCTCGAAGCTTAAAGCAAGGCGAATCGAACGAAGTCTCAGGGCGATCGGCGGTGCCAATCAACGTACTCGTTCGAGAACCATACGCAAGTTTCTCAAATACTTCAGGCACCACAAAAGACAGTCGAGTATCCGATTTTGATACGCAATCTCTTTCTGCTGAAGACAGGCTGTTCCAGAGAGTTTCGGTGAAAAACATTTCTTGGAACTGGAGTCCCGATTCAATCGCGCGAGAAACTTCTCGATTACCAAACACGATAATCCGGTTTTGAGCTTGCCGCCCCCGCGAGCTATGAAGGCGAATCGCTTTTTTAATTCGCTGGTTTTGCAAACTTGTAATTTTCTCAATCAATTGCTTGGCCAATACCTATCAAGATTTATCTGCAACCCATCGAAAACAATTCCCACTGAGGAGTGACTTATTAGCTTTAGTACACAGTTCCAGTGAAAAACTAGAACCCGATCCGGATTCGAATTGAAATTGATTTTCGACCTCAGCCCTCAGTTGCCTATGGCCTATTCCTGGCGTGTGACAACTCAACAACAACATTTTACACCGTCCTCGCGATAACTCTGAGAGTGATTCAATAAGATGAAACAAATCTCTTTGCAATTTCCAACGCTCTCCTTTCGGGCCACGACCAAAAGACGGCGGATCTGCAACGATGATGTCATATTTATTCCCTCGCTTTAACTCCCGTCTTACAAAGGTCAAAGCGTCTTCCACCATCCATCGAATTGGCGAATTCGCCAACCCCGAGGACTGGGCATTTGCGCGAGCCCAACTGACTACGCTCTTGGCCGCGTCAACATGAACGACTTGAACGCCCCGCTTTGCCAAGGATAGCGTTGTTGCCCCCGTGTAGCCAAACAAGTTTATGGCCTTCAAACCCTCTAAATCAGTTGGGCATTGCTTAATCCACTGCCAGTTCACCGACTGTTCAGGAAACACTCCCACCTGTCCGCTGGGAGTTGCCTTGAGTTGCAGTTCAAATTCGCCTGAGTCAAAACGCCAGTCGGCGGGAGGAGTTCCGTCCCAAGTGTATTTTTCGCCAACGACTCTTCCGCGCAACTGCGGTCGCTCCCAATCCACTCCGTTTGCTTTCCCTCCAGAAGCAGACGGCGTCTCCCGACGCACTAACACGCCACCGATGCACTCTAACTTTTCGTTCCGCCCAAAATCTAGTAACTCGTATTGCTGATTCAACATAACATTCTCACCACCGCGTTTTGCCAACAACCACAGCCTTTAAAACCAAATCCATAGCCGCGGAAATGTCTGCTGAAAACGGAACACTGCTTCCGGTGAAACATTTGTCTTCCGTAATACCACGCACTGTAAATGTTTTAGATCATAGAGGTGTAGCAACCCGCTGTCGGTCAGATTGGTTCCTTGAATGTCAAGAACTTGGACATTCTTAATGCCTTTTTGTTCCATAATATCATTATCGCCGAACATCCGATCTTTGACGGTTATCACTCTTCGTCCCTGAAGCGCGCGGTCATAACGCTGCCACTTATTAAATCGCGCCAAGAATAACACCAAACGCCAAAATGGCTTTTGAAACCATGACAATTGAGCAACTGGCTTGTGCATGAATTGGCGACTTTTATAGACCACACCAATATAAAGGCAGGTTGCGGCAATCGTCAGAAATAACAACACGCCCCCAACCTCGGAACCAAGCCCCAACCCAGTCAAGAACAACGTCGAGACTCCAGCCAGCATCAACGCCATTGCACCCACTAAAAAATTCCCGGCAAATAAGATAAAGCTCACAGACACGCCTTCACTCATCGTCTGCAGAAGCCAACGCTGGCACCCAGCCACTTGGATCTCAATATCAAGAAGCGGACAGTGGGTTTTTTCAAATTTAGCATCGACAAAGAAGCAACCGACGCAACGGGCATTCTCAACTAGATTACCGCACTTCTTGCATCGTTCTTGCTGATCTTCGACAAGTCCTTGTGAAACCTTCTCGGACTGAAAATTCAAAGCCATAATGTCTCTCTGCCCAGAACCGGCAACCGCCGGTTTTGGGCGACGTTGCCGTCGCCGGTCTGGATTCTCAGAAGACTGGTTCACACCCGAACTGACCACCTTCCTCTCACGATGTCTCGCGGCAGTACTCCGAGTTGACTTGGCTGAGGTTGACTTGGCTTCAGTATTTTTTTCGCCTGTTTGGCGATCCCCACGGGGCTTTGACCGTTGAGCTGAATCCGAATTTCCGGGTCGCCTTCTAGTTTTCTCGGCACCGACCTTCGTGGCCCCAAGCTTCTCCTCTACTTCAGCGGGGCGTCGTCCCAACTCACTCGCTCGGCGCGACTTTTGAGACCGCCGCTGTTGCCCGGACCTTTGTTCCGGTATTTGCAAATTAGGTCTTGCAGGAGTAGCCGAGTTAGCAACACCAAGCTCTTCCGAACGGCTTGCCGTCTTTGTCAAATGAATCTCACTTGGCAATGGAATTTCCAACGTCTGCTTGCAATTTGGGCATTCGATTGTTTCGCCGGCTTTTTCACCAGCTACGATGATTCTTTCGCCACACTCGACATATTTTCCAACAGTTGCGTCGAAGCTGGAAATATTTTCACATTGAATTTCGATGAGCATTGATGGATTGGGGGCCAAGCTAGAGTTACATCAAGGCAAGAGGGACGAGCACCTCGGAAGCTAATTTATACCATCAAAAAATGCCTTTTAGGAATCCAAATGCAATTCCGAAAACGAATTTTTGAAAAATAGAACGCGTCAAGGAATTTTTAACTCGGGTCCAGGCAGAAAGGCTTATTAATTAAAGAAAGGCACGCTGGGAAAGCGTGCCTCTTTAATTGAGATTTATAACCGAAGGCTGAACCTTAGCGGTGAATTTTTCGCGTCAGAATTGAACCGGCGACACTACTTGGATCGGCCAACCGTTGTGGCTTCAATAATCTGAGCTGAAAACCCAACTTTTGCCTCCGGTTGATCGGGATCACTGGTGACGATCGTTAAATCTTCATCGATCTGGCCAAGTTTCGAGGTGTCTAGTGTGTAGGTCAGAACGTGAAGATTCTTTTCCCCTACGACTGCCTCAAACTGAATCCGCGAATCG
>CALKNI010000108.1 GCA_938091115.1 uncultured Pirellulaceae bacterium | reverse complement strand
CATACCATGCTCCCCATATGAAAAATTGCAGGAACATCATGATTGCTAAACGGACGATTAGTATGGGGGAGGAACCAGGCATTTGTTTTTGATCCAGAAGTGTCCAAAGTTAGTGAAACCGACTGCAATATTAAACTTGGTTGGAGGGTGCTTGCCAAGCCAATGAGATAAAAGAACCCTCTAAATTCTTCCCTTTGCGTTCATTTCGGCAATTAATTCAGATTTATAGGCAGCTCTTGCGCTCAGATCCTCCACGGCATCTTCTCGGTAGTAAATCAGACCGATTGCTTTCCTCGGCCGATTGCGACTGTGATTAACAGTGGCCCGGTGGATTGTTAGCGCATGGTGGGCCAGCAAATCGCCTGGTTGGGCGGGGTACGCAACTTCATTCGAAATGTCATCGGCGTTAGGAAAATCTGTAATTCCTTGGCTAAAACCAAGGGTGCCCGTCGTTGCAAGAGGTCGCATCGATTTGAGGTGAGACTTGGGGACGTATCTGACGCAACCGTTTTCATGGTCAACTGGTTCAAGTGCCAGCCACATGGTTATCGCCTCGCATGGAGATATCTTGAAGTAATACCCGTCCTGATGTGGTGGCGTCGGTAAACCGGATTTCGGAGGTTTGTTGAAGTACTGCATGTTTTTGCAAACGACTTTTGAATCAAGCAAAGTCTCGGCAAGTTTTCGAAATGGACTGTCAGTCATCAATTGACCAAAGTAATCGTCATGCAGATGTAGGTTTTGCAATTGCTTCAGCGAACTCTGATCTTGTTTATCTTCCTAGAAAACGTGTTCAGCCGGCATCTTGGGGACAACCAATCGAATTACGCGGTCTAGATTTTTTTGGATGTCAGCGATCTCAAGCTATGATCGAAAGGACGGAATAAATGTCAGGCCGTCTAATTCGAATTGGTGTTTGTATCGCTGAATGCCGGAGTGAGTCATGACGATGCAACTTCTCGTTCGTAAAAATAAAGCAACGGATTTTTAGTTTTCGCCCGGCCTTGTAAGGCTATCGGTAATTTGACACGCGGCTTGAGATGTACCAAGATCATACCGACCCCAAAGATGGAGTACTACCACGTGAATCCTGCCTGTAGATTAAGGCGTTGAAGACGAAGCTAAAATTGGTCGTGCATCTCTTCGTCGGTCAAGTTGAATTAATAACCCCTTTAATCGAATGACAATCTTTTAATTAATACACCGGCTTGCTGGAATTGGAGCGGAGTGAATGAGCATTAGTCGGACGTGCGTTTGGTTATTGGCGTTTGTCATGGGCGTTGGGTTGAACCGCGGAGCGCTTGCGGAAAATAGTTCATCGCCAAATGTGTTGTTGATTGCAGTCGATGACTTGAGGCCAGACTTAAATTGTTACGGCAATTCCAAAATGGTCACACCTCGAATGGATCAATTTGCAAAAACTGCATTGATTTTTGAAAGAGCCTATTGCCAGCAAGCGGTCTGTAATCCATCTCGAACAAGTATGCTAACGGGATTGCGGCCTGAAACTATTGGGGTTGTTGGTAACCATGTGCACTTTCGTAGCAACTGCCCCAACGTGGTAACGCTGCCGCAGTATTTCAAGCAGCACGGATACCGAACCCAGGCAATCGGGAAAATCTTTCACGGAGTTTTTCCCGAGGGGGCAAGCAAAACTAAATGGGACACGATGGGGGACCCCGTCAGTTGGTCCGTGCCTTCGATTCGATTCGGTCCTCGTTATTATTTTACCGAAGAGGGAGTCGCCTCGGCGAAAAAGGCGTTTGAAAAATCGTACCCGGGGTTGGAGGAACGTGGCGTTGACTGGACAGAACGGTTGGTGTTCGGTTTAGCCACAGAAGCTCCTGAAGGTCCGGATGAACTGTTTTACGATGGAAAGGTCGCCGCCACGGCCGTAGCAACATTGCGGGAGCTCAAAGATTCTCCCGATCCATTTTTCTTAGCGGTGGGATTCATAAAACCTCATTCTCCATTCATTGCCCCCAAAAAGTATTTTGATATTTATGACGACATTGCCGTTGCCGTCAGCACTGATTTTCCAAGCGGTGCTCCGCGATTAGCCGGCCACTCGTCGGGTGAAATTCGACGCTATTCCGACCAACCCGACCAGGGGCGATTTAGTCCGTCTTCGCAGGTGCGGTTGCGACACGCTTACGCTGCTTGTGTAAGTTTTATTGATGCTCAAGTTGGAATTGTCTTGGACGAGTTGGATCGTTTGGGGCTTAGTGATAATACAATTGTCTGTTTATTCGGCGACCATGGTTACCATCTAGGGGAACAGGGGCTTTGGGGGAAAACAACGAATTTTGAATTGGATACCCGTGTTCCGCTGATCGTGCGAACGCCAGGTATGAAATCCAAAGGTAAGGCATCGCAGTCTTTGGTTGAACTGGTGGATATTTACCCAACTTTAGTTGAGGCCGCGAGCCTTCCGGCCAACCCAGAGCTCGAGGGAGAGAGTTTTCATTGTTTGCTCAATGATGCCAGTCTGGACACCAAGGGATTCGCATTAAGTCAATACCCGCGTGGCAAGGTGATGGGCTATTCATTGAGAACTAATTCAAAGAGATTAACGCAATGGCGAAAGCCGGATGGATCTGTGGTCGCCACTGAACTCTATGATTATGACGAAAGTCCAATTGAGCAGCAGAATGTCGCAGAATTAAAAGAAAATAGTAAAGTTGTTGAATCGCTCAATGGCCAACTGGTGTCAGCTTTTGGTTTAAACGGGTTGCCGTCAGTAAAAGCGTCCGAAAGTCACCTATTCCAAACCAGTTTTGAGTCTCTTAAACCGGGGCCGTTTTCGAGGCTGAAAATTGGAGAGTCGACTTGGAACGTGGTCGATGGAATTGCAGAAATTGACGATCAGCATTCGAAAACAGGTGGGCAATGTCTCCATTTGCTCGGAGGTGCCCAAACCGTTGTGGAAATTTTGCTGCCTAAGAAAGTCGCGAGTGACAGCTTGCTTTCTTTTTGGGCTGAACGGTGGACCCGGCGAGCTCCCTTTCAATTTAAAATAGAAAAATGGAAGGATGGAAAGTGGACTGAGATATTGAATGGCGAAAAAACAGTTCAAGTCGGCAGGGCGTTTTTGTCTAAGGTTCGCGTGAGTGTGAAGGCCGGCGGTTTTTCGAAATTGAGACTGAAGGTGGCTAGTCCGGCGGGGACAGGGATCTTGATTGACGATTTTCGAATCGCTGCCCCATTGCCTCAGCGAATTACCGGGGTCGGTGTTGTACCTTCCGCGATCCCCACTTTAATTGGCCGTGATGCAAGTCCATTGCTAAAACTAAAGGTCGATGTCGAAGGTTCTGTTAATCCAATTTCATTGAAGCAACTGGAGGGAGTTGTTTTTTCGGAACCGGAGGCACTTGAATCTTTGCAAACTTATTATACTGGACCGCGAAGCACGTTTTCGCCGTCTGATGCATTCGGGCAAACGGTTTCGATCGAGCCGAATGGGAATCCTGAAGATTCCAGTTCTGGTTCGATAATCGAGCCTCTGATTGATCCTTTAGAAATGGGCGAGGGGATGGTGGCGACGAAGGTTAGATTCCGCGGGGATCAACCTTTGGTGGAAGGTGAGAATTACTTTTGGCTAGCGGCAACTGTTACTCCACAGGCCAGATTGGGATCTAAACTTGGGGTTAAGTTGAACCCGGCGAAGACTCAATTCAGTGGTGAAACCTCTGAAAAGCATGACGCACAAATTCAGGTTCAATCGGTTGGTGTTGCCGTCCGCAAGGCAGGTGATGATGGGGTTCACACCTATCGCATCCCAGGACTAGCGACCACGAATACGGGGACTTTACTTGCTGTTTATGACGTGAGACGGTCGGGTGGCGGAGACCTGCCGGGAGATGTGGACGTTGGCCTGTCTCGATCTGTAGATCGGGGGCAAACCTGGCAGCCAATGAAGATCATTATAGACATGGGAGATGATCCGCAATGGAATCACGATGGCATTGGCGACCCTTCTATTCTTGTTGATCGAAAGACGGGTACGATCTGGGTCTCGGCGACTTGGTCGCATGGGAACCGATCGTGGCGAGGGTCTGGCCCCGGTTTGTCACCGGCGGAGACGGGGCAATGGATCATGGTTAGAAGTGATGACGATGGAGTGTCTTGGTCAAAGCCGATTAACATTACTGAACAGGTTAAGAATCCCGAGTGGTGTTTTTTACTTCAGGGGCCGGGGAAGGGGATTTCGATGTCAGATGGGACGTTGGTTTTTCCAGCTCAATATCAAGATCCACCTAATCAGGCAAATCGCACCAAGCACCGGCTTCCACATTCCAGCATCATCTATAGTCGAGATCATGGGAAGACATGGTCAATGGGAACCGGAGCAGCTGACGACACAACTGAGTCTCAGGTGGTTGAGCTAGACAATGGCCGGTTGATGCTTAACTGTCGTTTTAATCGAGAGTCTGCTCGTGTAGTGATGACGACTGATAATTTGGGCAGATCTTGGAATGAGCATCCTACTTCGCGCCGAAATTTAGTTGAACCGGGTGCTTGCATGGCGAGTTTAATTAATGTGAATCGCGAGTTGGCATGGCGGGGAATCGTACCGGTAAATGATCAGTCGCTTTTATTGTACTCGAACCCAAATTCGCTTCGCGGCAGAAACCACATCACGATCAAGGCATCCCGGGATAACGGAAGGACCTGGCCGCATCAAACTCAATTGTTATTGGATGAAGAGCAAGGCCGGGGCTATTCCTGTATGTCAATGATCGATGCCGAAACGGTTGGGATTCTTTATGAGGGTAGCCAAGCTGATCTGACATTTCAGTCAGTAAAGCTTAGAGATATTCTGTCTCCTCCACCCCTGCAAAAAACAGCTAACCCAAGATTTTCACTAGCGCCATTGCCAAGTGAATCGGTGAGTCCAAATCAGGCCACTTCCCTGTCTGTGGCGAGGGTGTTTCAGAGCGGTATGGTGCTCCAGGCCGATCAGGAAATTCGGATTTGGGGATCGGCTCCAGCAGCGCAAGAGATCCAGTTAGAATTTGCAAATCATTCGGTCTCTGTTACCGCTGGCGATGACGGAAACTGGATTGCGGTTGTTCCGCCCTGTAGCAGTAGTTTTCAGGAACGCCAATTGCGAGTTCGTTCCGGAAGTGCGGTGATTGAGTTGGATCGTATCTTGATCGGGGAGGTCTGGTTATGTGCAGGTCAATCGAATATGCAGTGGCCCGTCCATCAATCTTCGAATGGCCGCAAAGCAATGGAATTGCCGTTGGACGAGGGTTTAAGATTGCTGAATTTTCAAGGTAGAATCGGCGGCAATGCAGGGGTTTATGATCAGAGTGATTTCGATGCCTTGCGTTCCGAGGTTTTTGGACAGGGAACATGGGAGGTCGCTAAACCGAAATCAATCAAGGATTTTTCCGCAGTCGGTTACTATTTTGGAAACGAAATTAGATCGGTTCTTAAATGCCCAGTTGGGTTGATCAATGTTGCTTCGGGGGGAACACCGGTTGAATCCTGGGTAGATTCGACAATTCTAGCTGGGCGAACAGATCTCAATGAGATGGTGACAGGTAATTGGCTTGATAATCCACTTTTGGACGTTTGGTGTAAATCCAGAGCTCGCGGGAATTTGAGAGACGGGTTGCTTGGAATATACGAGATGTCTCAAAATGAATTAGGCCCAGACCATACATTCAAGCCGGGGTTTATGTTTGATGCGACGATTGCCCCGTTTCAACCAATGGCGATCGCTGGTGTCTTGTGGTATCAGGGTGAGTCTAATGCTGAGTCGATTGAACGCGTAAAGCAATACGACCAGATTTTCCCTGTTCTAATTGAGTCATGGCGGGACGGTTTTCAAAACCTCGGGTTGCCGTTTGCATTCGTCCAGTTACCGGCCATGGATCGGCCGTTTTGGCCTCAGTTCCGGGAATATCAGCGGCGTAGTCTGAATCGTTTATCGAATGTCGGTATGGCGATTACGATGGACGTTGGGAATCGTTCCAACGTTCATCCGGCCAGAAAGCAACCGGTCGGAAGGCGGTTGGCTGCTTGGGCGTTGAATCAAGTCTACTCGAAAGATGGAATCGGATCGGGCCCGTTGTTTGAGTCTTGCACTCAGGTTGGTGATTCGCTTGAAATTGCCTTTTCATTCGTGGGTGAGGGACTCAAGAGTTCCGATGAAAGACGAGTGGTTCACTTTGAAATCGCCGGTGCAGATGGTCTGTTCCATCCCGCCGATGCTGAGATAAAACATGATCACGTCCGGTTGTCTCACGTAAAAGTACCCATGCCCGTTGATGCGAGATATGCCTGGCAACCGTTCCCAGATACGCCAGTAAATTTGGTAAACTCAGCCGGATTTCCGGCCAGTCCATTTACAACCCAAAAGGAATTTTAGGTTGATCGGCTGGCGAAATATTGCAATTCATGGAGGCATGGTTTCAATTGGTGATCTGGGTTTTTTCGTTGGTGATCTTGCTGGATAGGACGTTGAGTGAGGTATTAAATTCATTTTTTACTCAATGTTCGAAGTGGAGTGAATTCAGATGGTAAAGCAATTTTTTATTTAGGTGGTAGCGAAGAATGCTTCATGAAAATAGTGTTTCAGAGATGAGGGGAGCGTTGTCGGCAATCTTCACTCCGTTTGATTCCTCGAATGAGATTAATTTTGATGCATTGTCTGCTATCGCCGAATATCAATTGAGCCATGGGCTCAGGGGGTTTTATGCAACTGGAACCACGGGTGAAGGATTGCTTTTATCGTCTGGGGAACGAACATCTGTAGTACGTCATTTGGTAGAACATTTTGGAGATCGAGCGACCGTAGTGGCGCACGTTGGGCATCCTAGCACTGACGTATCAGTAGGGCTTGCGAGGGCGGCTGCGAAGGCCGGAGCGGATTGGATTTCCTCCGTGGCTCCAATTTATTACGGGACGACCTACGAAGGTTTAGTCCGTCATTACTCGGCGATTTCAAATGCGACGGATCTTCCCTTCATGGCCTACTCTTTGGGAGGCGTGATTGATCCTGTACGAGATGCTGCGTTGTTTAAATTGAAAAATGTTTGCGGCTTAAAATATACCGGATCGAATTTCTTTTCTGTCCAGCAATTGAGACGTCGGATCGAGCGTCCAGTGGCAATGATGAGTGGGTTTGATGAGCAATTTGTGGCTGGTCAATCATTCGGTTTCGATGGCGGTATTGGATCGACTTATAATTTTGGGCCGCAATTTTACTCTTCGATCTATGAGAATTATCGCGCGGGCGAAATAGCCAAAGCGGCTCAGTCGCAATCCCAAATCAACTTGGTGACAGATTTGATGATTCAGTATGAAAACCGTTCCTATTGGAAGTCGATTATGCGGTACATTGGTTTTGATTGTGGAAGTTTTCGACTGCCGTACGGTCCAATTAGCGAATCTCAATATGAAGCATTCGCGGAAAAACTGGATGCATTAGGAGTCTTGGAGCGCAATGATGGA
This sequence comes from uncultured Pirellulaceae bacterium, assembly GCA_938091115.1. Taxonomy (GTDB): domain Bacteria; phylum Planctomycetota; class Planctomycetia; order Pirellulales; family Pirellulaceae; genus Mariniblastus. Next base: position 10,373 of record CALKNI010000108.1, on the reverse strand, counting down.
AATTAGTTTCCGATTCAGCCAAGGTTTGCAAACGCGGTGGAGACTGGCTCCTTGTGGGACTTTGAAGCGGTGCATTGTTGTTGCGGCTTTAGCGTTGATTTCTCAATTTTCCAGCTTGGCTGCTGAGGATGGAACTGCAAAGCAACGGTTGAAGTTTAACCCGCTACCCGAACTGCCAGATGCGATTGGTGTGGCCGGACCGATTGTCGGTGTTGACCAGGATCGATTGATCGTGGCTGGAGGCGCAAATTTTGCCAACCCCGAAAATTCACAGTTGTGGGAACTGCCGAAAATTTACCACGATGTTGTTTGGGTAATGGAAGTAGATCGCGACTCGGCGTCCCCAGCCTATGCGTGGTTAGACACCGTTGAGCCTTTGCGATTGAGTGAGAAGATTGGCTATGCGTCGGTGGTGAGTACCAAGCGTGGAGTTTTGGTTTTAGGCGGTGAAAATGCTAACGGTCTGACGGCCAGGGCGTTTCTGTTAAAGGTACGGGAAAAACAAGACGGTCTTGGATTTGAGGTCATTGAGTTTGATCAGCAAATCCCCGATTTACCCGCTGCATGTAAAGGTGGCGGCGCGGCTGTTATTGGGGATTATGTTTATCTAGTAGCTGGGGAAATGCTTGATTCCGCGGGAGTTGCCAACGGGAGTCGCATAATCTGGAGGCTCAATTTAAAGAAGATTTCTCTAGATCCTAATTCCAACGTAAACCAACAAAGTGAGCTTTGGGAACCATTACCTGGTTGGCCTGCTGAAGGGCCCCCGCGAATGTATCCCCTTGTGGCATCGCAGCATGATGGATTTACCGATCGTTTGCTAGTTTTTAGCGGGCGGTATTTTCCTCCAGGTAAGGATCATGCCGATGCAAATAATTTAGAGTTTCTAACCGACGCGTGGTCTTTTGATCCAGCTGGAGTTTCGGGCGAAGCAGATGTGGGGGTATGGAAGAAAATTGCCAATTGCCCAGTTCCCATGACGGCAGGTACTGCTGTCGCCTACGGACCAGCTCACGTTATTGTGCCCGGCTATGCAACCGGACAGGTCTTGAAGAAGCAATTGGAATCAGGGGGGCCGATGAAAGAATTCGACCATCCCGGTTTTCCTAAGCTCGCTTACGCTTATCACACAATCACTGATAGCTGGACTGAGTTTGGGGCGATACCAGCTAATCAAGTCACCACGCCTGCGCTTCGCTGGGGGAGGGATTTGTTTTTAGTTAGCGGTGAAATTCGCCCGCGTGTCAGGACTCGTAAGGTATGGCGGATCGGAGTGCTGGAAAATAAACAGGCATTCGGTTGGCTCAACATGACAGTGGTTGTGTTTTATCTGTTTGCGATGGTCGGAGTGGGCGTATTTTTTTCTTTTAGAAATCGTTCGACAGATGATTATTTTCGAGGAGGTAAATCGATCCCCTGGTGGGCGGCGGGATGCAGTATTTTTGCGACGATGCTCAGTTCGATCACCTACATGGCGGTACCAGCGAAGTCATTTGCGCAGGATTGGGTTTATGCGCTGGGAAGTTCTTTGATTCTATGCGTCGTGCCGATTGCTGTTTATGTTGCCCTACCATTTTTTCGCAGAATCGACGCGACTAGTGCTTATGAGTATCTCGAATTGCGGTTCAATCGGGCCGCTCGTTTGATAGGCTCGGGAAGCTTTAGTTTGTTTCATGTATTTCGAATGGGAGTTGTTCTGGCGTTAGCGGGATTAGCCTTGGCAAGTGTGACCCCATTGAACCCTGCGCAGTGTGTTCTCGTGATGGGTGGGCTGTCAATTGTCTATTGCACTCTGGGTGGAATTGAAGCTGTCATTTGGACAGATACAATCCAGACGTTCGTGTTAATTGGTGGTGCAATTGCCTGCATCTTTTTTGCTTGGAATGGAGCTGATCCGGGGAGTTTTTCCGAAGCGACTGAGGCGGGTAAATTCCATTTGGTAAATTTTGATTTCGGTACGGACTCATTTACAATTATGGCGGTTTGGGTTGTGGTTCTAGGTGGATTTGGCCAGAACTTGGCGAGCTACACGGCTGATCAAGCAGTTGTTCAGCGTTATATGACAACGCCCGATGAAAAGCTGGCAGCGCGTTCCATTTGGCTTAATGGATTAATGGCAATTCCCGCAGCGGCTATCTTTTTTGGCATGGGCACCGCATTTTGGATGTTCTACCGATCTCACCCTGAAAATTTAGATCCTACCATCGCCGCGGATCGGATCATGCCCCATTTTATCAGCCAGGAACTGCCCGTTGGGATCGCGGGATTGGTGGTGGCGGGGATTTTTGCGGCGGCTCAGTCAACGGTTTCAACCAGTATGAATTCTGGTGCAACCACGATCGTGACAGACTTTCTGAAACCGGCGTTGCGATTGTCTGGTGAGCGAAAAGCTCTATGGCTTGCCCGTGTAGTTACTTTAGCAATGGGGTTGCTGGGAACCGCCGCTGGTTTGATTTTTATCAATCCCGAAATAAAAAGTTTGTTCGACGAATTTATTGGAATACTCGGTATGTTTCTGGGAGTGCTCGCTGGTTTGTTTGCGTTGGGGGCAACGACTCGCCGCGCCAACGGAGTTGGTAGTTTGATTGGAGCGCTGACGGCAATGCTGTTTATGATGGCTTTGTTTTTTGCCAGTAAAGATAATTCTGTGGGAACCTACTGTCGGAGTTGGTTTGATTTCTTTGGTTTGGAAATTTACCGGGTCAATGGTTATCTTTACGCGTTCATTGGAATTGCGGCTTGTTATTTGATCGGTTACACGGCGAGTCTTGTTTTGGGAAAACAGACGAAAGATATTTCTGGCCTGACGTTGTGGAAATAGTTGAGGTTTGTGTGTATGTGGAGTTTCTACCACCTACACGAGCCGGCAAATGAGCTTAGTTCGCGGGCTTCTTTTTTTTCTCTAAAGTACTTAAGAGTAACCGTAGGGCGAAGCAAAAGGGAATGACAGAAGTAACGATTACCAGTGCGGTTGTAACCGGCCAATTTTGGTCACCGGTGTCTCGGTTTGAATAGGCGAGAACATTCAGCCAGAAATTGAAAACACTCCACATTAAAATACTACAACAAACAAACATCGTCGCTAAATAGGCGATTACAGCCTGAAGGTTTTTTGCCGTCATTTGTTTGGATTTGACTTCTTGTGTATTCATTGTTCTAGATTCAGAATGATATGAGGAATCAAAGGAAGAATTGGTTGGCAAAGTAAAGTGATGATTAATTGTTCTCTGGTTCAGCGGATACTCGCCCGCAATGCCAACCGCAGGTTGCAGCAAAAAGTGTTGTGATCAATCCATTCAAGAAAACGCCTAGAATTGTCAAAACAAGATTCAGGGAATGAGGCATGAATTCGAATCTTCGAAAAAACAATAGCAGTCCGCTAAACAATGCTGCGATTACAAAAATGGCAATAAGTTGGTAAAACGACTTCCAGAGTTGAATGGTGTCAGCGTTGGTTTGAAACGCATCGATATTCACAATGTTGAACGGACTTCGACTGTACCAAACGCTGGTCAAGAACAATGGAGCCAAAAGCAACTGCATTGGCAGCTTGAGTACAGGGACGAATAGCATGATGATCCCTGCAGCGACAAAGCTGAATCCGAATACCAGCATTGTTGAGGAAAGCTCATTAAAGCCGCTGTTTTTCCAAGAATTAACGGTTGTGAATCCCAGTGCGGTGTCGCGAAAAATGTACGCGGAAGTATATAAGAGCGTAAGCCAGCCAATCAGGTATGGCCCGCACCCTAAAATAAACCAGGTAACAAATGTAAAAAATTCTTCAATGCCTTTCGGGTCCGATTCAGCCTCTGGAGAGATGTTTGACGGGTAAACGGACTCCATTAAAACCGCACCGGTACACATCAGTATCAATGCAATTGCATATCGCCAGATTGTGTTTTTTGCTAAAAGTGCTCGAATGGCGGATTTGATTTGAGTGCCCAGATCAGTGGAGGGAAAGTCTCTGGAGCCAGCGTCACTAGAACTTTCGCGATGGCTGAAAACGGTACCTTGTTCAGCCGATCTTTGTTTTTGCTGGGCTTTTTCAAGTCGCTCACGGCGAGATTGGGGAGACAAATCTCGTCCCGTCTTAATTGGCGGAAGTTCAGATTTGTTTTTTTGTTCCGCAATTGCTGTTTTTGGCGACACCGCTGGCTTTTTGGATGGGACGATGGAGTGTGTCGGTTGGTCCGACTCTATCTTTAAGGTTAATTCGTCGCCGTGTTGTTCTGCCGCAGGTGGTTTTTTTGGCGCTAATAGATCTTCTGATGGACCGTCGAGTCCAAAACTCGGATCGATTTCTATTTTGGGTTTCTCGATTGGGTCGCTTAATTTCAATTCATCGTCATCGGAATTCCCAGTCGTGTTGTCGCTGGTCTGAGCGGTCGCGGTTTGTTGCCAAATTGGTTTCTGCAGTTTTCGCTTTGCTGGTGGAGCGATGGGGATTTTTGTGAAGCATTCAGGGCACTCAATGGTGGTGCCAATTTTCTCAGCTTCGATGTGGATTAGTGAATCGCAAATCCGACAGGTAATACTATGTGCGGAATATCCACCATACAGTCCTTCGAGACCTTCGATCTTAAGCGGAGCGTTGGGGTCGGCTTCCTCCTTGGTCGGTAGCTTCTCTTTCGCTTCATCAACCGCAACTGGGAGACTTTCCTCAGCTTCGTCTTCATCATCGAGTTCTAGTCCATTCCCACCACTAGGTATTTGTACTTCAGGGGCATCGTCGGGACCAGGTTCTGGGGTTGGGTTGGAATTGTTGAAATCTTCAGCGTTGCGAGGGCTAAGTTTTAATTCCGAAGTTTCTTCTTCAAAGAGGTCTTCAAAGAGGGAGACAGCAACGGATTTCTCAGGTACGACGACAGTTCGCACGCACTCCGGACAGATAACGCGCTGGCCGGATTTTTCCGAGGATACTGAAATCTTAGCGTTACATTCTTGGCATTCAAATTCGATATTATCTTCGTCGGCCAATTTTTAACCTTTAATCTTTCGGCTACTGAGATAAGTTTTGGAGCATTGTGAAGCATATTGTACGTTCACTCAATGCGATAATGGTCTTTTCCACTGAGTCACTGAGAATTTACCTTGAATTAATCACTCGGTTTGACGGTTCTTGAATTGCCGAAACATTGTCTTTTCTAACGTTTACTGCTGTTCAGGTCGGGTTTGAAGTGTTTTAGAAGCGGTTCATTCCAAGGAGGACTTGAGTTTAGGCAAGCCTACCTAGGCGATCGCAATTGAGTTTGGCCGATGTGACAATTCTCGGCTGAGAGAGGCAATTGCCAGGTAACGGTTTATCTATGAAAATAGAACAACACATTGGATTAAGTGAGATCAGTTGGGCTTTGACTCTAACTTGTTTTTGGTTGGAGAATTTTGCAGTTGGCCTGCCCAAAACGTTTTATGAAATGCTTCGGAGTCTGCTAAAGAATGAGATTGTTGAAAATTGCCGCCGGTGTTTTGAATCAAACACCGCTCGATTGGTTAGCAAATCGAGAAAATATTCTCACCGCAATTGCATCGGCGCGACGGGAACGGGTCGGAGTTCTTTGCTTACCTGAATTGTGCATTACTGGCTACGGATGCGAGGATGCGTTTCACTCATCAGGTGTTCATGCGACGGCATTGGAGATGCTGCTATCGATTGTCCCTGAGACGAAAGGGATTGCCGTTTCTGTAGGGCTTCCCGTTACTTATGCCGGTGGCGTTTTTAATGTTGCCGCCCTACTGGTTGATGGGCGGATTGCTGGATTCGTCGGGAAGCAACATTTGGCTGGTGATGGCATTCATTACGAACCTCGCTGGTTCAAGCCTTGGCCCGCAGGTGTTCAAGGCGAAATTGAGATCGACGGATTACAACATCCGATTGGTGATTTGCTATTTGATGTTGGCGGGATTCGAATTGGTTTTGAAATTTGTGAAGACGCATGGGTCGGGAATCGACCGGGTGGTAATCTTGCCAGTAAAGGTACAGATATAATTTTAAATCCGAGTGCCAGCCATTTTGCGTTTGGCAAGCATTCTGTCCGGCAACGTTTTGTGCTAGAAGGTAGTCGCGCCTTCAACGTGACATATGTCTACGCCAACCTTGTGGGAAATGAATCGGGAAGAGCGATCTTCGATGGTGATGCAATGATTGCCTCCGGTGGTCAGATGCAAGCGGTTGGAAAGCGATTCTCGTATCGTCCGATGGTGCTGACGACGGCCATTGTCAACATAGACGTGACGAGAATGGCAAGAGCGAGGAGTGGGTCGTTTGAACCGGAAATTGATGGTGACGAATCGGATGTGATTCGGATTCCATTTGATTTTCCAGCGATTGGTCCCGTTGTGAAAAAGCCTGAAAGAGAACCGTGGATGTCAGGGGCAACGGTGAAAGAGGAGGAGTTCACGCGAGCGGTATGCCTTGGTTTATTTGATTACATGCGGAAGAGCCACTCTCGCGGGTTTGTCGTCTCGTTGAGTGGCGGCTGCGACTCGGCAAGCGTGGTTGCATTAGTTGCCACTATGTTCAAGCTGGCGAACGCCGAGTTGGGGTTTGACGAACTGTTAGAACGGATCGGTTTGTTTATTAGTGATGAGAACAAACCGTCTGAAGTCAGTGATTTGGTTCACCATTTACTGACAACCGTTTATCAATCGACCAAGAACAGTGGCCCCGTCACCCGCGCCGCCGCGATGGAAGTGGCCACTGCCGTTAACGCGAATCATTACGAGTTTGATGTTGACGGTATTGTGGACGCCTATCGAAAGACTGTCAGCTCGGCGATTGGTGAGTCGTTAACTTGGGGAAAACATGATATCACCTTGCAAAACATCCAGGCCAGAGTGCGATCTCCCGGTGTGTGGATGCTTGCAAACTTAAACAACGCGTTGTTAATATCGACAAGTAACCGAAGTGAAGCGGCGGTGGGCTACGCAACGATGGACGGTGATACCTCTGGTGGTTTAAGTCCAATTGCCGGAATCGATAAAGCTTTTCTCCGGAAATGGTTGATCTGGATGGAACAGAAAGGCCCCGATGAAATTGGAGCCATTCCAGCATTAAATTCTGTAAACAACCAACAGCCAACTGCAGAACTTCGCCCACTTGAGGACAACCAAACTGACGAAGAAGATTTGATGCCATACGATGTGTTGGATCTGATTGAAAGATTGGCCATTCGCGACAAAATGATGCCAATTGAAATTTTCGACCAGACTGTTATCGAGTTTCCTAACTACGAAAAGAGTCAGTTGGGGAAGTGGGTGATTCGTTTTTTCCGTCTTTGGTGCCGCAACCAGTGGAAGCGTGAGCGGTATGCTCCTTCATTTCACCTCGATGATGAAAATCTCGACCCAAAAACCTGGTGTCGTTTTCCAATTTTGTCGGGGGGATATGATCTTGAAATTGAACGGCTCACGATTCACCTTCAATGCGGTGGTTCCTAGCACGGCTTAGGCGGAGCCAGTGTCGGCGGTCATCGCCTTGAATTTTTTGGACATGATATTTTTGTTTACAGAGGCAAAGAAGAAAGAACGATTTCATGTCTAGTGTGATTGAGGAGCTTCGCAGTCGGGCGTCCGAGCGCCCACGTCGTATCTTATTACCCGAGACGCAGGATCCAAGGATTCTGGAGGCGGCAAGTTTCATTCAACAACGAAATCTTGCAATACCGGTAGTTTTAGGACGTCCAGACCTTCCATCGCAGGAGGTCTTGAGCGGGTTTGAAGTCATAAAAAATGATGATGCGCAATTCGTGGAAGCTTGTGCGGAACAGTTATTTGAAAATCGCCAGCACAAGGGGCTTTCTCTTGAGGCGGCGGCGAAAGCGGTTGAGGATCCATTGTTGTATGCCGCATTGTTGGTGAAAATCGGAGCGGTGGACGGAGCGGTTGCTGGAAGTGTTGCCAGTACATCGAGCGTAATACGAGCGGCGCTTCATGGGGTCGGAATGGTTGAAGGCGTTAAAACGGTTTCCAGTTTCTTTCTGATGCAATTTCTCGACCAAGCAGTTACTTTTTCAGATTGTGGTGTTGTCCCTTCCCCTGATGCCCAGCAGTTAGCGGAAATTGCAATCTCCGCAGCGCGAAGTCATCGCATTTTGACTGGGCAAATTCCTCGGGTCGCATTGTTGTCGTATTCCACTTTGGGGAGCGCCCAACACGAGAAGGTCGACAAAGTACGTCAGGCTCTGAAATTGGTGAAGCAAGCGCAACCGGAATTGATCATCGACGGTGAATTACAATTTGATTCTGCATGGGTTCCGGACGTTGCTGCTCGGAAAGCCCCCGGTTCACCGGTTGCGGGCCAAGCCAATGTGCTTGTGTTTCCAGATTTAAATTCCGGCAACATAGCCTACAAGATTGCTGAACGACTCGGGGGGGCACAAGCACTCGGTCCTCTGATTCAGGGGCTTCAGAGACCATTTATGGATTTGTCTCGCGGTTGCAGAGTGCAAGATATTATTGATGTTTCGGTAATTGCTTCAATACTAGCGGTGTGAATCCAAGCTCATTCCCGCATTGATTCGAGAACTCAAGTTTGCAACTGGATTTTGTGTTTCAATTGTTGTAGTGGTGATAACAGCTTTTCGACACAGACTCATAGTGTTGAAAACTGCATTGGCTTCCAACAGGATCAGCAGAAAAATTCAAACTTGTAAAACACCTGTTCGGAACGGTTCATCGTCCGCGTGTCGCGTAACGGTTTCTAGGGATTTGATAAGCGTTTTGCGTGTCTCCGAGGGACTGATGATTCCGTCGACCCAGAGTCTACCGGCGGCATAACGAATGTCTGTCGAAGTGTCATAAGCCGACTGAACTTTATCTCTTAAAGCTTCCATTTCTTCTGCATCCGGTTCTTGCCCGGCTCGTTTCAGTGCGGCAATGTTGATGTCGAGGATGACTTTTGCCGCTTGTTTCCCTCCCATCACGGCATAACGCGCGTTGGGCCATGCGTAGATAAAACGGGGATCAAAAGCTTTGCCGCACATCGCATAATTTCCCGCGCCGTAACTTCCGCCTGTAATGATGGTAATTTTAGGAACACGACTATTCGAGATGACGTTGACCACTTTTGCACCCGCTCGAATGATCCCGGCTTGTTCACTGTCCCTTCCAACCATAAAACCCATCACGTCTTGCAGGAAAACAATAGGAGTCCAGGTTTGATTGCAATCCATGATGAATCTCGCTTCTTTGTCGGCACTGTCATGATAAATGACGCCTCCGTATTGCATGCCTTCTTTTTCAGATTTGACGACGGTACGCTGATTTGCCACGATTCCTACGTGGTGTCCTCCAACTTTTGCATAGCCGCAAACAATCGTCTTTCCATATTCGGCTTTATATTCCTGAAAAGTACCGCCATCGACAAGAAATTGAATCAGGTCTCGCACGTCATAACGAGATTGCGGATCGATGGGGATTTTATCATAGATTTTTGATGTGTCTTCGGCGGGCTCGATCGGATCGTCACAGCGAAACTCGATGGCCAAAGGGTCTTGTGGCAGCATTTCGACAAGCGAACGTAATCTTGAAATCGCGGCTTCGTCATCGGGTTCTTTAAAGTCGATAGTACCGCTGATCGCAGCGTGCATTGAAGCGCCGCCGAGTTCCTCAGAAGAAACTTCCTGGCCAATTGCTGATTTAACGAGCGCCGGTCCAGCAAGATAGAGGCCGCTTCCTTCGGTCATCACAAGTTTATCGCAGAGTACGGGTAAATACCCGCCACCGGCGACGCAATTCCCCATGATTGCGGCGAGTTGTGGAACGCCCATCGCCGAAATCACGGCGTTGTTTCGAAAAATTCGACCAAAATCGTCTTCGTCGGGAAAAATTTCATCTTGGAGTGGTAAGAAAACACCGGCAGAATCGACCAAGTAGACCAAAGGGACTCGGCACTTCATGGCAATGCGTTGGGCTCTCAGAACTTTCTTACAAGTCATTGGAAAAAACGCGCCAGCCTTGATGGTAGCGTCATTGGCGATAATCATAACAGTTCGTCCGGCGACCTTACCGAGACCACAGATTACGCCCGCAGATTTTGAGCCGCCCCACTCTGAATACATTTTCCAACCGGCCCAAAGTCCAATTTCTTGCCAACTCGAAGGGTCGTCTAGAAATTTAGATATCCGTTCTCTGGCAGTGAGCCGTTCTTTTTTATGTTGACGTTCGATTGCTCGAAGGCCTCCGCCTAGTTCAATGTCTGCCTGTTCGGAATTGAAGCCATCAATTAATTCTTGCCAGTTCATTGCGTTGTCGGATTTTCAGGGGAAGTGTTGGTGTAACTTACTAATAAAAGCTGTGGAGTGCGTTGATTATTGCTCCATCGAATCATCAATCGGTTTCAGCACCCAGTTTGAATCAAAATCTTTATTAAGCCA
>CALKNI010000107.1 GCA_938091115.1 uncultured Pirellulaceae bacterium | reverse complement strand
AATTCGTTCTTGAGGCGCAAGACTTCTGATTGCAAAACTGATAAGTTGTACACAGCAGCGTTATTGAAACCCAGATTGCGGTAAAACAAACAAGTGCGAGAATTCGGCACCGTGAAAACGAGCGTTTAAAATGCTTAATTTTCTTGGGATTTGACTCTAGTTCTTCAATCAATTCAATTCGCTGTTTGAGACTTGGGTGAAAGAGAGTTCGCTTTTCGTAATAGCCGGTGCCGAGAGCGGCAAAGCGTAGCAATGCGTTTTTTAGATCGCTCGTGTAATCAGAATCAAATTCGCTTCTATTCGAACTTTGATTTTGGCTGGCAAAGACATCGGCCTCGTGTTCCATTTGGTGTGAGATCCATGGAAGACTGATCAAGAGGAACGCGAGGTAAACCCCAGTGGGTTGGAAAGTAATTGTTCTGGCCGCCCATTCCAGCGGTTCACCTGCAAACATAGGAGAAGGTGATTCGACCAATTGGTTCTGCGCTTGAGCGATTGCCAACACGGGAAGAGTGATAAAGCTGAGTCGTGTAAATGTGTGCCAGAGCATCACGTGTCCTGCCTCATGCCTGACAATGGCGAGACCTCATTTTTTGAGAATATCTTCAACAGTTTGTCAGAGAGAATCAGCATTCGGCAGCGAGAGTCACGAACAAAGCCGCGAAGCTCGCCGATTTCTCAAAGGCATTGAGGTTTTTAAGATAAGGCTCAAGGTCTCGAATGAAGATGATTGTGACTGCCGGGAAGATTACAAAGAGTAGACAGGACTGGAATCGAATGCAGGCAATCCCAATTTTTCTTTTTATTGATAAATAAAGTGAATCCGATTTCGAAATTTTTCCGTTGAGATCTGAAAATATTACCAATGACGTGAATAATGAAAAAACTACCGGCAGCAAAATGAATAACTCATCCAGCAAAGGCCAGCGATCGAGTTGCCAGGTACCGCGCACAACATCTTGCCAGCGACTAGCCCAGACCGTAGCGAGGCTGGCTGATAACCAGACAGCGGTATGGCAAGCAGAGAGTCGTGCAATGGCTTGATCGCGATGTTGGACGTCTACTTGATTGAGTGGGGATTGTATCGAAACGAAATAGGTTTGAAATACCGCGAGACCCGGAACTAGAAGTGCCAGGACGCCTACCATAAATAGGGTTAGCCAAAGTTGTTAGTGCTTGACAGGTTGGGCACCGGTCAGTTCACTGCCAAGCAGCGTGAGCACGATCACCGCACCAACAATGAGATTCATGGTCTGGTAAGAGTATTGCGAGAGGAAATAAGAGGCGAATGCGGTTTGGAGCAAAAACTAGACAGGCCGCTTTCGTTTTTAGAGTAGTTAGGGACCTCGAAGATGTCGACGAAAAAGCCCGCGGCAATTTGAAATGCCGCGGGCCTTGGTTGCAATCAGATAGGTTTGAGGTGAGATTGGTCGATTCCTTATCCTTAAACTAGCCAATCGGGAAGCTCGTCAAAGGCTGGTAAATTAATCAGATGCACCGAGTCGATGGCGTCGTTTTCAAGGACACGTTGAAGTGTCGGGTTGGAAACGATCGAATCCACATTGAGAATGCCGATCGCCGATCCGCCCTGATCTCCCTCGCGTCCAACCGCCATCTGGGCAATATTGACCTGTTCCTCAGCGAGTACGCTCCCCACATAGCCGATGATTCCGGGAATGTCAGCGTGGTTGAAGATCAAAAGATTTCCATCCATGTAAGTTTCTGTTCGATAGTCGTCGAGTCGGACTAGCCGAGGCATGCTTTTTCCAAAGAGCGTTCCAGTTGCAGTCCGTGTTACGTTCTCCCCGGTTACTGTGGCGGTGATGGAACTGCTAAAGTCTCCGGTGTCCGAGTTTGAAGTTCGGGAAATGTCGATGCCTCGCTCACGGCAAAGCATCTCAGCATTGATGATGTTGGCATCTTCGGTTACGTGACCGAGTAGTCCGGCGCAGAATGCTGAGACTAAAGGCCGTGTATCTTTTTCGGAAATCTCACCCTGAAATTCGAGTTCGCATTTTTCAATCGCCGCACCGTGCCATTGCCCCAGCAGGACTCCTAGACGGTGGGCAACATCGAGATGGCTTCGGAGATCGTTGAGTGTTTTTGGATCAAGCGAAATCGTGTTGACAGCGGACTTAATTTCACCAGTTGTCAAAAAATTAACCAATAAATCAACGGCTTCTACCGCAACTTCGATTTGAGCTTCATCAGTGCTAGCGCCAAGGTGCGGCGTACAAAGTACGTTGTCCATTTGAAAGAGAGGGTTGTCGGTGCACGGTTCCTCTGGGTAAACGTCCAGAGCTACTCCGGCCAATTGTCCCGACTCAAGTCCAGCGATTAACGCATCGTTGTCGTAGATTCCGCCACGAGCACAATTAACCAATCTGGCGTTTGGTTTCATCAACTTGACTTCTTCGTGCCCGATGAGGCCTTTTGTTTCAGGAGTTAGCGGAGTGTGTACCGTTAGGTAGTCAATTTTTGGCAAAAGTTCGCTTACTTGAGCAACTTTTGTGATGCCAAGATCCTCTGCTCGCTCCGCCGAGAGGAATGGGTCATAGCCAATTACATCCATTCCAAATGCTCGGGCTCGAGAGGCGACTTCTAAGCCAATTCGACCTAAGCCAACGATGCCAAGTGTTTTCCCACTGACTTGTGAGCCTTTAAATTTCTTTCGATCCCATCGTCCCGCTTGAAGGCTTGAGTAAGCAGGGCCAATTTTGCGCGAGAGACCGAGCAGAAGTGCCATCGTGTGTTCTGCGGTACTGATGGTGTTACCGGCAGGTGTATTCATCACGACGATTCCCAACAGCGTCGCGGTCGATTTATCGATGTTATCTGTTCCCACTCCGGCGCGGACGATGGCTTTGAGTGATTTGTTTCCCTCGAGCGTTTCGGCTGTAATTTTCACACCGCTACGGCAGACTGCACCATCGTAGTGGGTAAGTGCCTCACGAAGTTCTTCACCTTTGAGACCAATTCTGATGTCAAAAGTAATTCCTTCGGCAGATTCCAGTTTTGCAAGGCCCTCTGCAGCGAGGTCATCGAGAACAATGATGCGGGCCATTTGGTCGTCTTTCGATTCTGAAGAGTTTTGCAGCGGTGGTTGAGTAGCAACAGACATCTTGGTTTCATCCTTTGTTAACCGTTTTTTTGGGCAAAATCTACCATGAATTGGGCAAGTGCTTCGACGCCCTCAATCGGCATGGCGTTGTAGATCGAAGCTCGGATTCCGCCAAGGCTTCTATGTCCTTTCAAGGTCGTCATGCCAGCCTGAGTGGCTTCGGAGAGGAATTGAGATTCTAAATCTTCGGATCCCAGAGTGAACACGACGTTCATGATCGATCGGTCGTGTTGTGCGGCGTGCCCCGAATAAAATCCGCCACTTTGGTCGATCACGTTGTAAAGCAGGCTCGCTTTATCCTGATTGAATTGACTGATATTCGCCAACCCTCCCATTTCTTCTTGTAACCATTTACAAACGAGGCCAGTTACGTAGATCGCAAATGTTGGCGGTGTGTTGAAACGGGAACCGGCTTTTGAATGCTTTGAATAATCGAGATAACTTGGTAGGCGATCGTCACAACGCTGCAGTAGCTCTTTTTTCAAAATCAAAACATTCACCCCCGCGATCCCCGCGTTTTTCTGGGCACATGCGTAAATCAGTCCGTATTTGGCAATGTCGATCGGTTCAGAAAAAAGATCGGAAGACTTGTCTACCAATAGTGGAACGTTATCGGTCTCAGGCAAATCCCAATATTTAACTCCGTGTATCGTTTCATTGGAGGTTAAATGGCAATACGCCGCGTTGGGAGTCAGTTGCAATTCGCTTGGCTTCGGTACTCGGTTGTAGTCTGATTCGCTGCCATCCCACGCAATGTTGAGTTTCCCAAATCGAGAAACCTCAGCGGCTGTCTTTTTACCCCACGCACCGGTAACGATCACATCCGCGGTTTGACTCTTTTCAGTCAAGAAATTCATCGGCATCATGACATTTTGAAGTGCGCTGCCGCCTTGCAAAAAGAGTACTTCATGAGTGTCTGGCAGATTAGTCAGTTGTGCGATTCGAGACGTTGCATCATTGAGAATCGCATCAAAGTCCTTACTTCGATGGCTTATTTCAAGAACGCTTGATCCAACACCGGGAAGGGAAAGCATCTCACTTTGAATTTGCTCGAGGACGACCTCGGGAAGTGCTGCTGGCCCAGCAGAAAAGTTAAATACGCGAGAAGTCGTCTTGGTCATGGTTGTCTCAAAGGATGTCGGAAAAAAGACATAAAAGTTAGGTGAGAAATGGTTTGGATTGCCGTCACTGGAGAAATCTACAGCGAAATACAGAAATCATGAGGATTACGGACTGTTCGGTCACAAATCGTCGTCCTCGGAAGATAGGGTTGAGCGTTCATCCAGTTTTATTCCACAATCAACTGTTTTATCCGGAACGAAAGAAAGTCCAACGAACTGAATCCGCCCGATTCTAAACATCGAGTTGCGGAGTGAAAAGTGCGGCAAAGGTTTGCTAAGCAGCCGTTTCAATAAACGGTTTGCCGGTTTGTTTGAGACTTGCAAACACGTTAGAGGCAGTGTGTGTTTTGGGGTAACTGCACTGACGTTATTCGACATTAATAGTGTTTATTCCTCCGCTGAGCCAAAGAGGAGGCCGAGGGGTGAAGCGGTAGGCAAAAAGGTCTAAAAGAGAATGCCGTTTAGGCAGTCTGGTTCGTCTAAATTTTTTTACGAATCAATCTTGGAAATACAGTTTAATCCGCAAAAGACAGTTCCCCTGAGTCTTAGCCCGGCCTTTAATTTGCGCTTCTAATAGATATTAGAATTTCTGATAGGGAGTGGTTGAGCCATATCTAGCTGGGGCGTTTGCCTTAGGAACGCCACCGGTAGCAGGATTGGAACTGGGTAGTTGAGCTAATCGGTTTTGCATACCAGCAATTTTTGCAGCGAGTTGAGGCTGATTTGGGTTTATTTGGAGTGCTCGGAGGTAGCTATCGAGCGCCAGGTTAGACTGACCTTGGGCTTCCCTTACTGAGCCCATCGCCGATAAGACTTGAACATCATTTGGATTGATCTTCAGTCCGTCAACAAGAAGATCGGCAGCACGACTGGTGTCGCCGTATTCCTGATACAGTTTAGCCAGTTCCACTACCGGTTCTGTCGCTGTCGGATATCGATTTTTCCATGAGTTAATTAGGTCAAAACCAAATTGTTCTTGACCGGTCTCAATTAGAAGTACGGCCAGAGAGCGGTGTGCTTCTTGATGCTGATCATCAATTGAAATCGTACGCCGATAAAGCTGTTCAGCATTTTGCGTTGTTTGTGGGTTTTTTGTTTGTTTGCCTATCGCATAATAACTTGCTCCAAGGTTGTAGATCGCATCGGCATCATTTGGATTCATTTCAAGCGCTTTGTTGAATTCCGCGATCGCTGTCGTAATCTGTCCCTGGTTGTAAGCTTGGCATCCGATAGCGTTGTGGCGGTTGGCACCAAGTTTACATCCTGACGTTACTGTAATCATCAGCACTACCAAAACGCCCGCCGTGAGAATAGTTGCGTAGCGAAGTAAAGAATTTGTCGCTGGAAACATGGTTGCACTTCTCGTCATTTGCTCAAGTTAAAAACAGCTCTCCGACGTTCGTTAAAACTGGAACATCCGAGTAAACTGGAGGAAAGTTAGAGAAACTGAATCGCCGCCGCAAGATCAGTGAGGTGTGTGGGGGGTGCTGGCAAAATAGTTTGGGCTTAATGCGAGTGCGGAAAATCAAGGTTTATTCGTCTTAAACGCAAATACTATACAGTTCTAAAATCAGTGAGTTGTTCCCACATGCCGATTCCAGGTTGTTTGTCTGATTCGAGAAAAGACTGTTTAATAATTTTCATCGTTTCCGTCCACTGACAGCCAATATTGCAAGCTGGGAAAAGTGCGGGCGAGTAATCGAAGATTGGTTTTGAGCGATCTAGCCATGGTTTAAGCAATTCAAGCTGAGGAGAGATTGATTCCCAGGTGGGAAGTCTGGAAAACTCAATTCTTTGGATTGAGTGAGTAAGTGGGAATGCCGTTGGCAAGGTTGAGCCAATGGGAGGGATTGATGAGCGTTTAGTTTCGCGACGGGTAGTTTTTACTGAGGCTGCCTCAGCGTTAAACAGGCCAATTGTTGAGGGGTTGGTGATTTTGGCAACGACCAAGGGGGGCGGATTGATCTTCGTCATGTAACTGCTGTAGATGTTCAGAGAGATCACGAGAGCGGCAACGAGGGCGAGGATCACACTTGTGTTCCGTGTAAGAAATTCAGTAGCCATGGCAGGAGCGGCTTCGGGTAATCCAAGGCAGGAGCTCTCGAGTGCAAAAGTCAATTCCATGTTTTCGTAATCTTGCATCAATAACGCGCATTGGTGGCAATGGGTGGCATGCTCGGTCAGTTTAGCGTCAGCGCTTAAAATTAAACGGTCATCCAAAAGTTGATGGATTCGATCTTCAAAATCGCAGCAATGAAGGTTGTCAATTCTCCTCATTTAGCACTCCTCGGGTTCGTAATTTCATGATTAGCTCACGCCGCGCTCGGTGGACCCAAGTCTTCACAGTGCCTAATGGAATGTTGAGCGACTCGCTAATTTCGTTGTAGCACATTTCGTTTTTGTGAAATAACACAAATGCATCACGATATTCTTTTCTGACCGTCAGGAGTGCGTGGTCCAGTTCTTCGGATAGAAGTTTAGCCTTGTCTTCGTCTACAGAATGATCTGCAACGGGATGGTCGAGGGTGAGCGTTCCTGGCCGGCGCATTCGCTGGGCCAGGCGAGTTCGGCAGCGGTTGCCGGCGATCGTTAACAGCCAAGGTTCGAATGCTCGTTCAGGATCCCAGCGGTGAAGATTTTTCGCTACTCGAACAAAAGTCTCCTGCGTGGCATCTTCCGCATCTTCGCGCTGCCCGAGCATTCGAAAGCAAAGGCCGTAGACCTGTCCGCGGAATCGTTGGATTAGTTTACTAAAGGAAAGCTGATTCCCCGCGATACATTGGTTTACCAAAATTGGAAGTTCGTCAGCCAAATTGCACACTCGCTTTCAGAATTATCTTGACAATACTCAAGAAACTCTCCTAAGGTTTTAACGATGGAAAGATTTTTGAGTATTTTTGGAATAAACGCCTACGGGAGTCTGTAGGCTGGGACATTCCTATTTCGATTCGAGGGGATTGAAATTGGCAAAATAAATTGAAAAAAAAAGAGCTTTTTCTTGTGCAAGAAAGGCTCTATGAGTGAGTTCTAGTTGTCAGTTAATCACGGTTTAGCGACGATTGAAAAACTTTTTCAAGACGTCATCGGCTGCCGTTGTCGAGCTGTCATGCCGCTGCTTGGGCATCGGAGGTAGCTTTTTAGGACCATCCTCGGATGGTGCCTCCTCGTTTTCGGTTTCCTCAGAACTGGATTCTTTTCTAGAGCCACCGAAAACACTTGTTTCCTCGAGATTCAACTGGATCGTCTCCGAAGAGGCGATCGCATTTCGTTCCGCTGTGTTCGGAGCGTCTTCTGCGTCGGTGAGCCAGTTCGTAATGCTGTCCTCAAGAGATGGTCTCTTGGTTTGTGCGGTTCGGGCAGCAGCTTCTACTACATCACCAACTCTTGGTTTCTTGGCACTTGCCTTCACCGGATCAATAACAACTTCAAACTGAAGGCGGCCGATGCGAAGTGAATCGCCCGATTTAGCAACGTGAGTCTCTGTTAATTGTTTACCGTTTACAAATGTGCCGTTACGGCTGGCAAGATCGTTAATTACAACTTGGCCGTCGCCGAAGAGAATTTCACAATGTTCGCGACTGACTAAGTCGCTGGCAGGCCTAAGGTGGGCGGTGTCTCCACGCCCGATGATGAATCGTGGGACAGCAATTGTGATCTCGCGACCATCATTCTTACCACCTACAACTCTTAAAACTACTTGCATTCCGTATTGCCCCTTCGATTTCAGGATCGCCTGTGACTCACTCCATGTCGCAAAAAAACATCAACTGATGAGTAAGCCTCGAATTTGTCACATTATGTTCAACGAAGCTGTAAAGTCAAACAGTCTCAACCTTAGAGATTGTAGACGAAGTTTCACCAACGTGTTCGCATTTGACAACAAATTTCTGAATCCGACCAGATAATGGAATCTAATTTAACAAGATAATCTCCGGTCTAGATCCGGTTGAGCCACTTAGGGTTTCTAAAGAGGCTATTCTGAGCCCGTTTGACCGCTAAATTTTCCAATTCCGTCAAATTTTTTCGTTCCATTTTCGCACCTAGATAATGTTCAATCGAAGGTAGAAGGCGGCTCGCCAGATTATCAAAGGTGTATTTTGAACCGTTAAGATCGTTGATTCCGCATAATTCCGGGGCGAAACTAGACTTCCCATACAAGACACTACCGTGCTGTAGTAAGGAACTTTTCAACCGTCTCTGCGCACTTCCAACGATTTTATGTCCATTGAAAACCACATCCCCTGGAGCGCGTCGCATGAAACACAAAAATGCTTTGGGGTCGGTGCGCGAAGGGGCAAAGGACGATGGAGAATCGTCATTGATTTGCAGTCTTGATGTAGCACTCTCGGTTTCCGAGCTTCGAGCTGAATCCCGGTGAAAGGTGGTTGCAATACCATCTTGTTCTAAAAGGCCGATAATTATCTTGTGAATTGCGTCGTACAGCTCTTCGTTTTTTGATGACCAACGATTGGTGCTCGGCACACAAAGACTATATGTGAGTTCAGCGTCATGCAAGATTGCGCCGCCGCCGGTACGACGCCGAACCAATGGGCAAGTCAGGCTAGAAGCATGTTGTTCTCGATCAGCGTGTTTTTGAAAGTAACCCAAAGAAAGTGTGGGTTGGCTCCATTGGTAAAAACGGAGCGTAACCAAGCCGGTCTCGTCGGCGGTTTCCAGAATCGCTTGGTCAACTGCCATATTCCAACTGCCAGTCGAGGGTGGATCGATAATTAGACGTGCCCGCTGCATGGTTGTTCAATTTCCTACTCAGTAATCAACTAATCCTGATGGTGTTTCAATTTGAACTACTCCGTCTCTTCGTAATCTGAGACTGGAGGGCATGAGCAGACAAAATTTCGATCTCCGTAGACATCGTCAATTCGATTAACGGTTGGCCAAAATTTTGCTTGTCTTGTTTCGTTGCTTGGGAAGACAGCTTCTGCACGCGTGTAGGGTCGATCCCAGTTTTCATCAACGAGATCATCCAAAGTGTGCGGTGCTTGATGCGTAACGCACGCTTCCGCAGTGACAGTTCCGTCTTCGACTGTTTGAATTTCTTTTCGAATGGAGAGCATCGCATCGCAGAATCGGTCTAACTCAGATTTTGATTCACTTTCCGTCGGCTCGATCATGATCGTCCCGCCCACAGGCCACGACATTGTCGGAGCGTGGAAGCCGTAATCCATGAGTCGTTTGGCGAGATCGACTTCGGTAATTCCCGTCGATTCTTTGATGGGTCTCAGATCAACAATACACTCATGGGCGACCCGGTCATTGCGGCCCTTGAAGAGGACTTCAAAGGCGCCTTCAAGCCTTTTGGCGATGTAATTGGCATTGAGAATTGCAACTTGTGTCGCTTTCTTAAGCCCTGCTCCCCCCATCAAGTGAATATAAGCCCAAGAGATGGGCAATATCGCGGAGCTTCCAAATTGTGCTCCCGAAACGGCACCATTGTCTGAATTGTCGATGCCTTCGATTGGATGAATAACGTGGTTCGGCAAGAACGGAGCAAGGTGTGCTTTAACCCCAATTGGCCCCATTCCCGGCCCACCACCACCGTGGGGGATGCAGAACGTTTTATGCAGATTCAAGTGAGAAACATCTGATCCAAATTTACCCGGAGCGGCAATTCCGACCAACGCATTCATGTTGGCTCCGTCCATGTAAACCTGCCCACCGAATTGGTGGACGATATCACAGGATTCTCGAATGGTTTCTTCGAAAACACCGTGTGTACTCGGGTAGGTGATCATCAGACTAGAAAGATTGTCTGCGTGCTGTTCAGCCTTTGTTTTCAGGTCCTCAAGATCGATATTCCCGCTGTCGTCCGTTTTAACAACTACGACTTTCAAACCCATCATACTCGCACTCGCAGGGTTGGTGCCGTGAGCAGAACTTGGAAT
This sequence comes from uncultured Pirellulaceae bacterium, assembly GCA_938091115.1. GTDB lineage: Bacteria > Planctomycetota > Planctomycetia > Pirellulales > Pirellulaceae > Mariniblastus. Next base: position 11,760 of record CALKNI010000107.1, on the reverse strand, counting down.
TAAACAGACGTCACGATGGCTTTCGCCAAGACTTGCATGGTACCGACGAATCGCGAGCAGTCCCGCGTATTCTCCTTGGGCTCCCGAATTTGGTTGCATCGACATTGCGTCATAACCAGTGATTTCGATTAACCAATCGCGAAGTTCCTCGATCATCGTCTGGTAGCCCACCCACTGATCACGAGGTGCGAACGGATGTACGTTTGCGAATCCATTAAACGTGACTGGAATCATTTCAGCAGTCGCGTTGAGCTTCATTGTGCACGAACCTAACGGAATCATTCCATGCGTTAAAGAAAAATCTTTGTTCTCAAGTCTTTTGAGATAGCGGAGCATCTCAGTTTCAGAGTGGTAGCGGTGAAACACGGGATGGGTGAGGAATTCTGATTGACGAAGTAGCTCCGAAGGAACGGATGAAGTGAGCGTTTCTCCAGACAGTTCGGAGTCCATTTCTGCAGTATCGACGCCAAAGGCAGAGAGCAACAAAATAATATCCTCGCCGCAAGTTGTTTCGTCAAAACTAAAACCAACGTGGTTTGCATCGATGAGCCGAAGGTTTAAACCAAATTCTTTGGTCGCTGCATTCACGATTGCTTCCGCGTTTTCCGTGACGACGGAAACTGTGTCAAAGAAACTCTGGTATTTAAGTTTGAAACCTGCCGATTGAAGTCGCTCGGCCGCAAAATGCGTTAATGAATGCACTCGCGTGGCAATCATTTTCAATTGTTCGGGGCCATGGTAAACCGCGTAAAATACAGCCATGTTGGCCAAGAGGGCTTGGGCTGTGCAGATGTTGGAGGTCGCTTTGTCTCGGCGAATGTGTTGTTCTCTGGTTTGCATCGCCATGCGAAGAGCTGTTTTTCCGCGTCGATCTTTAGAAACTCCAATGATTCGTCCTGGTGCGGAACGTTTGTAGGCGTCCCGAGTCGCAAAAAAGGCAGCATGAGGGCCACCAAATCCCATTGGTACGCCAAATCGCTGTGCACTGCCAAGAACAATATCGGCTCCCATTTCTCCCGGTGGCTTGAGTAGAGTTAGGCTCAGCAGATCACTTGCGACTGCGACTAATGCCTTTCGCTCATGGACGTTGTCAATGATGGAAGTTAGATCTTTGATCTCTCCAGTCGTCCCCGGGTACTGCAGTAGTGCTCCGAAAATATCGTGATCGCCAGCGGACTCCGTCGGTCCGATTATGAGTTCAAAACCGAAGTACTTTGCCCGTGTTTGAATGACGTCTAACGTTTGAGGGTGTACGTCGTCAGCAACGAAAAACTGGTTGCTTGGGAGTTTACTGGCTCGCTTGCAAAGTGCCATAGCTTCCGCGGCAGCGGTTGCTTCGTCGAGCAACGATGCGTTAGCCATCGCCATCCCGGTTAGGTCCATGACCATTTGCTGGAACGTTAGTAGACTTTCCAGACGGCCCTGGGCAATCTCCGCCTGATAAGGAGTGTACGCAGTGTACCACCCCGGGTTTTCGAGCACGTTTCGCAGAATAACGTTGGGGACATGGGTTCCGTAATAACCCATGCCGATCATTGAACGATTGACAATGTTCTTTTCCGCGTATCGGCGAAGCTGATTCAGTGTTGCGTGCTCCGTCGTACTTTCGGGCAGGTTAAGTCCTTGCTCGAGTAAAATACTTGAAGGCACAGTCGAGTCAATCAAATCATTAAGTGATGTGGCGCCGACGGTAGCGAGCATCTCGCTTATCTCGCTTGCACTGGGGCCGATATGGCGGTCGATGAAATCTTCTCGTTGCGACAGTTGCCGCATGCTGGTGCCTTCAAGCGATTGGGTTGTCATTGAATGATTCACTTCGTCTAGAGGTTAAACGTCGATAGTCTGGTTCGACGTGGTAAATCGAAGCGAACGACTAATTGAGCCGTCGCTAAGAGCACGATATTTTTTAAAAAGTTTAAATCGACAACAGAAACAGTCGTTGCGTCCTGTTGCCGCACATTTTAGGTGGCGTTTGGAGTCGAAGCTTGATCGGTCTCGCCGAGTTGGAGACCAAATTAGAAGCACCGTCATCCGGATAAACCGCGAAACAAGATGTGACTTAATGGGCTTCGTCGCACTGCTTTTGGTAGGCAACGTAATCCATGAGGTTTTCAGGAGTATCGCCACTGACTTTTACCTTGATAATCCAGCCTTCGCCGTAAGGATCAGAGTTTAGGATTTCTAAATTATCTGGAAGGGAGGTGTTAACTTCTACAATTTCACCGTTCATTGGACTGTAGAGCTCACTCGTTGCTTTAACCGACTCAACTTCTCCGAACGAGTTGCCTGCAGTGACTGCGGTTCCAGCGGCAGGCAGGTCCATGTAGACCAAATCGGTTAATGCTTCTACGGCGTTGGCCGAGATGCCGATGGTGGCAATTTTTTCTCCGTCTTGCTCTGCGATATGGGCCCATTCGTGTGTTTCAGCAAAAATTAGTTCTTCTGGTGTCACCGTAAAAGCTCCATCAATTGAAGGGTTGAAATTTAATTATCGATTAGTTCGTGTTAGTATCTGGGAAATTATCTCGAAAACAACATGAATGTCATCAAGCAGGACGTTGGTAAAAGGGTACTTGAACGACCGTGGCTTTATGCAATTTGCCGCGAATGTCAACTGACAGTTCTGTTCCGATTTGCCGGTGCTCGGGATGGATGTAGGCCATTGAAATCGACTTTTGGAGGGTGGGTGTATAGCTTCCACTGGTGACGACTCCCACCGCTTGTTCACCTTGAAAAACCTTGCAATCTTCGCGGGCAGCTCGTCGCCCTTCAAGCTCGAGTCCTGTTCTAAGCCACAATTCGCTATCTTTTCTTGCTTCCGCGATCGAGGATCGACCAACAAACTCGCGTCCTTTCATTTGAATCGCAAATTTCAAATCTGTTTGAGCTGGGTTGGTCGTTTCATTAAGTTCGTGACCATAGAGAGGCATGCCGGCTTCCAAGCGCAGAGTGTCCCTTGCGGCCAGTCCGGAGGCTCCCCCACCCGTTGCGGCAGCTAGATCGAAAACCTCATTCCAAACATCCTCGGAATCTCCACCAGACAGCATGATTTCACATCCGTCTTCACCAGTATAGCCAGTACGAGACAGAATCGCTTCTTTCCCGCAGATGCGAGTCGTTGTTCCGGTGTAATACACCAAAGAATCCGGATCGACTTCGGATAGTTTTTTTACCGCTTCATTAGCTAAAGGGCCTTGGACCGCGATCATTGCGGAGGTCTCAGTGCGGTCATCGATTTGTAGATCAGTGCCCGACTTGCGTTCGTTAAGCCAGTTCACAATTTTCAATCGATTACTGGCATTTACAACCATCATGTGAAATGGATTGCCCTTGAGATCGGGCAGATGATAGACCAAAACGTCATCGAGAATACCTCCCGAATCGTTGGTCATTAAAGAGTATCTAATTTTCCCACATTCCACGCCTGCAACTCGCCTGGTTGTTAAACCATCGAGAAATTCCGCAACATTGGTTCCAGAGAAATAGAGCCTACCCATGTGGGAAACGTCAAACATCCCAATCGAGTTACGGGTCTGTTGGTGTTCTTCGATAATACTCGTGTATTGCACGGGCATTGACCAACCGGCGAATTCCACCATGCGTCCTTGGTGGTCAATATGCCATTGGTGGAGCGGCGTTTTCAATAGTTGTTTATCTGAGTCCACATGAACCTCGTAGGTGTGACGAAGAAGGCTGCGGAAAAGCGGCCAATGCGACTCCGGCTGCGAACTGGTATTGGGGATCGCCCGGGAAGTCGCCATCGTGAATATGGGCAGTTTGAAATGTTAAAGATCAGGCCTCATTTTACCGATTCGTTTCGGTGTTTCTAGGGGCTAAACCAGAGAGTTCTGAAATCATAATTGCCTCTAATTTTGCCAGCCATTGCAGTCGGATTAAATTTTAGGCAAACTCGGTTGCTTGATTTGGAATTGGGGCTACAAAATTGGGATGACGGGCGAATCCTTTGACTCGGAGCGTAAGTTGTTGGTCCTCCACCAAAAACGTCCGACTTTGGTTAAGATATTCAGCGAGCACTTGTGCAAATTAGATTTGCGATAACTCTGCGATAGATGCTGCTATTGAAACAAATAAGGGTCGATTTTTTGTTTCTATCGAGCAGGTAATCGAAAAAAACTGTTTCCCGAGACGAATATGAAACTAGTGAAAAAAACGTCCAAACCGATTGGGTCGCTTCACCCTCTGGAAGTTTCGGACCTACAAGCGAAGCGAGAGCGGGTCTTTTTAGTGATGGCGGGGCTCTTTCTAGGTTCGTTGACAATGCTAAATATTCTTGGAATCAGTCGGTTCCTCGTTTTTTTTAGCATCGATGCAACGGATGCCGGGAGGACGGTGAACTGGGGGCAATGGGCGGGTACGGCTGAGGGCTGGAGTTTCGCAGTAGCGGTGGGAGTACTCCCCTACCCTGTCACCTTTCTTTGTACTGATTTAATCAGTGAGTTCTATGGCCGCCGTCGAGCAAATTGGGTGGTGACCGTCGGCTTTTTACTTAACGTCTGGGTCGTGTTCATTCTGTACCTGGGAGGCATCATGCCTCAGGTTCCTGAGATGGACCCCCAGACGGGGTTGCCGCCAATCGAAAGCGTATCGGTTCTTGCGGGCAATGTTTCCGACCCAAACAATTTTGCGTTTTATCAAATACGCGCACTGACCTTTGGCGCGGTCACGGCTTCTATGGTCGCTTATCTCGCTGCACAATTTTGCGATGTTTATTTATTCCACTTTTGGAAACGTTTGACCAAAGGGAAACACTTATGGTTGCGAAACAATGGATCAACCTTAATAAGTCAGGCTGTTGATACGGTGGCCGTGATTTTAATCACTCATTTTTATGCACACGCATTGCCCATTCCCGCGGGGTTGCCGAACGATGAGCTTTTTCAGAAGTTGCTGATGTTTATCGTTACGGGTTATGTCTTTAAGTTGGTGATCGCGTTGTTTGACACGATCCCCTTTTATTTTTTGACCGCATTTTTAAAAAAATATCTCGAATTCGATCCTATGGAAGAACATTCGAGATGATTCCGGGCGATGGGGACCCCGCAAACTTTCGATCAATTCATTCAAGCAGTCTCTCAGTGACGCCTGCACTGGAAGCCAAACTGGCACGCTTTCGAACGACTTACCATTGTATGTCTATTTGATTACTTCTGATTTATTGGAAGGATTAATGGTTTGTGGGGAATCCAGTTCCAAAGTGTCACTCTGTTCGATTTCTTCGGTGTCTGTTAACTCCTCTTCTGTTTCTTTTTCTGGCGGGGGCAGCAGTTCAATCTGGTCGCTTTGGGAGGCCTCGGTTTTTGGGGTCGGCAGGGAGTTTGGGAAAATCTCAATGTCGGTTCCCCCCACGGATGGTTCGCCATCGGTAGAGTCGATGGACCGTGAAAGGTTGGCATAATTTTTTTCTGTTTTTAGGGAACCGTCTTCATTCCACGCTCGCCAAAGATTGACGGGCTGATCATCTTGAAATGTGCCTTCGATGCGTTTCATGCCGTTTTCGTACCACCAAACCCAGCGTTCGGACTTTTTTCCGTTTTCGTAGGTTCCCTCGGTTTGTTTATTGCCATTTTCATGCCACCAAACAAATTGACCTGTGGGTTGCCCGTCGTCGAATTGTCCGCGCTTTTTGGGTTGGCCATTTTCAAACCACGACATCGCTACCCCGCTTTGAATTTGAGATCCGAGTGCTCGGAACTTTGCCGGCTGGGCGGCCCACCAGTTGTCTTTTGCTTGAGGTTTATTTTGGGGCCCGAGGAAATAGTCGACTGATTTTTTGACGTTGGTTCGGTAGAACGTTGAGTTTCTTATGATTGGCCGACCAACGACGTAGCGTTGTCGAGCAAGAATTTGTTCAGCTTCATTGAACTCAATAACATCGCCGTCAAGGTAGCCGTTCTTGAAGGTCGCCACCCGCATCTTGGCACTATTAGGGTAAAACCAATTCGCGGAACCGTCTCGGGTTCCTTGTTTGTAGTTGATTTCGAAAATCCTTAAACCGAATTGATCATAGATCGACCACATTCCATTTAATTGACCATCCTTAAATTGTGCCACTGAGAGAAATGGCCCTTTGAAAAGATTGAATGGCTTTGTTTTAAAAAGACCGCCGGAATCAGCAGCGTGGATTCTGCTCCAGGAACCGTCCATCTTTCCGTCATTGTAGTTTCCCTTGGTAATGATCTGGCCTGTTTTGTCGAACGATTCCCACGCTCCCTGATTTCTGTAATTTCCATTCTCATCTAATTCAACTTTACGAATGATGCTTGGAGTTCCGTCAGGGAATCTTTGAATGATCGTGTTGTCATCGGGTTCATTTGACGGGGCAACAGGGGCAATTGAATTTGTAGACTTGAGGGGAGTGGACTGAAGTGAAGGAAGGAATGGGCTGGGTGATGGATCGTTCGCTTGTTCACTCGGTTCTTGGATGGGGAGCGTAGCGAGTGGCTGAGATTCAAGCTGCGGGAAGGATTCAAAAAGGGGTTCCGGACTTTCGAGGAAGTCGTCTCGCCCGTTGATGCCAGTTTCGCGAAATTTCCCCGGCTTCTGTTCAGATTGAAATTGGAATTCGGCCGCTTCGTCCGGCAGCTTAGCGCTTGCCGGTATAACTGGGATTGAATTTATTTGCCCACTGAATGTCGTCAGAGAAGTTGGGTTGGGAGAATTGATTGAAGCGGCAAGTGCAGCCGGTGGATCACTGAATTGCTGGCTATTGACCTGCGAGGAAACTGACAGTGAAAACAAGCAAGCAGCAACTGAAATTGCCTTTGGCAGGTTGACGCATCGACTCAGGTCGACAGAAACAGATCGACCGACGTTTTCGCTTAGATTGGTGGTTAGTTTAGATGTTGCCATTGCTTTAAATTCGCCTGAGAGACCGTGAATCGGCAGAGAGTCCTGTCCGCAGAATTACCGTTAGTCTTATCGGGCATTTTTTTCGTGATGCTAAGTAAAGCAGGCACGCGCTTTATGTCCATTTTAATCTGACTTATTGGCAGGGAAACGGTTAGGAGTATGCCGGTAATTTGGTTTGTCAGGGCAGTCCAGCGAGCGTTTGTCCGGACTCGTGGTCATCCCAGTCGCATTCAATCGGTACTTGAAAAGAAACAGTACTGTGACAGGATTACCCAGTTGGATTGGTACCTAATCGTTGTTTTTACGGTAACTCTCAATTAGTTTTTGGACTGCAGTTTCTTTTTCAAAAAACCGATTCCCTTGAGAGCCATAGACGGCGACTACGGTGAAATGCTGACAATCGACAGCGCTATCTAATAGGTCTTCCGCGGAGAGGCAAAGTCGACCTGAGCGATTGGTCAATTCAAATTGTATGTCTCCGATGCCGTCAAAAGCTCGGTACACGACTTCGGTGCATACAAGCTTGTCCGCTCGCGTAAAATCAAATTCAAAATCATATTCCTTGCCCTCGTGGCTCATTCCTCTGGCGATTCCGTCACGGATCTGTTCTTTGGATAACTTAGGTCGAATGATGGTGCAGGCATCCACGTTAAGCGTATCGCTAAGTTCTCGGAAAAGCACTCCGTCCTTGCGTGCTTCAAGGATGCATTTTGGGTCTTCGGAACGTTGGAGTTGTGGGCACGTATTGTCGGGATCCAGTTCTGCTCGCTCTTTTTGGCTCCCAATGTAAAGCGATGCATGTGGCCAAAAACCGGGAAGAAATAAATTGGTTGCAGCATCGTCATGGCGAGTGATGATGACATCTCCCGGTTGGAGGAATCGCTGGAGTTTTCGCTGCACTACCGGAGTGACGCGTTTTCGTTTCCACTGATTTCGAATTTCAGAGATTAAACGACCGGAAATTTTAAATGCGCTAAAGCTAGTTTTTTGAATCAAGCCCATGCTTCGACGCTTAGCAGAGTGCAGGCGGAATTGAAGCCGTTTTTTTAAGTCATCATCAAGGTTGTTTTCGATGTATGGCAATTCTAATTTCAATAATTCAACAATGGGTGACAATTTTGGGTCAGCCTCAAGAGCCATTATTTTGCTGCGATGATCTTCAAAATAATTTACACCCTGGCGGAAGATAATTACGTTTCTAAGTGAAGTTAAAGACCGGTAAATGGCTGTGAATTGCTTCCTTGGTATTCCATAACGGGGTTCTGCTTCGTTAAGTTTTCTCCGAATCATTTTATTACTTCGGAAATTTACAATTAAATGTCGACCAGAGCGACGAAGCATGGCTGCGGTGCAAAAGGCGATTAAAAACACCTTTGCATATTCAGCATCTTTTGGTTTAACCTGATTGAAAATAATCGGCTTTAGATCCATGAGCACGGAGTGAAGTGCGGCCCGTACGGTGAGGTATTTGGAAAATTTCTCTCGAATTAACTCGTCTTCTTCTGGAGTGAAATATCCTCTGGCAATTGCAGGCGAGAGTTGAGCGACCACCTCATTGATTGATGCATGCGAGGGTAAGAGTGGCGCAATCGTCAACAGCGCCGCAGCGGAACCCTCGAGGACTTCAGGTAGTTGGGGCATCTCAACTAGCTCCGTTGTTTTTAGCAATCAAAAATGCGAGGAATACGATGACAAGTGTTTGATTTTAGCAAACTTTCGATTGTGGAGCGCATTGTGTTTAGGAAGGACTTTCACGGACGCTCAGCCGCAGAAGCTATGAAATATCGTTAAATTAGAAAAATCTGCATGTTCAATGGAGGGGTCTTGGCTCACGTTTTATTGAAAAACCAGTTTTATCCTTGTTTAGGAGCGGGGAGCAGGAAACAATTAGTTGCTGATTGTCGCTAATTTTAAATGATCCCACGCATTATGAATTTGTTCACTGCCAAAAAATTTAAGTCTCGTAAGATTGAAATTGCTCAATCTGAGATATCCGCGGAGAGTCCAGAGGTTCGTAGGCGGTTGGATCGAATTAGCAAGAACTACGATGAACTGGATTCGATTCTTGGACAGCTCGAAGCCAAAATGAAGGCGGACGATCGGCTTAGCGCTTTCGATGGTGATGATGCGAACTTTGAATTGACGTTTGGCATAAAGAGAAAACGTAAGTGGCGATCTACGAAATCTAAATCTAGATCAAAATCGACTGGGCTTCCTCGAAAGCCTCGATAAGCACCGAATTGGAGTTGTTTTTTGATTTTGAGTCAATTATGCGGCTCCCTTCTTTTAATCGGACTGGCTGGATTTCGCCTGCTTCGTCACAATGCCTTTTTACTGAATTCGCTTTCTCACCATTAAAAGTGTATTGATCTCGATGGAGTCATTCCTAAAACTTGCGGGTGGTACGGTTATTGATCCGGTCTCAAAGATGGCTGGTGAGGCGAGAGACATTTGGATTCGGGGAGGTAAGATTGTAAGTCCTCCTACAGAATCCGTCGCGCACACGACCATTGATGTTTCCGGTCGCGCTGTTATGGCGGGCGCAATCGATATGCACTGCCATATTGCCGGTCCGAAGGTCAATACTGCGAGAAAAATGGAGCCCGAACAGCAACGCTCCAATCCGCAAAGTCTCAGTGCACTGGAGGATGGAATTTTACACAGTGGTTCGCTGGGTAGCGTGCCGAGTATTTTCACGACTGGATATCGATACACGGGACTTGGCTATACCACCTGCTTTGATGCCGCCATTCCTCCTTTAGCGGCGCGGCATGCACATTTCGAATTTGAGCAAATACCCAATGTCGATACTGGTTTCTTTACAATGGTCGGAAACAACCATTACCTCATGGATTGTATTGCGAGAGGCGATGAGTCCGGATTGCAGTCGTTTCTGGGGTGGCTCATGAACCGGGTTGGAGCGTTTGCTCCGAAAATTGTTAATCCCGGTGGAGTTGAGTTGTGGAAGCAATCGCGAAATGGTAACGCGCGGGATTTAGGTCAAAAGGTAGACGGGTTTGGGGTGACGCCGCGTCAAATTATTCAATCGGTTACACGGGCAGCAAATGCTTTAGACTTGCCTCATCCAGTGCACATACATACCAATAATCTTGGAATTCCTGGGAATTGGGAAACAACCCTTGAGACTTTAAAAGCATTGAACGGGATGCGGGCTCATTTGGCGCACATTCAGTTTCACAGCTATGGAGGTGGCTCAGAAGAAGAGACCTCACTTTGTTCCAAGGTTCGAGTGTTAGCAGAATACGTCAATGCGAATCCGGAACTCACTGTTGATGTCGGGCAAGTTTTGTTTGGGGAGACGACAAGCATGACAGGCGATGGCCCACTCGGTTACTATCTGCAAAAAGTTAGCGGTAAAAAATGGTATTCCGCGGACACAGAACTGGAGTCCGGATGCGGTGTGTCTCCCATTGAGTATAAGAACAAGAATTTTATTCATGCCTTGCAATGGGCAATTGGTCTTGAGTGGTATTTGCTGGTTGCCGATCCTTGGCAGGTGGCAATGAGTACAGACCATCCCAATGGAGGTAGTTTTTTAGCATACCCCCAGATTATTCGCCTCTTAATGGATCGGGAATTTCGACGAGAGATGGTCGCTCAATTGAATCCGGCCGTGTTGAAGCATTCGTGTTTGGCCGATTTAGATCGGGAGTACACCTTAAGTGAAATCGCGGTGATCACTCGCGCGGGGCCCGCAAGGATCTTAGGGTTGAAACATAAGGGTCATTTAGGAGTAGGAGCGGATGCAGACATCTGTGTTTATGAACCCAATTCGAATTACCAGCGAATGTTCGAATTACCTTATATGGTAATTAAAGGTGGCAGGGTCTTGGTTGAAGATACGGAAATTCGCCAAACAGTCGAAGGAAAGACGTTGATGGCAAATCCAAGTTACGACCGGCATCGGAATGAGTCGATTGAAAATTGGTTTTCCAGTCACTACTCGCTCCAAAGTGAGCACTATGGAATACGAGACGGTAATGCGTTTCGCCGGCAATTTGAATCAGTTGTACCGACAAAGAAATCTGATTCTTGATTCAGTGGCCAATGGCGGTGGCTTGTAAATCTTATTGTGCAGCTTGAATTAAATTGAGATCTTCTGCCGGTTCATCATTCAATTCTTCTTTCAAGCGTACGATTAACGCTTCGACTTGCCGCTGGATCTGTTGGGGGGCCGTCACGATTAAACAATTGCAGACCGGTTGGTAGATATAGCGGACTTTTTCGGAGTTCAGTTGTGAGCCTAAAGTTTCAATAATTAATCGTTGAAATTGAGGCGCTGAAAGTCGATCTGGAACTAAGCCATTCAAGGCGTAAACCTCGAGATCTATTAAACGAGCTGAGCGTTCGTAGGTGGTAATCATCAGGGTTTTGTTGTCGACAGCGGTGTAAGTGAGGTTCATGGATCGAGTTAATTCCTCAATCGTCTGCCGCACTGTCGGTTCGACGACATTGCCCGGAATTGAGGTTTGTGGTCCCCAGCCGTCGCTCAAGAGAGCGTTGAAGTCAGGAATAGTGGTGATGCCGGTGTGCTTACTAATGCGTTCTAAAAATACAGTTATTTCAGATTGGACTGATTGTTTGAGTCCGGAATTTTTGGCAAGTCCGGGTTCAAGTTGTTTCCATTTGGACACCAGCACGTTTTTTGCCGTTTGATCAGCCGGATTCTCTTTGAGTTTCAGCGATGCGTTTAGCTTAGCCAATAATTCTTCAACTTGATTTTGTACTGGCTCGCTGCAGTTGACAACAAACTGATTGTCTTGAACAGCGATGGTTGCCGGATCGTTAGCGACAACCCAAGACTCCGGCGCGATGAGTACCTGGATTGCAGCAATGAGCTGAAGTCTTGATTCAGGGTTTAACGCAATA
>CALKNI010000106.1 GCA_938091115.1 uncultured Pirellulaceae bacterium | reverse complement strand
TGTTCTAACCAACAACAATGCAAACCAAAGGCGTCCTCTCGAGGACGCCTTTTTTTTATTTAAGGCAGTCAGGATTTTTTTCCTCCCTTTTCTTTCCTGCCGCCCTACAACGACATCTCCAACCACACCTATGAGGGGAATAGGCCACGCAACCCAGCTAGTTATATTAAAAAACAACGCCTGCTTTTCAGCTTCGGACAAGCGAACTCAAACTTTTTCTCAAACAAACGTCTTCATATTAAGGAAACAAATTAAAAAATAAAGTTTCAGGTCGATCCCGCGTAACTAGAATGAGCTCGGAGCCAGCGATACTGTATCGAGCGGCAAAAATTGACTTTAGAGAAAACGTCTAATTCGACCAGATGGTTGATTAAAAATACGCCAACGGGTTTGAGGTTCTTCCTTCGGACCAACTGGACAGACGGTTCTCAACTCGATTAAACCGCTATCTCCTACGGTAACCGAAGATAACGAAACGCACCCCTGGTCACACCAAATTCGGCAATGTTAGTTTCCCATGAACGCCATCCATCAAACCAGGCGTTCAACAATTTAATGAAGGATTCGTGGCTGCACCCTTTCCATTGGTTAAAGTCACGCTTATTAATTCGCGCCTAAAATCTTTGAGCAACTAATTTCCAAATACTGAAATCTTGCCTCACCTACCGCAGACCATTTCTCTTGACTATTTCGGCCATCCAAAAAATGTATTAGACTCTGGGGGGCGTGGTAAAAGATTGTTATCGCCTCGATGAAGATCATTCAAAAAAGATTCCGCCGTAACAAAAGCCAAGCCAAGCAATATTGGACAATCACATTCTCTGCAACGCTTTATTTTCGTGGTTTTTTCATCTTCATTTTTTTACTAAAAACCGTTTTCCGCAATCGAGTTTGAGGCAACCCATGAAACCGAACAACATTTCTTTCACTCAATTGTGTCTGGTCATTATGATTCTGATTACCAGCAGCACGGAAATTTCTGGTCAGACAACTACTCCTCAGGATTCAAAGAGCATGAATTCCATTTTACTAAAACCATGGATTGGTCCGTACGGAGGTGTTCCACCGTGGCGACAAGTCAACCGCGACGAATTCCTAGGTGCTTTTAATGCCGCTATTGAAATATCTAATCAAGAAATCGAAGCGATCGCGAACAATCCCAATCCACCCACTTTCGAAAACACCTTTGTAGCGCTTGAAAAATCCGGGAAGACGCTCAATCGAGTACAAACAATTTTTGACGTCCATACCTCCAATCTGGCCACCGGCCCTATTCCGGACATCGAAAAAGCTGTCGCTCCGAAGATGTCGAAATTCAGCGACTCCATTATTCAAAATTCAAAACTGTTTTCACGGATCCAGGCCATCTATCAGGGTGATGAAATGAAGTCGCTCAACAACTCACAAAGACGACTTGTCAAAGATCGGTACGACAGTTTCGTACGTCAGGGTGCCAAGCTAAATGACAAGGATAAAGCGATTCTTTCACAAAAGAACGCAGCCCTTGCTGGATTGTTTGCGGAATTCAGTCAAAAGGTGCTATCTGACGAAGAGGGCTACATCACCTGGATTGATGATGCCGAGATGCTTGCCGGTCTCCCAGAAAGCACCGTGGCCGCCATGGCGAATGCCGCAAGTAAACTGGGGGACGCTGCCAATTCGAAAGGTAAATGGTGCGTAACCAACACGCGATCATCTATGGAGCCCTTTCTGACCTATGCCGACAATCGCGGACTGCGTGAAACAGTTTGGCGTAACTACTACAACCGTGGCGACAATGGAGGTGACAATGACACCAATGCGATCATTGCGGCAATCCTAAAACTTCGAGCCGAAAGAGCATTGTTGCTGGGCTATAAAACGCATGCCCACTGGCGTCTTGAGCCGCAAATGGCTGGTACGCCTGAAGCTGCGATGGACCTGATGCTAAAAGTGTGGCCAAAGGCTGTCGCCCGGGTAAAAGAAGAAGTCGCGGACATGCAAAAAATCGCGGATTCAGAAAACGCCGGAATCACAATTGAACCCTGGGACTACCGGTATTACGCTGAAAAGGTCCGTAAAGACCGATACGATCTCGACTTTAACGAGGTCAAGCCGTACCTACAGATGGATAAGCTTCGCGAAGGAATGATGTGGGCTGCCAATCAGTTGTACGGCTTCGAATTCACGCAAGTCAAAAACGTTCCCGTTTTTGAAAATGAGGTTACCGTCTGGGAAGTTACCCGCGATGGAAAGCACGTCGGTCTTTGGGTTTTCGACCCGTTTGCTCGCCGTGGCAAACGGAGCGGCGCCTGGATGAATGCCTATCGCATTCAGGAGAACATCGATTCACCCATCACTCCGATCGTTTCCAACAATTCGAATTTCATCAAAGGCGAGTCCGGAAAACCAGTTTTAATTTCCTGGGATGACGCGGTCACGTTGTTTCATGAATTTGGACACGCTCTGCACGGGCTGTGCAGTGATGCGGAGTATCCATCACAAGCGGGCACGTCTGTTGCGCGAGATTATGTCGAATTTCCTTCACAACTGAACGAACATTGGCTTTCGACCCCCGAAGTATTATCCAAGTTTGCAGTGCACTATGAAACCGGCGAACCGATGCCGCAGGCACTTCTCGATAAGATTGAAAACGCGGCGACGTTTAATCAGGGCTTCAGCACCGTTGAGTATCTCGCCAGTGCATTAATTGATATGAAACTGCATCTTGCTGGGAACGTTCCAATCGATGCGGATAAATTTGAGCGTGAGACTCTGGCCGAACTGGGCATGCCAACTGAGATAGTGATGCGACACCGAACGCCACAATTTGGCCACGTCTTTTCAAGTGATGGCTACTCCGCTGGCTACTACAGCTACCTTTGGTCCGATGCCCTCACCGCTGACGCTGCACAGGTCTTCGAAGACGCCGGGACTTACTATGACCCTGCGATTGCCAAGAGCCTATACGACAATATCATGTCTGTCGGTGACACGATCGATCCGGCTACAGGATTCAAGAAATTTCGCGGCCGAGACGTTGACACTAAAGCGCT
>CALKNI010000105.1 GCA_938091115.1 uncultured Pirellulaceae bacterium | reverse complement strand
AGCAGGATTTTCCGAAAAAAAGTAGCCCTGAACACGAGATAGGAAACTGCTATAATGCTGGCTTAGTGTTTGCAAGAAATTACCACTCGTCGCCCCTTACGGCGATCTGATTTCTAGCGCTTCGAGGCAGGTCGAACCCTGGGTAGCACGCTCCTTCCGGAAAGCTACCAGGTCACCTACTGCCTCAGGCAATCCACGATGGAACTCGGAGTTGAATCCCTGTGAAACTTGAAGAACTATTTGCACCTTACTCGCCGCCGGAAACCAATTTCTTGGATCGGTTAAGCTATTGGGCCGCTGCGCTGCCTGAAAAGATTGCCTACCGTTTCATTGCCGGAGACGGCGAAATAAAGACTCTAACTTTCGCGGAACTGGATCACCGGGCGAAAGCAGTTGCGGCGATGCTCGTCTCCAAAGGATACGCTGGAAAACGGGCACTGATGATGTATCCCCCGGGACTGGATTTCATTGTTGCTTTTTTTGGTTGTCACTACGCAGCCGTCACTCCAATCCCTGCCTTCCCGCCGCGGCGTAATCGTAACATGGCACGTATCGGTGCTATTTCAGACGATGCCCAAGCATCTGTCGCACTTTCAGTATCATCGGTCATCAAGAGTTGCGAGAAGTGGATTAAAGAATCTCCCGGCTTACAGAGAATTCCATGGTTATCAACAGAGTCCGTTGCCGCAGAATTCGCTAACGACTGGGTCAAGCCTAAAGCTTCACTCGATGACTTGGGGTTGATTCAATATACGTCGGGATCAACCGGTTCTCCTAAAGGAGTAATGCTTAGTCATCGCAATCTCATTGCAAACTGCCGCATGATCACCAGAGCGTTCCAAACAGGTCGTAAAGGTTCTATTTGCAGTTGGCTACCACTTTACCACGACATGGGACTTGTCGGTGGAATACTCAATCCAATGTATTGTGGAACTGAAGATAATTTAATGTCACCCGTGGCATTCCTTACGCGGCCCATTCGTTGGTTACGTGCCATTTCAAAATATAAATCGATAGCCAGCGGAGGACCAAATTTTGCCTACGCTTGGTGTACGATGAAAATCAATGAAGAAGATTGCGAAGGACTTGACCTCTCAAACTGGAAGGTTGCGTTTAATGGTGCCGAACCGGTCAGCGCCGCAGTAATGGAGCGTTTCACCGAAAAATTCGCGCCCTACGGGTTTAGTCCGGATGCTTTTTACCCGTGTTATGGAATGGCCGAAACAACCTTAATTGTTACCGGAGGTTCGAACGAAGAAGCACCGATTGTGCGACCATTTGACAAATACGAACTGGTTGAGCATCGTGTCCGTCGGATTGATGAGAGTCACGAAAACGCCCGTAGATTAGTCGGTTGTGGCAAAGTTCTCGAAGAAGAAGAAGTTCTCATCGTTCACCCAGAGAATCACACGCCGTTGCCTGACGACAAGATTGGTGAGATCTGGATCAATAGTCCGAGTTGCGGCTTAGGTTACTGGCAAAGAGAGCAGGAAACTCAGGAAACCTTTCGGGCTCGATTGAAACCTGACAATGGAAAGTACTACGTCCGCTCCGGCGACCTTGGCTTCATGGATCGGGGAGAATTGTTTGTCACTGGACGACTGAAGGACATGATCATTGTCCGCGGCGCAAACCGGTACCCACAGGATATCGAAACCACAGTTGAACTGTGTCATCCGCTAACCCGCTCCGGTGGAGCGGCGGCATTCTCGGTCACGCGATGGGATCGCGAGCATTTAGTAATTGTTTGTGAAATCGAGCGAAGCCCAGCCAAGGATCAGTGGGAGAGTGTCATCAAGAGCATCCGAAAGTCGGTTGCGCTCGAACATGACCTGCCTCCAGATGCAATCGTACTGGTGCGTGCCCATAGCGTTCCTAAGACTTCATCCGGCAAAGTTCAAAGACACGCCTGCAAACGAAACTTTGAAAACGGAGAAGACATCCATGTAATTGCTCGCTGGTGTCTATGGGAAGAAGCTCAAAATACAGAATCGAACCACGAATATGCTCCTGCAGAGATTGATGGTGAAACACTTGCCGACTCTGAACTCGCTCCCGAAGTTGTTCAAGCTGTAATCGAACAGGTGCGAACTGCACTCACGGACAAAACTCAAACAGTCGAAATAGACACCAACATTCTTGAACTGGGTCTGGATTCACTCGCTCGCCTGGATGTTGCCCAATCGCTCGAGCGTGCCTTCGGAGGAAAGATACCGGAACACGTTCTTCAGGACATCGAAACGGTTCGTGAGGTTGCTACGGCTATTCAGAAGTACGCGGGAACCAAAAAGACAAATGGGGAGGTACCTGAATCATTTTACAAACTTGAAAAGATGCCTGAATTCATGCGTCTTCAGAGCCTCCGGAAGAGAATTGAAGATTCTGGCATCCGAAATCCATTCTTCAGTGTTCACGAAGGGCGGATTAGTGACACGACCGAGATCGATGGGAAAGAATTAATTTCCTACGCTAGTTACAACTATCTCGGGTTATCTGGGGACCCCGAAGTGAATCTTTCGGCAAAGAACGCCATTGACAATTTCGGCACCAGCGTCTCTGCCAGTCGAATTGTTTCTGGTGAAAAAACAATTCACAAGCAACTGGAAAAAGAGCTTTCCGATTTCCTCGGAGTCGATGACGTAATCACATTCCCGGGTGGCCATGCGTGCAATGAATCTGTCATCGGTCATTTAGTCGGACGCGGCGATCTGATACTTCATGACAGCTTCGCCCACAACAGCTTGATCCAGGGCGCGATGCTCTCGGGCGCACAACGGCGTCCCTTCGAACATAACAATTGGGAGGATTTGGAAAATATTTTACGGAGTTGTCGCGGGGAGTACCGCCGGGTACTAATCATCATCGAGGGGCTTTACAGCATGGATGGAGATTACCCGAACCTTCCAAAATTCATTGAGATTAAGAAACGGTACAAAGCCTGGCTGTACCTCGATGAAGCCCACTCCATTGGCACGCTTGGCGAGACCGGAAGAGGACTCGGAGAAGTCTACGACGTTCAACGGGACGACATCGAGTGCTGGATGGGCACTCTTAGCAAATCGTTCGGCAGTTGTGGCGGATTCGTGGGAGCCTCACGCTCATTGATTGAATACCTACGTTACACGACCCCGGGTTATGTGTTTGCCGCGGGAATGCCTCCGGCCAATGTCGGAGCGGCACTTGGCTCGCTTCGCGTTTTACAGAAACGCCCCGAATTGGTCGCTAAGCTACAGGCAAACGCCCGCCTATTTTTGAGCCTCGCTAAAGAAGCCGGCCTCGATACCGGGATGGCGCAGGGGACTGCGATCATTCCGATCATCACGGGACACTCGCTCTTAGCCTTGCGGCTCTCGGAAGCTTTGTACGATCATGGAATCAATGCTCAGCCCATTCTTTATCCCGCAGTACCGGAAAAAGAAACACGAGTTCGAATTTTTATGACCGCGGCACACACTGAAAAGCAAATCCGCGATTCGGTAGAGATCTTAGCTCGTGAATGGGAAAAAATTACCGATAAGGACGCTGCGGTCGCGTAACCTCCGGCGATCGCCCGAGCAAACGCTTTCAATCATTAAGCACATCAGAAAAACGACCCAGACCTGATTCCAGACTCTGGGATTTTTTATTTGGACGACGAATTACCGACAACTTGCACCGGTACATTGTAGATTCTAGGATGGTGAGCTTTCTCATTCCCCGAATCCTCTACGCAAGACGCAAACTAGACTCTCAAAAGAAACGAACACCGTGGAACAGGCAATTCAAAAAGCGAACACTTTGATCGAAGCACTCGGCTGGATCCGAATGTTCCGGGACAAAACCACTGTCATCAAACTTGGTGGAAGCATGCTCGATGACATCGATGCGCTCCACCATATCTTGCTCGACATTCATTTTATGGAAACCGTGGGAATGCGACCCGTTGTTGTCCACGGAGCAGGCAATCGGATTTCTGCTGCTATGAAAGAGGCCGGGATCGAACCGCGATTCGTCGAAGGCAGAAGATACACTGATGCTCCGACGCTCGACATTGTCGAACGAGTCTTGGCACAAGAAACAAATCAATTCCTTGCCGACGAGTTTGAAAAAATTGGTGGTCGGGCAATGACTCTGAATTTTGATTCCACCCCGGTTTTAACCGGTAAAAAACTCGTCCTCAACGGTACCGATGGGCAACCAGTTGATCTCGGATTCGTCGGGGAAATCACAAAGATCGACCGATTGGTCATTGATAATCTCTGCTACGCCGGGCAAACCCCGTTTATCCCCTCAATGTGTGTCGATGCCGATGGACAAAAGTTAAACGTGAACGCCGACACAGTTGCAACTAAACTTGCTCAAGAATTAAACGCAGACAAACTTGTAATTTTGTCAGATGTTCCCGGAGTTCTTCGAGACCCCTCCGATCCAGATTCAATTATTTCAAGTCTTACAAAACCCGAAGCCTTAGAGCTAATCGCCGATGGGACAATTTCAGATGGAATGATTCCCAAAGTCGAAGCGTGCCTTGAAACAATTGACCGCGGAGTTCGAAAAGTTCATATCGTCAATGGTTCGCTGCGGCACGGATTATTGCTCGAAGTTTATACAAGCAACGGCATCGGAACCGTCATTTCCAATCAGGCCTGAATCCTCCAACCATCTCTCCGAGATATGCAAAAGGACATCGCATGAGACATGTGCTTTCCCTGTTTGACCTTTCCAGCGAAGAAATTCGTCGGGTTCTGGAAATTTCAGCTGATCTAAAATCTAAGCTTAACACTGGTAACAGACCGGGGCTGTTAGAGCATCAGGTCATGGGGCTATTGTTTGAAAAACCCTCCCTCCGCACACGTGTCAGTTTTGAGACCTTAATTCGACAACTAGGCGGTTCGGCACTATTCTTAGGAGAAGATGTCGGTTGGGGCAAGCGGGAACCGCTTTGTGACTTTATGCCGATTCTGACCAGCTTCCTTGACGTCCTCGTCATTCGGGCAAAGAGCCACCAGCAAGTCATCGAAGCCACTGAGTTCAGCCAGTGCCCCATTATCAACGGTTTGACCGATGTTTCCCATCCTTGCCAAGCTCTCGCTGACATTTTGACCATTCAGGAATTAGCTGGTGGGCTGAGCGATGTGAGTGTTGCCTACCTGGGAGATGCCAACAACGTTACTTACAGTCTCGCAGTAGCCTGTAGTAAGCTAAACATTCCACTTCGAATTGGTGCACCTTCTAAGTATCAATTCGATCCGGCCTTTATTGACCAGCTCAATGAAGCTGCTGGTTCGACAATCATCACTCAAACGAGCGATGCCGTCGCTGCGGCTACCGATGCCGCTTTTATTTATACCGATGTCTGGACGAGTATGGGACAAGAGTCAGAATCCAAACAACGCCTTTCTGATTTGGCTGATTACCAAGTCAACCAGAAAATCATGAACTCAGCCCGGGACGGCGCTAAATTCCTTCACTGCCTACCCGCGAGACGCGGTGAGGAAGTTACCTCTGAAGTAATTGACAGCCCGCAAAGCGCAATCATTCAACAAGCGAACAATCGACTCCACGCACAAAAAGGTCTGGTTGTCTGGTTACTTAGCGAAGCTTCGAAAAGCAGCTAGTTGTCGTGCCGACTCAATCCAAAATTCATTCCCTCAACTATCAACTCCAAACAACTAAACACCATGACTCGAAAAGCTAACGAAATTCGCCCCGTCAAAGTAAAACGCAAATTCACCAACAAGACTCCAGGCAGCGTCCTCTACCAATGTGGCGGGACAGTTGTCCTTTGCACAGCAAGTGTTTCCGAAGATGTTCCGCCTTGGATGCGAAATTCAGAAAAAGGGTGGATCACAGCTGAGTACAATATGCTGCCGGGAAGCACTAGCCCGCGAAAAAGAAGAGATCGATCCAAGGTTGACGGGCGGACAACGGAGATCCAAAGACTCATCGGCAGATCCCTCCGCGCAGTTGCGAACCTCGAAGCACTGGGGGCTCGCCAAATCACAGTCGACTGCGACGTCCTCCAAGCCGACGGCGGTACTCGAACCGCCAGTATTACCGGGGGAATGATTGCCTTGGTCGATGCCATCAACTCCATAAAGAAAGACCTGCCTGATCCCAAGGTTTATCCGTTACGCGATTCCATTGCCGCAATCAGCGTTGGAATCGTTGCCGGCAAACCAGTAACTGACTTGGATTACCCTATGGATTTTGCCGCCAGTGTTGATATGAATGTCGTCATGACCGGCCGCGGCCAATTCGTTGAAATTCAGGGCACTGGAGAAGAGGCAACTTTCAGTGAGGCGGAATTAGCAGATCTCATTAAGTTAGCCAAGAAAAGCATCAAACAGCTTACTCAGATCCAACAAAAATCTATTGGAAAACAGTGGCCTAAGTTTTAGATCGCAGCCGATCATTTATGGCTTGAGCAGATCGTCGGGTTTATTCTTCCCGCGAATGTATTCCATAATTAGAACCGCGCCAGCGACTGCCAGTGCGACTCCGAGTAGCCCACTGACTGTCGTTTCAATCGGAGTGGATACGGATTCGTATTCGATTTCCGTAATGACACGCGCTATTTCCTGAGCAGTCTGGACTGCCGAATGGTAACGTTCCCAGGCAATTAGGAAACAAATAACGGCGCAACCGAGAAGGAAAACGCCAATAGTTCGATGCTGTTTCATAATTAAGTTAACCAACCAGAGAGAATTGTTACTGGCTATCTTTGAATGAAAAATTCAACTTGATTTTTTCTTTAGGCCAAGTCTCTCCATTGACTTCAACATACGGGTAGACAAAATAGTTTAGCGGACCTTGCTCAGCCTTCGGAACAAGTTCGATATCACGCCCCTTCGAAAACGTTACCCTATCTACGGATAACTTACCAAAATAATAATCCTTCATCGATGGATTCTTATCCGCCTCTGAGATATCTACAGGCGTCCAACCGATTCCATGGGCATGGAACCAAGCCCAACAATGGTAACCCCCAACTTTACCTTCCTGTTGACCTGATGGGATTGGAAATCCAATCTCGAATTTTGCTGGAATCTGCTGGCTGCGAGCCAAAGAAATAAACAAGCTGTGAAAATCAGTGCAGTTTCCTGTCTGGCTATCACAGGCCCAAACGGCATCGCCTTGGCCATATCCCGGTTTTGATTTGTCATAGGTCATATGACTTTCAACCGTTTCGTACAGCAGCAGACCGGCATCTACCGGATCTTTAGGAAGCTGCTTACCGGCAAGCAAAGCCTGTGGCTTTCCCTCAACAGGAACCATTGCATTCGCACTCAAAAAAAGGTCATTCTGTTCTCGGTTCAATGACAATTCGGATCCGTCAGTACCCGCTTCAACTCGGTCGATTTTATATTTGACTCCAAACCGAATCCCCTCACCTCCAGTTCCACCCATCTGCTGTTCAACGTAGCCAATCTGATTTTGATATTTTTCATCACGATGCAGCGTCAGTTCCCCAGGAACATCTGAACCTAGTAATTCCACCGTTTGCTGCGGATTGGACTCTGCCACCGGGAACCAAATTCGAACCGATGCATTTTCAGGTATACCCTGAACTTCAGCAGCATATTCAAACTCAAATTGCCGGGAATCAACATCTAACTTTTCGCTGGGATTGGTCGCCAATGGCTGGGACATATAACCATTGGACGGCCCACCGTTGTCACAACCGAGAACAGTGAGCAATGCGACACTCGCCAAACAAACGCGACCCCGAACTGAAAGTTCAAACTTCATTTTTTCACTCTGAAATACAATCTTGAAAGATTAGTCCACTGACGTGGACACCATATTTAATTGCGGCAACACGCCTTTTACAAAATTGGCGGAGACAATTGCCAATCCCCGATAGAAGGACGAATTCGTTTGAGAGACGATCTTTTCGAACATTGGCAACGACCAACTCAAATGATCATCAACAAAGCACTGAATCACTTCCCGCACTACCTCGCCTTGCTCAGGATCCCGCACTAGACGCATCAATTCACTTAAGAAATCAAATTGAACCCCAAGATGATCTTGCAAGGAAGACTGCGGACGATAGCCAGGTAAAACGTCAAAAAAACGATTCATGGAAGCGGCGGTGCCAGACTGATATTGATTCTCGGACCAAATCGATTGGACAGGAGAGATATGGTCTTTCGGCCCAATCAAAAGCTCACAGTACTCAATTGCAAGTTGTTCCACTAGCTCTGGCGAAACGACGTCAGGCAATTCACCGCCTAGAGATTCATATGCCTCTCGAAACTCCGGCTCGCACATGGATTCCAGGGTCGATTGATTGACTTCGAACAACCAAAGCCGGCCAATTAATTTTACGATTTCGGCCAATTGGCCAGTCGCGTTCGGCATTTCACTCACTTACAAATCGCTCCGTCAAAAATTGCACCATTTTATCCAGTGTAGTCAAAGTTCGAGATTTTAACGCTGTTCATTAAAATAACCTAACGGAGAAAGCAACTCCATCGACCTAATCTCTTGAAACTTTACAGCGGGATTAGATTCCCGTTTTAACAACGGGGAAAAACGAAGCTAGTAAAAGGGTCAAGCTGATTTACATCGGCTTAAATGCGTTGATCCTGCGCATAAAGGGCTCAACTACGGCTTTGACGAATTCGTCATCTTTAAGTCGATCAAATTGAATTCTCAGTAACTCTCTCTGCTCCTTTTTGTAATCCTCAACGTCCATTATTATTTTTCGAGCACCCCGGGAACTCGTCATTGTCGCTTCGTCGAGAGCATTAAACGCTTCAGCTAATCGTTGATGGCTGGATTCTAATTCAGGGAGAATTCGTTCTGCTGAGGTTCCGTCTGTTATGTCAACCATATTTTGATGAAACTCAGTCGTGGCACTTTTGACTTCGTCAAAGCAAATTTGGATTTTATCTGCCGGTGTTTGAGTATCACAACCGCTGATACAAAACATAGCAAGAAGCAACAAAACTCGGCGGCTGTGCACGAACAACATCAATTCACCTCTTATTTACCAAAACTCTAATCCTAAATGCTACCAAAACAATTGGATAAAATGAATCCAAAATTAGATTCGATTGCAAACCAAATTCACAAAAACCAACTCACATCATTGAAACTGAGGCAACGCCTGACCTCAGTACTTATTCGTTTTGACAAACCGCTTGTGAATTACAAAAATCTTTAGCTGAAACAATTATTTAAGCAGATGCCTGACTCTGGATACCGAAGACTGTAGAATATGCCACACTTCAATGGTCTCGCTATCAACAAATTGTCGCCCGCATTTGATTGCCATGAACTCAACAATCGACGTTTCCAATCCCGAGTTACACGACCAGCAACTGCTCGAAAAGACCCGTAATCAAGCAAACGATTTATTTCTCGAGCATGGGGCTTTGTGGCTAAAAAATGCCATATCCACCGAATTCATTGACGAATTAGCCCGTGCTTATCAACAAAAATACACTGACCAGCCCCTTAAGAAATTAAAAAAGAAACACGCGGTCGTTGGCGATCAGCGTTTCATGATTTCAATTAAACTCGAACCGCCATTTAATGATACGCGTCTTTATGCCAACTCGCTCCTGCTTCCGCTCGTGCAATCTATCTTGGGAACTCAATGCGTGCTCTCGAGCTTTGGATCGGTGCTCAGCTTCCCAGGCGCGCAACACCAACCCATTCATTTTGACCACCCACCTTTATTTGAGTCTCCTGAAGCATGCGCAAAAACCCCTGCCTATGCCCTCACGGTTGTCATTCCCTTAGTTGATATCACCCACGAAACAGGCTCCACCGCAATTTGGGAAGGTAGCCATCGACGAGCGACTGCCAGGCAAGAACTTCAAGTATTGTCCGAGGATCCGCAGTGGCCTCAAGCAAGTACGCCACTACCCCGCCGTGGCGATGCTTATCTGATGGACTACCGTGTGATCCACGGCGGCTTGGCCAACAACGCCAATTACGCTCGTCCCATTTTATACCTCGTTTACAGTCGCCCCTGGTTTCAAGACACGTTCAATTTCAACGATCAGAAACCAGTACGGTTCGCTTCCGGTGAAAGAAAAAAAATCCCTAAACAATTTCGTTACCTGTTCGCTAACCATTAATCTAAGTATTTATAGTCTATCCATTTCGCAACTCACTACGGACCTCTACTTTGAATCCCGTCATCAAGAAATACACCGACAACCCCGAAGTCGCTCGATCTTTCGCCAGTGAATTTGTGGCTAAAATCCACACACTGGCTGCCAACCAAGACTTGATCACCGTCTCGCTCTCTGGAGGCAGTACACCGAAACTATTATTTCAAATACTTGCAGTAGAACACGCCGACGCGGTCGATTGGACAAAAGTCCATTTCTTCTGGGGAGACGAAAGATGCGTTGCCCCCGATGCAGACGAGAGTAACTATGGAGAAGCCCATCGTTTACTTTTATCAAAGATCAAGATTCCCTCCGCCAACGTCCACCGTGTCCTTGGAGAAAACGAACCGAACATCGAGGCCACTCGTTACGAAACAGAAATCTCCAACGTTCTGCGCCACAACCGTGACAACATCCCTACCTTCGACATCATGATTCTAGGCATGGGCGCCGACGGTCACACCGCTTCTATCTTTCCGCATGAGATTCGATTCCTCAATTCGGGCCGGATCTGTGAGGTGGCAACTCACCCCGATAGTGGGCAAAAACGAATTACGATCACCGGCAAGATCATCAATGCAAGCTATTGCATCTACTTCTTGATAACTGGTGAAAGCAAAGCCCCAATTCTTGCTGAAATCCTGCAGAAATCCGGGAGCTATCGCGACTACCCTACCGCCCATATAGCTCCCAACGGCGAACTGTTCTTCTTTGTCGACCAATCTGCCGCGGCACTATTGATGAAGTAAAACCAAACTGCCGGCGTTACGATCAAGCTAACCGCGCAATTATTTAAACCGAGTCAGCCACCGCATCACGATCGTCAATTGCCACAAAATCAAGCTGATCAGGGCCGATATATTCTGCTCCTGGGCGGATTAAACGGTTGTTGGAACGTTGCTCAAAAACATGAGCAGCCCAACCCGAGACTCTTGAAAGAACAAAAATCGGGGTAAACATCTCGGTGGGTATTCCGAGGAAATGGTAGACCGACGCGCTGTAAAAATCGAGATTAGGAAACAATTTCTTCTCCCGCCACATTACCTGCTCGATTCGCTCAGAAACAGGATACAGCACAGTATCTCCATTGGCTTCCGAAAGTTGCTTCGCCCAGCCTTTAATAACTTCATTACGAGGATCTGAAATCGAGTAGACTCGATGACCAAATCCCATAATCAGTGCCTTACTCGATAACATTTCCGTAATGCCGGCTTCCGCTTCCTCCGGCGTTTGAAACTGTTCAATCAACTCCATCGCAGCTTCATTGGCTCCTCCATGCAGTGGACCTCGCAATGTCCCAATCGCTCCGGTTATCGCAGAAAACAAATCAGATAGCGTGGCTGTGCAGACACGGGCAGTGAAAGTCGACGCATTGAATTCATGTTCAGCATACAGCACGAGCGACACATCCATTACACGGCGATGAAGATCCGAAGGTGGAGTGTCGTGCATTTTTTCCAAGAAATATCCGGCAATCGTTGACTCGGTTGAATCGAAGTCGATTTCGGTCCCATCTTGAGAAAAGCGGTACCAATAGACCAACATCGACGGCAAGCAGGCCAACAAACGTTCAGCCTTTTGCTCTTGCTGGGCAAACGAAGTCTCAGGTTCCAGGACACCAAGCATCGAACAGCCCGTACGAAGAACGTCCATGGGATGGGCATCCGCTGGAATCGCACGCAAAGTTTGGCATAACGCGTCAGGCAACTGGCGTCCGCCCACCAGCCTTGCGGTGAAACTATCCAACTCTTTTCTTAGAGGAAGGTGACCATAAAGTAGCAAAAATGCGACTTCTTCGAACGTCGCCTCGGCTGCCAAATCATGAATCGAATAACCACGATAATTCAACCCTTTACCTTCCTTACCAACGGTTGCAATGGCGGTCTCACCCGCAACAACCCCCGCCAGTCCGCCTGTTTTTTTCTTAACTGTCATTCTGCCTCAGCCTTTTTTAATAAGTCATCTATTTTTTGCTCGTACGCATGGTAGTTAAGCACTTCATAAAGCTCTTTTCTAGTTTGCATCTGATCTAGAATACTGCTTTGGGTGCCGGTTTTCCGAATTGTTCCATAAGCCATTGCAGCCGCTTGGCTCATCATTCGAAACGCCGCCAAAGGATAGAGTATCAACTCCACCCCCACTTCCGAC
The DNA here is from genome assembly GCA_938091115.1 of uncultured Pirellulaceae bacterium. Classification (GTDB taxonomy): domain Bacteria; phylum Planctomycetota; class Planctomycetia; order Pirellulales; family Pirellulaceae; genus Mariniblastus. Next base: position 5,326 of record CALKNI010000105.1, on the reverse strand, counting down.
AGATGCTCGACCGTCATCAAAGGACTCATGCCAAATTCGGTCATATTGGCAAGTACCGGCACACTCAGCGATTGTGTGAAAAATCGATAATGCTCGGCGTCCGTAATCGCTTCGGCGAAGATGACATCAGCTCCCGCTTCAATATATTTTTGACAGCGTTCAATCGCCCGCTCCAGTCCTTCTTCAGCCAGTGCATCGGTGCGTGCCATAATCACAAACGAATCATCCGTTCGTGCGTCAACGGCCGCATGCAATCGATCGACCATCTCTCCAGTTTTTACGATCGACTTATTGGGTCGATGCCCACAGCGCTTAGCCGCTTGTTGGTCTTCGATGTGAAGTGCGGCAGCTCCCGCTTTAATAAAGGCCTGAATCGTTCTAGCGATACATAAAGAATGCCCCCACCCGGTGTCCGCATCCACCAATAATGGAATTTGGCAGGCAGCCGTAATTCGATCAATATCGACCAGTACATCCGACATCGATGTCATTCCCAAATCTGGCATTCCATACGAAGCGTTCGCAACCCCAGCTCCCGAAAGATAAATCGCGCGGTAACCTTCGCGCTGAGCAAGCAACGCCGTATAGGCGTTAATGGTGCCGGGGATTTGCAGCGGTTTTTCTTCAGCCATCGCCGCTCGAAACCGCTCGCCTGGAGTTGAGGACATACCGTTCTTCTTCCTTCTTTAAAATTCGAAACTGCAAAGTGGATCGGTTCAAAAGCCTTAGCCAACCAATCTAATCCTACAGTGAAAAGCCGACCTTAGGGAAAATTCATTCAACATATGGAAGTTCCCCCTCGAACCACGAAGATTACTTTGGCTTCAGTAAAATATGAGGCTGCGGATCGTGAGTTGGCTTTGACAGAATCAATAAGATAGTTAACCTGAACACTTAGCAAGAAACATTAACGGAAATCAACTTATTTAGGGAGCTACCGAGAAAACATTCTGCTTTTTTTTCCACAGCAACATTGCTTTCATCCGTAGCTTTCCCCGTTTCCGGTCCACGTAGGAATGATCACATGGCCACACCGAACCAATCTCGAATTGCTTCTCTAAGTCTACCTAATTTTCCGGAAGGCATTTTACGAAATACAGCCCCGGCTCGTCTTTACGAAGAGGCCATTAAATTCGATCAAGGTATGATCACCAGCACCGGGGGACTATCTTCCAACTCAGGTGGAAAAACTGGCCGTAGCCCAAAAGACAAACGAATCGTGCAGCAAGAGAGTATTAACAACGATGTCTGGTGGGGTGAAATTAATATGCCCATGCCCGAGGATTCTTTTACAAAGGTAAAACAACAAGCGGTCGATTTCCTGAACGTTTGCCCACAGTTTTATGTCCTCGACGCCTTCGCTGGATGGGATCCCACCTGCCGACTAAAGATTCGTGTTATCTGCTCGCGGGCCTATCACGCGTTGTTTATGCACAACATGCTAATTCGCCCCACCGCTGAAGAATTAGCTGATTTCGGCGAACCGGATTACGTCATTTACAACGCTGGCCAAACATCGGCCAACACCTCCATTGAAGGTGTTGAATCCACGACCTCAGTTTCAATCAACTTCGATCGTGGTGAAATGGTAATCTTAGGCACGGAATACGCCGGCGAGATGAAAAAGGGCGTTTTCACAATCATGAACTATCTCATGCCCAAGCGAGATATTTTATCGATGCATTGCTCATGCAACGTTGGTGAGAAACATGATGTATCTCTGTTTTTTGGGCTTTCTGGGACTGGCAAAACGACCCTATCTGCCGATCCTTCGCGCCCTCTTATTGGAGACGACGAACATTGCTGGAACGACGAAGGCGTCTTCAATATCGAAGGGGGATGTTATGCGAAATGCATTAACCTCTCAAAAGAGAAAGAGCCTCAAATTTTCGACGCAATCCGCTACGGCTCCGTGCTTGAAAACACCGTCCAAGATCCACTGACCCACGAAGTCGATTACAACAATGTCTCGTTGACTCAGAACACACGCTGTTCTTATCCAATCGAGTACATTGATAACGCTAGAATTCCCTGCATCACGGATTCACCTAAGAATATTGTATTTTTGACCTGCGATGCCTTTGGCGTCCTCCCACCAGTGAGCAAGTTAACTTCGGCACAAGCGATGTACCACTTTATCAGCGGGTACACTGCGAAGGTTGCCGGTACTGAGGTCGGTGTCAAAGATCCGGAAGCAACCTTCTCCGCCTGTTTTGGCGCGGCATTTTTGGTCTGGCACCCGACTAAATACGCGACCTTGCTGGCCGAACAAATGCAACTCCACGGAACCAGTGCGTGGTTGGTAAATACAGGTTGGAGCGGGGGCTCGTTCGGAGTTGGTTCCCGAATCAGTCTGCACTACACGCGTGCGATTATCGACGCCATTCATAATGGCTCGCTCGCCATTGCTGATTACGCCACTGATCCGATTTTCGGGTTGCGTATTCCCAAATCATGCGTAGGAGTTCCAGGGAAAATCCTCCAGCCACGAGGAACATGGGCAGACTCAGTAGCATTCGAAAAAACTGCTAAATTACTGGCGACGAAATTCCGCGATAATTTTACGGAGTACGCCGACAAAGCCTCTGACGAAGTTCTCAATGCCGGACCGCTTGTCTAAATAATTTTCGAATCGGTTCATCTTGCTTCGGATTCCTTTGACTAAGTCGCTACGCAGCCTGAAGCGAACGAAAGTTAGAAGCCCAGCTAATCCAATTGCTCACCTCTTCCAAATCAGGGTTTTTACCATTGCGAATGATTTTTTGACCCTCTTTGGTTTCAACGAACGGGCCAATGATTTCGAAGAGAGCTTGCGGCTGCATCGTTGCTAGAGTTTCAGGCTCGGTGATACCACAAGCGACCAGCAATTGCGAATCATGGCCTCGCAAATTTGGAATACGGCAAACCAACCGGGCCTGATGTTGCCAAACTCGAATAATTTTCTCTGAAATCCGCTTATAGTTTAGCTTTGTCTCCATCGATTTTGCAGTGTGTTTCAAAAACTCAGCCACCGTACTGATCCCAATTTTTTCAAATCTCTCAGCAGTTTTGGGGCCAATTGACGGAGCCGCTTCCACATGATCACTTAAATCAAGATAAAATTTCAGTGCAGAAGATTTTGCATTCTTGTTTCTTCCTGCCGGTTTACTGCTATCTGCTTTTGTATCTTTCTGAACCGAAACCGGTGGAAGACTAGGAGCGATCTGAGCCACTGCGGCGTTAGAGTGCATACGCGGTGGGCGAGCCAGTACTGGCTGGTTATTTCTCTTTGAGAGTCGAGCCGTTTTCGAGGCACGCTTGGTCTTCAACACATTTCCATCGGGTGCGAAATCTCTAGCTTGGTAACTACGGGCAGTTCTCTGGTACGGCTTACGGTCTCCGGGTTTACGATTTCCGCTACCGCCGTTTGCTCCCCCTTCAGGCCGAATTCTCAGCTCCTGCGATTCCGAGGCCTTTTGCCCCTCACTCTCCACTCGAGCTCGGTCAAGAGACCGATACCAGGCGTTAATCCGATCCAACGTTATTGAGTCTCGATTGACTCCAAAATGCCGACCCTCGCTAGTCGAGAAAAATCGCTCGATACGCTCTAAAATCTGCTGCGGAAACGAGGTGTCCAAGTGCTCCGGATCTGTAATCCCGCACGCAACTAAGACTTTTGCATCCGGTGTTCTAAGTCCAGGGACATGCATTAAAAGCCACAATTGTGACTGCCATCGGTCGAGCTGTTCTGCATGGAGATTGAGTTCTCCAACCACGTTCTCTTCCACAACCAGTAAATCGCCAACGCTCTCAATCCCCTGATCGTGAAATAACCTCAATTGCTTAGTATCGAAAAAGCCCATTCGATCCAACTTTGTCGTTTCATCAATACTAGAAACATACCCTAGCCGGTCGCCAATCATACTAACTGAAACGGAAGAAACTGCGGGTTGATTCCGTTGATGAAAAGACGGCTCGATCTCCTGATCAGCCGTTTGTCGTTGTCCGGAAACTGGAAATGGTAAACTTACAATGGGATCATCTTCTTCAATTTTCCACTGAGCTTGGGAACGGGGGTACTTTGAGAGCGGATAGGGACGAGGGAGAAAACCCGCCGCATAAACTTCCGTCGCTACGAAATCCTCCGGCCGCCACTCGGCTTCGGCAGCAATCGTAACACTCGGATCTTTAGCAATATCGTTAAAATTACCTGCAGGATAAACCTCAGGAACTGAAAGGGTTGTCGGTATCTCGAAGACGTTAGTTGGAATCAGCGAAGCTGTGTTTACCGTGCGTCCCATAAGTATTATTTGATGCGCTAATCCAGCCATGCTTTTAACGTGCTCGAGCACTTGCTGAACGTCGTCGTTGGAGAAGTGAACAAAAGCGTGGTCGATAAACGTCGGAAACTCAATCCCGTTATCGCGTAAATGATTCTTCACTCCGAGAATGAGAGCTAAGTAAGCTCGATTCTGTAGCTCAGGGGCTAACTGTGAAAACTCAACTTCACGCCCCACCCGGTTTCTTACGATCAATTCGACTGAAGCAGCAGCGGTCTCATTCGATACCCCCGCGTGGCATGAGCTTCGCAACCAAATTAGGTCATACTCCCCTTCGGTCAACCGCTCCATCGCAAGACTAACTCCTTCAACGATAGGGTTGGTCGAGGGCAATTCAATCTCACTCTGACTATTCAAGGCTTCGCATTGATACCTTAATGAAATCAACTTTTGGTCAATTTCTTTGACTTTCACAGACCAATTCAACGGTTCTTCGAATTGGAGCAAGGCCGCCCGCTGCTCAAGCAAAGATAAATGTCTTTGACGCAAGAGATCTAGCTCAGTTTCCAAAGAACGCGCACTGGCCAACAGCTCAGTTCGCCGAAGATCTAGTGCGTTTAAGCAATTTTGAAAATCATTTTCGAGCTCCCCTGCACTGCTTACTTTTACAGAGGTCTCGGCAAAGTATTGATCGCGCGCGTTTTCATAGCCAAATGTTCGTGCAGACGATATAAAATTCGGATCGCTTAAAGAAATCAAATTTGCCCCAAAAACATCGGACTTTCGAATGAGTTCTACGATAGTCTTTCTTTCAAAATCCAATTTTTTCAGGTTGGAACCAATTTCATTGTAGAGTTCTCGCAACTGCCTCAATTCAGCTGCTGCAGATTTATGCCGCATGTGTTTGTATTGCTGCGCTAACTCATCGCACAAGCCATACAGGTCATCGCGCATGCTATTGCAAATTCCACCCACCGTTCTGGCCATACTGGCAGTGTCTACTCGTGCCGCAGCTGCATCACCCCAATGTTTTGCATTGCGATCAACCTCATCGACCTTGTTTTCCA
>CALKNI010000104.1 GCA_938091115.1 uncultured Pirellulaceae bacterium | reverse complement strand
CTCGGTCACAAAACTGGCGGGGAAGGTTTCGTACCATCGAGGCTTCACCCGCTGTTGTACTTTGATGGTTTTGTAGCCATCTTTTTCAAGCTGAACTTCCCGCGTCCCGTTATAAGTGAAGGGAACCGAAAGTGGAGTTAGGCCAATGGACTTTCGATCAATCGTGACCAGCGCACCTTCCGGTTGGCTCCGCACGATAAATCTTCGCTGGACACAACCTGTCAGGCTTGTCAGGGTCAATCCCAAAACTACCAGCAATAACCTAAAACCGATTTTATTGTTTTTCAAACTCATACCTGAAATTCGCAAATTAGTTCATGTGAGTTGTTAAACAGCAGGAATTCATTCTCAAGTCTTTCCAAGAAAACTCTTACCCAAGTTAGTAAAACCGATGATCCTCGCCGAGATCGCTGACGTGGAGGCGAAGTCTACAAATCCAAAGCTTCTTCGAACAGACCAATTCGCCTAATAGCTCGGATAACGTAAATACCGAATAAAACAAATGGGCGTTTTGCAACGGAAATGAGATGCGATGATCGCACTAAAAATGGCATTTTGGGTGCTCAAATCTTAATAATCCCCGTTTTTTGAAAAGTGATTGCACGTTAGGATGGTACACTTGCAAGCATTCGACACACGGTCCGGAAATTTATGAGTGAAAGCCTTTTAAACTGGGATGACTATATCCAAGTCGCTTCACTCAGCGACGTTGGCATGCGTCGCGCAACGAATCAGGACAATCTCTCTGTGTCTCTGGCAAGCAGCATAGAGCAGTGGCAAAGAAAAGGTCATGTCTTTATTGTTGCCGATGGCATGGGTGCACACGCTGCTGGAGAACTCGCCAGCAAGTTGGCCATCGACCACATCCCTCATCTTTACGCCAAATACAACGAGAGTTCAGCTCCCGAGGAAATGCGGAAAGCTGTTGAAGGGGCGAACAGTGAAATTCACCGTCGGGGCCAAGCCAACGAAGAATTTCACAACATGGGAACGACGTGTAGCGTCCTGACCATTCTCCCCCAAGGCGCCATATGTGCCCACATTGGAGACAGTCGAATTTATCGACTAACACAAAACAGAATCGAACAACTTACGTTTGACCATTCACTCGTTTGGGAAATGAAATTTGCCGGACAGTTGTCGGAAGAAGACGAGGCACTTGGGAAGATCCCGAAGAACGTCATTACAAGATCTCTTGGCCCATACGCCGAGTGCAATGTTGATCTCGAAGGTCCATTTCCAATTCAGGTTGGCGATACCTTTTTGCTTTGTAGCGATGGACTCACCGCGGTTATTTCAGATACCGAAATTGGCTCCATTCTTGCTAACATGTCTCCCGACGAAGCTGTCAAAGTCTTAGTTGACTTAGCTAACCTGCGAGGTGGACCCGATAACATTACTGCGGTCATTGTTAAAATAGGGCATCCCAAACTCGCAACCTCAGGTAATCACTCAACCGCGACATCCAGCCGCGGTTCGTCTTTCCGTAAACCTCTTGTCTCCGCGACATTCTGGGGCGTATTTATGGGTTCGGCGATCGTAACAATACTCTTGTATTTCTTTGGGTTCTGGCAGATATCCCTGTTCACAGGAATGGTTTCTGTAGCTGCAATCGGTTACTTGGTTTCGTGCCTGATTAAGAATTCTTTCCAAGGCCGACACAGCAGCACAGGACAGCTTTTTGGAAAAGGCCCCTACATTCGCTTGGGTTGCGCTTCAAGTGGACAATTTGCCAAACAATTAGCAGACATGCTTCGGAAACTTCAAGAAGGGGCTTTACGAGAAAACTGGAAAGTTGATTGGCCTCAACTGAAATCAATGACCAACAAAGCCGAACAGGCGACGAGCCAAGAGGATCACTCGACTGCCATTGCAAACTACGGTCGTGCAGTCAGCTTTCTTATGGATCAATTAAGAAATCAAGAGGACGCCAGTAGTTCATCGATTGATCTTTAAGCCAATATTTTCGTTCCCTCCGACTCTCGAGTCCTTCCACAAGCAACCGACTTGGTGGGCTTCAAAACGCTCTATCTCTGATTGCTCTTTCACACGACCTAAGAACTGACTACTGCCCAGCGTTTGCTGTCCCTCTCCTACTATCCCAATCTATCCAGACTGTTTTTAAGTTTGTTTGCCACTACAGGTGAAAACAAAAACAGCCTTTGCTTAAATTCCCTGCCCAAATTGTTAAAAACTGCATTTGCCAGCAATTCAGATCGGAACTGACATTGCCTGCGACCTCTCGTCCCTGTAATTTTCGAAACCCCATTAGCTTGGGGCCGAAACTTGAATCAAATTTAGAGATTTCAAAATTCGGCGGTTTAAAATTCTGGAGATCGTTTTGTTTGCGTTACGGCGAATTCGTTATCAAATGTACTTTGGTGTGACCACATTACTGGTCATTATCACATTGCTGTCGATCGTCAGCCTTCAAGGCGCCTCTAAATACCGCAACTTAACCAAGAGCATCAATCAGCGGTCCACGGAAATACCGCTGGCAATTGAACTAGGCATTGCAGTCAGTGACCTGAGATCTCAACTATGGGACGCTCATCGCAAACAACAAGAAATCAAAAGCTATTGGGAAGATACAAAGCCTCAAGCGGGAGAAAGAGATCCACTATGGCAGATCCATCTCGAGGCCAAAATTAAGAGAACCGAAGAAGCATTTAAGAACTATCAAAACAAACTTAATAACGGCAGAGAGTTTGATCGGGGCATTACGACAACTCAGGAAGAAAAAAACAATCTCGACAAATTCAAAAAAATGCTCGACATCGTCAAGGACAATGTCAACAGTCACAACGACGTTTTCGAATCATCAGACAATTTTGATGTAATTGAAACAAATCTTACTGAGTTGCAGGATCTCTACATTCAATTCCCAGGCAGTATGCAACAGCGCATGGAGTCTTTTTCGGAGGACGCCCGGACGGAGTATCGAGCCTGGATGACAATTAGTGGACTCGCCGGATTAGCAGCGTTTGGAATGACTGGGTTTTTGATTTTGCGATTTCAACGTCGCATTATTCAACCACTTGAACTGTTGGTTGAAGGCTCCCGTCAAGTTACTGCCGGTAATTATGATTTTCGAATCCAACTCAAAACTAATGATGAAGTTGCGGAATTGGCCGATGCAATGAACGCAACGACCGCAAGTTTCCAATCCATTAAATCTGATTTAAATCAAAAAGTCAGTCAGCGAACTCGTGAAGTTGTGCGCAGTGAAAAAATGGCCAGTGTTGGTTTTCTTGCCGCAGGTATCGCCCATGAAATTAATAACCCCCTTGCATCTATCGCATGGTCTGCTGAGTCTCTGGAATCTCGAATTCAGGACATCCTAAATCCAACTAACGACACCCAACAGGCTGACATTGATTCTGAAATTAAGGACATGAAGAAGTACCTTCGACGCATTCAGGATGAAGCGTTTCGTTGCAAAGGAATTACCGCGGGACTTCTCGATTTTTCGAGAATGGGAGATGCACAAAAATCTGATGTGAACCTTTCAGAAATCATTCATTCCGTCGTCAATATCGTAAAACCTTTAAGCAAATACCGAAACCGAGAAATTGTCGTGGATGCAGATGTTTCTATTTCCGCTCTTGGAAACGAACAGGAGATCAAACAAGTGGCACTCAACTTAATCACCAATGCCCTTGGTTGTGTCGAAGAGAACGGAAGCGTTCACATTCAGCTCAAACAAGAAAATAACTTTGCCGAGCTAGTTGTGACTGATAACGGGTGTGGCATGACCACCGAAGTTCAAAAACACCTTTTTGAACCTTTCTTTACGAGGCGTCGGGATGGGCAGGGCACTGGCCTTGGCCTTTCAATTACTTACCAAATCATTGAAGAGCATGGTGGAAAAATCATCGCTCACAGCGCTGGCCCGGGCTTCGGCTCGGAATTCAGAGTCTCTTTGCCACTGGCAAAATCGGATTCTGCGAAATCTAAAAATACTGCAGCTTGATTATATTGAGAAAAACCTTGACCAATCAAAAATCACTAAAAATATTATTCGCTGACGACGAAATCCACCTTCAGGAGCTAATCGCTGCGGAGCTTCCGAGAATGGGGCATACCGTTACCGTTTGTCCAGACGGAACAACGGCTGTCAGCGCACTAGAAAAAGACACCTTCGATTGCGTCATCGTCGATCTTGATATGCCCGGACTCAATGGAATTGAAGTCATCCGGCGTACCAAAGAGCTTTCACCAACAACGGAAGCGATTGTGCTCACGGGAAAAGGCTCAACCGAGTCAGCCGTCGACGCTCTGCGACTGGGAACTTTTGAATATCTTCAAAAACCATGCAAACTAGTCGATCTAAAATCAATGCTACAACAAGTAGCTTTGCGGCGCGAGTTAAACAATAAAATTTACTCGCTTCAACTGCGCCTCGATCGCGTCGAGGGAGCACCTAAAATGATTGGCAACCACCGCTCAATGCAGCGGGTCCGCGCACTAATTGAAAAAGTCGCTCCAACACAGTCGACTGTCCTCATCGTCGGTGAAACGGGAACCGGAAAAGAACTCGCAGCTCGAGCGGTACACGATCAAAGCAATCGCAATGACAATCCTTTCGTCGCCATTAATTGCGGCGCTCTACCTGAAAATTTGATCGAAAGTGAACTGTTCGGCCATCGCAAAGGAGCCTTCACCGGCGCCGATGAACAGCGAAAAGGGCTTTTTGAAGTTGCCAATGGTGGCACGCTATTCCTCGATGAAATTGGAGAACTTCCCAAAGCAACCCAGTCCACATTACTGCGGGTTTTGGAGTCCGGTGAAATTCGACGTGTCGGCGACAGCGAGGCCTTTCAGGTCGATGTTCGGATCGTTTGCGCCACGCATCGAAATCTGCATAGCATGGTAGCCGATGGAGAATTCAGGCAGGACTTGATGTACCGCATCAACACGTTCGAAGTGCAACTCCCCGCTCTACGTGATCGCGTTGAAGACATCCCTGAACTCGCCCACCACCTACTTGGGCGACATCGCCCGGAAGCCTCTCCCCAAAACCGCGCACTTTTGCAGGCGTTCGACCCAGCCGCGTTGAAAATCCTCCAATCCCATCGTTGGCCAGGCAACATTCGGGAACTTGCAAATGTGATTGAACACGCCTCCATTCTTTGCGACGGGTTACCAGTTAAAGCGGATAATTTACCAACGTATTTCTCCCAGACTCCTTCGAATTCGATATCCGTCGCTGCAACGGGAAAGTCATTAAGAGAAATTGAAATGGCAACAATTCACGCCACTCTGGATTCCTTCAACGGAAACAAAACAGCTGCCGCTCAACAACTTGGAATAAGTTTGAAAACACTTTACAACAAGCTGAACAGTGAAGTGATCAACCGAGCCGCTTAGGCATGTCGAGCGGAATCACTTGATTTAAATCGTCAGGATCCTGTCTCGCCCAACAATCTCCCACCTGCCTGCAACCTTCCCAGCGTTGATCTCGGTGGCAAATTGATACACAGCCGATGCCGGGCAAGCGTGACGTGGGATCGCAATTAAGTGGTCGCCGAGCTTAAACTGATCGGCATCTGGTGTCTGGATGACTAAATGTTCCTCCGAGTGCATTCCTTCCGTTACCGCGCTTAACTCCGGAAAAGCTAAACGCTGGCCAGCCGGCTGATCTGCTGCGCAGGCCTTATGACCCACGTCGAGGGTCAGCTCGTTTGCGCGATTACAACTAATCACACGCGTAAGAATCGCCAGTGCCGGTTGAAATTTCATTTCCGGAAAACGCGTCGCCATATCATCATCATGGTAAACGGTCGTCCCTGGGCTCAATTCTAAGTCAGGCTCCCCGTGATCTGCCAAAATCGGAAAAGAGCCCGTGCCGGCTGCGACAAGTCGTGGAACTGGAAAACCACTTAACAACAATTGGTCACGGAATCGGATCAGTTGATCCCATCCCGCGTTTACAGCCCCCGTACGCTCAATCAAATCCCGTTGGCGATTTTGTCCGTCGTACCAATGTAGACCACCAACGGTTAGCACATCCGAACTGTAAATCATCTCATACAATTCGATCGCCCTTGGACCGATGGGTATACCCGTTCGGTTCATTCCAGAATTCAAATCCACCAACACGTTTATCGAAATACCCGAATTGGCAGATTCCTGAATGACCCGAGATAACTGAGTCACAGCTCGCGGATGATCTACGATCGTCGAAAATTCAACATCAGGATACTTTTGCGCAAGTCGTACAATCCGCTGCAGGTTTGGCCCGACCAACTGATAGGCAACGAGAATGTCTCGCACGCCCGCATCCGCCAGCATTTCAGCTTCCGCAATCGTCGCACACTTATGACGCGTCACACCAAGCTGCAGCGCAATTTTGATGACTTCCGTTGTCTTATGCGTCTTGCAATGTGGTCGAAGCCGCTCAGGACCTCCGGCAATCCGAATCATCTCAGCGAGATTTTGCTTAACCAAGTCACTAAAAATCAAAAGTCCGGGTGAAAATATCGACTCGGCATTTTCGATTCTGTAAACTTCGGGTTTCCAATACATACTATTCCTCATCCGATGGAGATAGAAAACTATTCCTACACGGTTAATGCCCCATTCCCCCTTTGTGATACCGGAGAATGGGCTAAAATTGAAACTTCCACATTCTTCTGGGTAAACGCACCATCGGCGAATGCCACCTCCGGAACCCTATTATGAACCAACGAAAGATTCTCGTCACGGCGGCCTTGCCTTATGCAAATGGGCCCATCCACCTCGGTCACCTCGTCGAGTATATCCAAACCGACATCTGGGTGCGCTTTCAAAAGCTCAGAGGCCACAATTGCTTATTTATGTGGGCCGATGACACTCACGGCACCGCAATTATGATCCGCGCACGCAAAGAGGGACGTAGTGAGGAAGAGGTGATTGCCGAAGCAAACGCCGAACACCAGAGGGATTTTGCTGGTTTTCAAATTCAATACGACAATTACGGCAGCACACATAGTGATGAAAACAAGAAACTCTGCGGCACTGTCTGGCAAGCGATTCGAGACGCCGGACTCGTCAAAGAAAAGGATGTCGATCAACTATTCGACACAGAGCAGGGTACCTTTTTAGCGGATCGTTTCGTTCGTGGAACCTGTCCAGAATGTCAAGCGGAAAATCAACCTGGCGACAACTGCAGTAAATGTGGCACCACTTACTCTCCAGCCGAATTAACTAATCCCGTGAGCACACTCTCGGGAAGCACTCCAGAAATACGAACAGCGAAACATCTCTTTATCGAACTCGAACAGCTTCACGGATTCCTTGAAGACTGGACACAAACGGGCGAACACCTTCAACCCGAAGTTGCTAATTATCTCAGAGGACACTTTCTCGGTGATCCCCAGAGTACCGAAGGAGCCAAACCGCTTAGAGACTGGGACATTTCACGCCCCGCCCCTTACTTCGGTTTTGAAATCCCGGACTGCCCCGGTAATTACTGGTACGTTTGGTTCGACGCGCCCATTGGCTACATTGCCTCAACCCAGCAGTGGTGCGAACGCAATGGCGACTCCCTCGATAATTGGTGGAAAAACGATGCTGCTGAAATCCACCATTTCATTGGTAAAGATATTACCTACTTCCACACGCTGTTTTGGCCGGGCATGCTGAAATCCGCTGGATACAGCCTCCCAACTAAAGTTCACATTCACGGCTTTCTGACAGTCAACGGCGAAAAAATGTCAAAGAGTGTCGGTACCGCGTTTAAAGCAAAGACCTACCTCGATCACCTTCCACCATCAGCCCTAAGATACTATTACGCCTCCAAGCTCGGTTCGCGTCTTGACGATATCGATTTGAACTTCGATGAATTCATTTCCAAAGTTAACTCTGACCTGGTTGGCAAAGTCATCAATCTTGCCTCGAGAAGTGCCAAATTTGTCAAAGAGACAGGGCTCTCAACCAACTATCCTGATGATGGCGGGTTGTTCGAATCAGCAGCGAGTGCGGGTGATGAAATCGCCATTGCTTATGAAAACTGTGATTTCAACAAAGCGATGCGGCTAATCCTCGAGCTCGCCGACAAAGCAAATCCCTTTGTCGAAAACGCCGAACCTTGGAATCTCCGGAAAGACCCCGCTAAAGCTCAGGAATTACAGGATGTTTGCACAATCGCTCTCAATCTATTCCGCCAATTAGTGATCTACCTTTCACCTGTCCTACCGGATCTTGCTGAAAAAACGGGTGAATTATTAAACGACCCGCTGCGTCATTGGGACCAATCACAAACACCACTGACTGGCAGTTCAGTCGCAAAATTTAAACACATGATGAAACGAATCGAAGAGAAAGACGTAAAAGCAATGGAAGAAGCCAGTAAAATCGAAGCTGAACAAGAATCCACCCAAGTTGAAAACAACGCGGAGAAATTTGTGGACAGCGAACAGCCGATGATCGACGAACCAATGACCGAAGAATGTACGATTGAAGATTTCATGAAGGTTGACCTTCGCGTTGCCAGAATCGTAAATGCCGAACATGTCGAAGGAGCGCGAAAACTCTTGAGGCTAACGCTGAGTCTTGGAGGCGATCACCGCAAGCAAGTGTTTGCCGGCATCAAAGCAGCCTACGAACCTGACCAATTGGTGGGCCGACTGGTCGTGATGGTCGCTAACCTAAAACCACGTCAAATGAAATTTGGACTCAGTGAAGGGATGGTCTGCGCCTCCGGACCGGGGGGGGAAGAAGTATTTCTCCTAACTCCCGACGAAGGCTCTAAACCAGGACAAAGAGTTCATTAAACCCCAAAACGTATCTTAATCAAATCCGATTAGATGCGTGTAAATCCGTCCCTGTAACCAGCGATTGGTGTTGATGAATTTACGACAAAAAATAGCCGACCGCTTAATTCTCAAGGCGTCGACCAACCCAGTCGACGCGGGAGATTTAGCACGTCGAGTGATTGAGACACCCTCGGGAAATGTTGAAATTTGGGCTGCGTTTCCCGAGAATGATCCGAACCTCCCCACCAACACATTGCTAATTAAATTCCCCGGAACGGGCGGGCGGGCAGAGCGCAGCAGTTCCCACCCCTCTGAGTTCTGGGAAAACCTCAAATGCGTTTCCTGGACCATCAATCATCGTGGTTACGGCCAAAGCGATGGCCCCCCCTCACTTCAAAATTTCATCGAAACTTGCGATTCAGTTTGGTCATCAGCACTACAGCAATTCCCAGATCATCGAATTGTGCTTTACGGCAATAGCCTCGGCTGTCTCTCCGCGCTTTATCTTTCTTCGAAACGCCGCGCTTCCGGAATTTACCTGCGAAATCCACCACCACTCGTTGAGTTGATATCAAAGCGGTTAAGATATAACTGGTGGAATTTCGGAATGGCTCGACTCATTGTTAAACAAATCCCCGACCGTCTTAATCCTCAAAAAAATGCCCGGCAATGCCAATGCCCAGCCTTGTTAGTGCAATCCGAATGCGACAGCTTAGTCCCAACTCAATTTCAAAATTTAATTGCAGATTGCTATTCCGGCGAATTAAAAAAAATAGTGTTATATGGAGCAGATCATGGCTCTCCTGTACCCGAGCCCCAATTCGAAGAATATATTGAAGCCGTCGCTTGGCTTGGCCACAGGGTTTCAGCCAATCAGCCCCTTCCAAAAACCAACTAATGGAACCTGGATCCCATTACCACTGCAACCGCCCGCCCTTTATTAATTTGAATCATCTGGATTTCCTGGAATCCATCGTTAATTGAATCGAGATCAACATGTCCATGAAGTTTTTGACTGTGCAGCTTTTTTCGTTGTCAATGATTCTCGCAAGTGCGGCTACCTCACTGGCCAACGGCATTGGCTCTTTCGAAGAAACGCGACATTCCTTTATCGGGTTTGGCAAAGCAACGGGGATCGTTATTGTCAATGAAGCTGGAGCGGTAGAATGGAATATGAAACTTCCTGCAAGTGATGGCTGGATGCTCGATTCAGGTAACATCATCGCAGCAATTTACCCTTGTCAAAAATTCCCCAAAGGAGGAGTCGCTGAAATCGAGCGACAGAGCAAAAAATTCATCTGGGAATACCAAGGTCAACAAAAAGAAATCAGCACTGTCCAACCGATTGGAGAGAATCGCTATCTCGTTACCGAACTCGGGCCCGAACCTAGAGCCATTGTAATCAATCAACAGGGAGAGCTACTTAGCTCGACCCCGCTGAATTGCCAAAAATCCAACGCACACATGCAGACACGCATGTTACGCCTACTACCTAATGGAAACTACATCGCACCCCACTTACTCGATTTTGCGGTCAAAGAATACGAACCGCTCACTGGCAAAGTAGTGCAGGTGTTTAAGACCGATGATCGCGGAAGAGAAAAACGCGACTGGCCTTTCACTGCCATTCGCCTTGATAACGGCAACACGGTCATTGGCTGCACCAATGGCAACCGGGTAATTGAAGTCAACTCAGACGGAAAAATAATGTGGAGTGTCGACAATGCAGATATCGGCGAGAAATTAATCTCAGATGCATGCGGTGTTCAAAGATTACCGAACGGAAACACCGTAATCACCAGCTATTACGCCAAAGGAGACCAAGTCAAATTAACCGAAGTCACGCCAGACAAGAAAGTGGTTTGGCGGTTTAACGCGCTACCCTCTAGCTTTCACCACTTTCAAATCTTGACCACCAATGGCAAACCTCTGGCCAGTGCATTGAGATAAACAAGACTTTTGCATGAATAAACGACTTAAATGATGGCGAGTTCTTTCAATTTGTCGATGACCGACATATCAAACAAACAGAAGCTAAATTCTCGCGAGGAAAAGATTTCGCTTGCCCGTTGTTTCTCTTTAAAATTTATTCGCCGCTCTTTAAGCGAATCCAGCGTAGGCGTTGCATAAACAACCAGTCGTTGGTTCAAACTGTCAATTGCAGCATGACGTTCGCGCGACCTCGGCGAAGCCAGTTCGCCAAATGCCCAAGTTTGTTTTCGAGCAATCAAGTCCGCAACCAAATCCGATGGCTCGTGGATGAACCGTTCTGGATGAAATCTCACCTCACGAATCTTTCGATCCAAGTCGGTCAACTCATGTCGACTCACTAAATCAAAGGAAAAAGGAAGTTTCAAGGTTGCGCTCAACGTTTGAAAGCCTGGAAGCCGAACCTCAAAGAAACGCTCAGAAATTAAATCGGTTAACTGATCGTATTTAGCACCGCCAATCCCATGCAAGAAAAGATCGCTTAAAATTAATCGGGAGAAAAGTGTAGTCATCAACGCTCGTGGTCTAATGAAAACTCCACCTTTCTTCAACTCGCTTACTTGTCCATCTACCTCCGCTAACGAACAATTGAACTCCCAACCTGAAAGATTAGATAGCAGAACTTGGTCATCCCGAAACCGCACATACAATCGCTGACGTCGACAATCGAAATCGCTCCAGATCCAAAATGGAACCTCAGTCCAGCCGTCGTGCTCGGTCAACTTAGGGACTGGATGGGACTCACTGCGAATTCGATGAATATCTCGGTATTCATTGAGAACTGAATTATAAATTATCCGGAATTCAGCAGCCGCTGAGAGAATAGATTTAAAAAAACAGGCAAAAGCAGAGGTGTCCGCCAAATGGCTGATCGGCACTTCGATAGTCCGCAAGCCATGCTCATTCTCCAAACGATGACGTCCGGCAGCAACTAAGTGCCCCAAACCAATATTTGATTGATTGCTTACCCGCGACACCGCAACATTGACGTGTCTCCACAGGTGATGGACCAGACAGTCCGCTTCTCCCTTGCCAAACCGTTTACTTAAACGCACACCAAAACTCTCAAATAGCTTCCAGTCAACGACCGAGCGGGATTCATAGGGGACCTCTTCCCCGTTCAGATCCATCGCAACACGTTCTAGTCGAGTCTCTTTCCAATCAGCCGCATTTTCTGGAATGCTGGGAAAACTCACTGATGGCTGGATGCAAATATCATTATCGACAACAAGATTTACCGCACAAGCATTCAGACGCTTACCAAATTCTGACAAGACAAAATTTTTATACCAAACACCAGGATGGAATAGTTTAGGCTGATGCCCCGACATGATGATGTTGTTGCTCGTAAGGGATGGAAGATCATCGAGATAAGCCCCGCTGTACGCGAGTGCTTTCTCTGCCAGTTCCGTTCGCCCAATTACCTGTAGCTCTTTCAGAGAGCGATCAAATCGAGTCGAAGTCCCTGCCGCAGTCCTTCCAACGTTGGTATGCCACAAATCCCTTATTTTTGACAGAGGAGGAATTTGTAGAGTCTCGCCGTTTAACGAAGGCGCGCGTAATTTTTGATAAACAACGCCTTCGAGATCAGTCGATTTTTCAAATCCTGTTTCCTGAGTCAACGGATTTACTCCAATCCCATTAGCCAATCCGCATACTCTTAAGTCGCACGCAGTCGCTGGGCAATGATGCAAATGCCCGATTCATAACATCGTAGTAATAATTCAGACGCGTCACCGGATCATCTAGCGAATCACCAAAAGAGCGGTTCTCGTCCAAATAAATTCGTGGAACCGCAACCTCGACGACTGACCATTCATGGCAAGCGGCCTGCACCCACAATTCCAATGGCATTGCGTAACCATTTTCCGAAAGTTGAATCCCCGAGAGGGACTCAACACGATAGGCCTTGAAACCGCAAAACGCATCTGTAATCTCAAATCCCATCCGCTGGTTCAATATCTTAGTTACCTGATAATTAATCAGCCTTCGTTGCTCAGGAGGTGGGGAATCCTCATCGAAAGAACGCAGATAACGACTTCCGGAAACGACATCTGCTCCCGTTTTAATGCACATCTTTACGAATTTAAGAATCCGTTGAGGTTCATGCTGCCCATCACAGTCAATCGTGACAAGAATATCGTATCCCTGATCGGCGGCATACTGAAACGCAGTATGCAACGCAGCACCGTATCCTTGATTTGCCGAATGCGTCAGCACGACAACATCGTCGCGAGTTGATAAAATCTCTGCCGTTCCGTCTGAAGATCCGTCGTCAATGACTACTATATGTTCGCAGTATCTAGAAACCTCATTCAAAACACTTTCGACGGTGGACGCTTCGTTATAGACAGGCAAAGCCGTCAGAAACTTACATTGCCGCAAAGTTCGTTCGTTCTCCGTTAGTTCCATTTCCGCCCGTTTCCTCAAGATTTCTTTTTCCCAGAGTCGTATTCTAGGGGTAACGCAAAAACGGTCAACGCAATTCCCATTTCCAGCTGGAATCAACAGATTTTTACAAGTTTATCTTCCGATTAGCTCGATCGCGATAGCTGAACAGTACTCAGCACCAGCCAATTAAAGCAAATATCAATCTACGGTAGCCCGAGAAGACCATCCTATAAATGCTCACATCCAACTCAAAGGATCTCGCTCAGTGGCACTGGCCCAAATTTCCAAGGACTCAAATGAAGCACCGAGCAATTCTGCGAGAGTTTCAACCGCGAAACGCTCGCTTGCAAAGTGTCCTAAAAGAACCAACGACACTCCCCGGGCCCGCGATTCAAGACAAGTATGAAATGTAGCTTCCCCAGTCACAAGAATATCGCATCCGCGGGCTTTAGCCTTTCCAAGGAAAGCCCCACCGCTACCACAGGCAATTGCTACTCGTTGGACAGAGCCACTGTTTCCGTCGACAACCCGAACCGATTCAATCGACAAGTTCAATTTGATACTATCAATAAACTGAGCTAGTGTTTGCGCCTCCGCCAATCGACCCAAACGACCAGCTCCAAGATTTTGCATTTCATCTTCTTGCGGAATTAACGACTCCAATTCTCCTACGCCAAGACGTTTTCCAAGACTTTGATTGATTCCATCTTTTGCTGAATCGAAACTTGTATGTGGGCTGTAAACAGAAATTCCAGCCCTTGCGAGTTGCCAAACCAGACCTTCGGCAATCGTATCGGTAGTCAACCGCTTCATTGGTCGAAATGGGATCGGATGATGGGTTACAATCATATCTGCACGACGCTGAACAGCCTCGTCAACAGTTTCAGGCGTCACCGTTAAACAGGTCATCACGCGTTCGACCGAAAGGGTGCGGTCGCCAACGAGCAGCCCAACATTATCCCAATCCTCTGCCAAATGAAGGGGAGCAAATTTCTCCATGAACTGACAAATATCATTAATCGAAGCCACTTGAAATCTTTCGCTCTTGAGCCGTGTCTTTAAATACGCCAAACAGTAGAATAGCAGGCATCCGTTTGCGTGAAAACAAACCCCAGACCCTGTTTCAGCCTTTTGAGCACCATCCTAAGATCATCAAACTTCCATGTTAAAGTTAAAAAAATCAATCCGCCTCGAAAGCCTTCGTCTTCCCTTTAAAAAGGCACTATTTACGGCCGCCAATTTGGGGGCAGACGGAGTCGAAATCAATGGCCGGACCGAAATTCGTTCGTCAGATATGTCTCGCACCGCAATTCGCCATCTCAAAAAACTATTGGCCGATTTAAACCTCCAAGTATCTGCGGTGCATTTCCCGACTCGCCGGGGGTTTGGAATTTCTGACGATCTTGACCGACGAATTGACGCAACCAAATCTGCAATGACCCTCGCTTATGAATTGGGCTGCAATCTTGTTGTCAACCGTATCGGTCGCATCCCAGAGGACGCCGAACACCCGGAATTTGATGTACTGGTTCAAGCGCTCTCAGACCTTGGCAATTACAGTCAAAAATCGGGAGCGTGGCTAGCTGCCCGGACTGGCTCTGAACCCGGATCCACCATGCAAAACCTGATCGATGCTCTACCGATCCACTCGCTAGTCTTAGACTTTGATCCCGGAGACTTCATCATCAACGGCTTCTCCGCCACGGAAGCGATGCAATTACTCGGAACTCATATCCGAAGCTTTCGCGCTCGCGACGCCGTTCAGGACCTTTCTTTAGGAAGATGCGTGGAGGTTGGGCTGGGGCAGGGGAGTGTCGATTGGCCAACACTCTTGGGAACTCTCGAAGAGCATCATTACTCGGGATTTTTGACGGTCGAAAAAGAAGGGGGCGACAACTCCATCGAAGCAGTTGGGCAAGCGATGAACTACTTAACTCAACTATTTCGTTAATCTGAAAATACAGCCTGTATTAAGATCGGCATTGCCAATTACGCTAAAACCGTTTTATTTGGCTCGCCGCGCAACTCCTGAACGTACCTTGGAACAGCATAGCCCGGTAAACAGGAGCGAAGTTCAGTGATCAACTGAAGGCCTTTTTCAACCTCAACTTCGAAATGCGCAGCCCCATTAACAGGGTCAAGTTGATGCAGGTAATACGGCAACACCCGGCAATGCAGCAGCCGCTGGCTCAAATCTTTTAGCGAACCTAAAGAATCATTGACGCCTCGTAACAATACTGCCTGGTTCAGTAGCATCGCTCCAGAATTGGCAATTTTCGACAACGCTTGCTCTACGAACAAATCGAGCTCATTGGCATGGTTTGCGTGGATCACGAAAATCATCTGACAACGCGCATCAGCCAAGATTTCAAGAAACGCATCCGTAATACGCTGAGGGATCATAATGGGTAATCGAGTATGAAAACGGATGCGTTTGATATGCGCTATTCCATCGATCCTCGAAATCAGACCGCTTAAAGACTGATCGACAATCGTCAGCGGGTCTCCGCCGCTTAATATTACTTCGTCAATGGATTCATCAGCCGCAATTTCTGCAAGAGTCGGCTCCCACTGAGCCATTGATTTTGGCGATTCCTCATAAGGAAAATGGCGGCGAAAACAATAGCGACAGTGGACCGCACAGGCTCCAGTGGTCACCAACAGAACCCGACCTTGGTATTTTTGGAGCATCCCCGACGATTTCGTGGCATCCGATTCACCGAGTGGATCCGTCGAGAAATGGCTCGGTGACTCCATCTCATACCCG
Organism: uncultured Pirellulaceae bacterium; assembly: GCA_938091115.1. GTDB lineage: Bacteria > Planctomycetota > Planctomycetia > Pirellulales > Pirellulaceae > Mariniblastus. The sequence continues at coordinate 221 of CALKNI010000104.1, read as the reverse complement.
CTTGGCCACACTTGAAGGAGTAACGGATCCCGCAAATCACCGGGGTTAATTCGTGCTAAATACGGCAGTGGTGCAAAAATTGGAAATTCAGCCTCTGCAGCATGCTGCAGTCCCCCTTCATCAGCTAATCCGAGCATATCTCGCAAGGTCCGAAGGTCTCGGATTGCCCATTTCATCTGATCTTGCCACGTTCCCGAACCGGCGCGGACAAGATCGGTTTT
>CALKNI010000103.1 GCA_938091115.1 uncultured Pirellulaceae bacterium | reverse complement strand
GCGACTCTAAATTTTACTTTATTCCATGGGGAACCGACTCAGCATTTACCATTTCCTTTCCTATTCCACCTTATCGAATCAGTCCAAAATCCGCCCATGCCAAAGCGATTCTTCCCAACAAGCTATATCGAATTCCAGAATTCCAGTCACAGTATTTTGAAACGCTCAACAAATTCTTAGACGAACACTGGGACGAATCTCGTCTTCTTGCTGAAATGGATCGACTGGAAGCCATGTTAAAAGAACACGTAATGCCTTCAAACAGTAAGTTCTCAAGTTCAATGGACGGCTTTCGCAGATTCATTAAAAATCGTCGTAGCAGTCTGGTTCGCGAATTCAAAGACGCTCCGCCTAAACTTAGATCCCGCGAGAAAAAACCAACTTATCTTGCTGAAACGGGAAATGCAAAAATTAATTTCTCAACCCAATGGTTTACTGAAACACCTGACAATGAGACCCCAATTGGGGACGTCAAATTGAAGTTCTCGAGAGACGGGAACCAACTTTTATTAAACAACGTCTCCGTTTATGCCGAACGGAGCAAAGCACCTTCACGAGTCAAAATTAAACCACCAACGATTGTGATCACGGGCAAGGATGAAACCAGTGGGAAGACATTGACCATCGCCGTAAGTATCGCGAATGAACAATTTAAGCCATCCGAGAATAACAAGGTGAGTGTCACGGGCTTACTTCTTGTAAACGGCATTTTCAACCCTTCTCAAATGGAGTTGATCGATGGCACTGCAATTTTAGAATCAGCCTCTGCGGAACCGGGAGCTTCAGTGGAAGGCGTACTCGAGCTCAAGATCAAAAAATGGAAGGTGTCTGACTGATCATTTCATCGTGCGACTTCTCAAACGCTTTCCAGTGGCTGAAAGCGGATCGACGTTGGCGATGCTCCTCCAAGCCGGGCCGGAGCATCTGCCCTGCGACGGAAACTGAATGAAACCCAAGCTCACGATTTACTTTCAATCGCGCTTTCCCCACCAAACTGCGAATAAAAGTCAAACTAGAGTTTTCTCAAGAGTTGATTTCCACACTACCGCGGGATTAATGACACCGAAAAAACCCTACCTGCTTGTTTAATCGACTCGTCGCAATCTTCCGGTCAGCCGTTTTAATTGCCTCCAACAGATGAGACACTTGGATGGACATATACTTTCTACTTATGGATCAAACACCGCTGACGAGGATTCGAATCGTTTCATAATTTTAATTTGGAATTTACTTGCATCAAATTTTGTTTTGCCATTAATATGGGAGACGAGGATGGATGTTGTGGTTCGGCATTTCTCAAAACAAATTGGATTGCTGAAGTTAAAGTCTCAAAGGAAGAGAATTATGATCCACTATTCGTGCGACCGCTGCAGACGAAAAATTGAACCTGACGAAGAGCTGCGGTATTCCGTCAATATTAAAATTGAGGTCGCTTTGGATACGATTGAATTCGAATCCGAAGAAGACCGAGATCACCTCATCGAGCTCAACGAAATACTTGAGCGTCTAGATGAGTCTGAGCGACAGGAAATTAGCCAGTCAGCTTATCGAACTCGAAAATTCGACCTCTGTTCAGATTGCCACCGAGAGTATATTCAGAACCCGCTTGCGATTGACAATGCGGTCAAACTTGGATTCAGCCAGAACTAGGTAAGGGAACTCTTCGCAATCCTTGCACATAAGCCGCAATAAATCGAAGGGAAAAAATTCGTTGAAATTAACCTTCTAGCGACTTAATTTAAACATGCCTTTTCTGGCCAACACAAATTGATCCGCCACGTCCGCCAACTCTGGCGGTAACTTGGGGCGGTACTTCTCGAGATACTCATCCTTACCGGATTGAATCAAACGGTGAGCCCAATGTGGAGGTAAGCTCTGCAGATCCTCACCTCGAGCCAGGCGATTCAAATAACTCGCCCCGTCTGTCTCTCGGTTTTGTAACTGATCCCAGTTGATTCGCAATTTAGTTTCCGAATCAACAAAATCGCGAGCGGCGTTTCGCGCCTGGTCATCGCCTTCGAGATAAATTGGAATTACAAACATGCAGCTCTCCTCAAATGAATCGCTCCAGGAACCGATAATTCGCCTCGTACCAGTAACACTGCATTTAAGCTTGAGAACTCCGCCACTCCACGTTTTAGGAACTCGAAAAGCGATGACCAGATCACGACCTCCCTCCAATGTCGTTTGTTTTGAGGGGTGAAACCGAAAGAAAACACCACAACCACGATTGCTGGTTCCGCTAGCTACCAACACGTATTGCTGAGGCCGCTGATGATATTTAACCGTGCTTCCCTTACGACTTGATAAGTCAGCTTTTATTGATCCGCTTACCATCTCTGGAAAGCGACCATTCAAACTGCCACCAATTCCTTTTGACTCGTCTTCGTTTTTTTCAACTTCGATTAATCCCTCAATTTCACTTATCGTTTGAGTTTTAGGTGCGTAACTGACAAGAGGATACGACTGCTGATTCCAGACGATATCGTATCGAAAACTAGAGACATTTCCCTTGTCCCGCATTCCGATCTCAGAGGTCACTGGTACCAGCAATTCAATAATTTTGTCGGATGACAGTTCAGCTTCGTCTGGCCGCTCCGAAGTGACCGGGCGGACGGCTATCATCGCTGGTGCGTCAAACCGAACCACAGAATCGTTGGCTATAGTAAAACCTACGTGAAACGCCAGAAATAAACTAACTGCGAAAATTTGCTTGGCGGTAAAAACACCCCTCATAAAGTACTCCCCAATTGACGGTGTCCGTCGTCATCCTCTCTCCTCAGAGAATAACAAACAAAAATCAAACTCCGTCTTGGAGCGAACCTACGGCAGCGATTGCAAATAACAGTGACTGATCACCGCTGCAATCACGAAAAGACGGCAGACACACCCCCCAAAGGCATGTCTCCCTTCTTTCAAGCCGATTTACGATAAGTAAAACTACTTGGTTCATGCATTATTTTAAAAAAATGCAAGCTCTCGAAAATGTGCTAACAAAAGCAATTAGAAAAAGGCTGTTTTGAACTCTAAGAGACACAACTGATATCACGAAAACTAATAATTTCAGCGAAACCATGGCCGGGTTCGGCCGCCTTATTACCTGGCCTGATGCTGAGTACTCCTTGCAAGCCCGCCGCCTTGGCTGCAACCAACTCTCCAACAACATCACTTACAAACAAAATTTCCCGCGGCTCAAGCTCATAGGACATTGCGATTTTCCGGTAACTTTCCGGATCCTGCTTTGCCCCTGTCGTCGTGTCATAATGCCCCTTAAACATTCCGAGAAGATCTCCGGCAATGGTGTGCCCAAAAAACAGTCGCTGCGCTTGAACGCTACCCGATGAATAAATTCGCACATCTTTATCAAGCTCGTTCCACTGCTGGATACTATCGGCAACGTCTTCGTAAAGATGTGCAACTAATTCACCGCAATGAAATCCTTCTTTCCAAATAACTCCTTGAATCTGTTTTAGTCCGGTAGCTTTTACATCGGCGTCCATTAACTCGATAATTCCGGAGACAACAAGACCTTGCTTCGCAGAATCAGAACCGCAATCCTTAAACCAGGCATCAGTAGATTTGAACCCAAGATCAACAGCCAAGAGCCCGACCGCTGTTTGCACGGAGCCCTCGTTCCAGTGACTCAAGACAAACGAAGCCACATGCTCCCTCACAAATGGAAACATCGAATCGTAAACAAAACTAATGGAGGAAGTCGTTCCTTCAATGTCGAGTAAAATTCCGCGAGCATCGGTTTCAAACATTAGTTCACCATAAAAAAAGCGGAACTCTTCAGCTCCGCAGATTCAGTTTTCAATTACTCATTCTCTGACCAATCGATGGATCAGAACTGCACAACTTTCTCCGAGTCAAGATCACCACCATCGCCCTCGAGGTAACTTGGCCCCATACACATCGGGGAGTACTCGTTGTGGACGGGCTCTTCCATGTAATGCGGAGCCCAACCGCTCGTGTCCTCAAAAAGACGTATGCACCTAATCGTTTTATCGGAGCAGAGATTAAACCAATGATGCGTCCCTTTAGGAACACTAATCAAGTCACCTGACTCAACGGTCACTGCGAATACTGGAGCCGATTCGGGGTTAATGTGAAAGACTCCGGAACCCTTCACGGTAAAACGAACCTCATCCTCGGTATGCAAATGTTCTTTATCAAACTTCGCAAGCATCTCATCGAGACCGGGGGTTTCCGAAGTTACATTGATGACGTCCGCCGTAACAAACCCATGCGCCTGCTTGAGTCGTTCGATCTCCGGACTATAAGCTTCTAGAATCTCTTCGTTAGTCGCGTCCGCGCCAATTCGGCCTTCGACATCCCACTGTTCAAATTCAATTCCATATTGCTTCAAGAACGCTTTTATTTCAGCAGGTTCGCGAATTTCACAATTTTCTTCCGGAATTTGTACTCGGGCCATCGGCTTACCTCACAAAAAGAAGTCTCGATCAATTTCAACAACAGAGCCAACCAGCCCGTCGCTGCCGGGTCTCCTGTCTAACGCGTCACATTCTAGCCCAAAGTGTTCGTTTCGTCATCTATCAAACCACTGGGAACCCGTTTTTTCGTGCGATGCATTCGAAAAGGAATTCGTATATTTCGATATGGCGTCTCGCGGAAAAGACATCTTTTCCCCACGTATAAAGGCCGTGCTTTCGAATTAAAAACCCGTGCGTCATCGGTTCCATTGGGTCAGAAAGACGCTCCCTTACGAGTTCGGCTAAGGACGGAATATCTTGCGTATTTTCAAAAATCGGCAACCAATGGTTATGCTCGTGGGTTGAAATCCCCTCGAGTCCCTTCAGCATTTCAAACCCTTCAATTTCAAAACCGCCATCCTCAAAAAAATGATCTGACAATAACGTCCCCCAAACACTGTGTGTATGCAGGATACTCCCGATATCATTTTGTTCTGCAAGAACAACGTGCAACATCGTTTCAGCGGAAGACTTTGGCTGGTCCGGCTCAATCGGACTTCCATCGGCTCCGATATGAACAAAGTCCGTTCTGCCGAGTCGCCCCTTATCTTTCCCACTAGCGGTCACAATCAGCTCAACTGGGTCGTTATTTAATACCGCGCTGTAATTACTACTTGTTCCAACTGACCAACCGCGGGAATGAAAAAGTTGCCCGCATTCGATCAACTGATCCAACAGGTCCTGGTGACCAGAAAGAGGGCTCGATTCAGGAATTACTTCTGACATATTTCGTATCAAATCTAAAATAATAAAGGGAGCGACAGTTTAATAACTTACTCGGTAATGTAACCTAATCCGTGATAGAAGTTTTAATTAGCTATGCATTCGAGGTAAGTCATCACCAATTTCAATAATTTCAGCCTCTAGTGCCGACAACTCATTTAGCCGCTGTTTCACGACGTCGTCAGAGGCAAAAAACTTAGCCACCCGGACATAAGTTGTATGATGGCGTGCCTCCGATTCAAACAGACTACCATAAAATTCAGATAGTTCCTGATCCTTTCCATCCATATATTTTCTAAGGAAATCGAATCTCTCACAGGAACGCGCCTCAATTAAACAGGCAACGAGCATTCGGTCGATCGCCCGCTCGGGTTCGCCCCTCCTAACCAGATCATTCAATTTTCGCCCATAACTACTCGGCCTGATCCGCCGAAATTCTATTTTGCGGCGATTCAAAATATCAATGACCATATGAAAATGCTCTAATTCCTCATTGACAATTTCGGTCATTTCCCGACAGAGATCGAGGTTATCAATGTAGGCAAAAATAAAATTCATCGCCGTACCAGCCGCTTTTTTCTCACAGTGCGCGTGATCAATTAAAATTTCGTCGAGGTTCGATTCGACTTGCTTTAACCAGCGGGCGGAAGACGATGAATGAAGGCTTAACATGATATTTTAGATATAAACTAGTAAAACACGATCGACCAAATAAAATAACAAACAAGTTATAATTCCCGGCACATTGAATTTCCAGCGGCCCCGCCGACTCCGTGGCAAACCACACCATCGATGAACGACAATTTAAAACAAGTTCTCCGCCATGAATTTTCCGCCAGCCAAATCCACACCTGATCCATTTCCGGATCGGTCCCTCAAGTTAAACTGGAAATCAGTTGCTGGTTTCCTTCTTTTGGCAGTTCTCGCTTTTTTAATTTTGGGCCTACTCGGTGGTATCACGCTGCTCGAGAAAACACTGACCGCTCTGGCCATGCCTGCAGGGTTGGTTTGGCTTGGACTGATCGCTTCTACCTATTGGTTGCTAATATCTCAACAACGGGTTGGAGGGATTTTCTCAATCGGCTGCTTACTGATAATGACCCTCGGGGGAAATAAGTTTGTCTCCAATTATCTGGCGTACTCGCTGGAGGCACCCTACACTCAAATCGACATTGCTCAAATGCAGCCCCTCGATGCCGTCATCGTTCTAGGGGGAGGCACCAGCTCCACTTACAACAATCGAGTACAACTCGGCATGGCTGGTGATCGCGTCGCCACCGCTGCCCGCCTTTACCACTCCGGCTCGGTTAAGAAAATCATCTGTACTGGCTCTCAATCATTCCGAGCAACCCCCGAAGACCTTCAACCTTGCGAAGAAGCCAAATTAATCCTCATTGAGTTAGGGATTCCCTCAGACGCCATCATTCTGCTGGAGGGAGAGAATACATCGCAGGAAATGACCAGCCTTAAAGGCTGGATTCCAGAAAACATTGAGGCAACCCAGCCAAGAATTGGGCTAATTACATCAGCTTGGCATCTCACACGCGCGCTCCGACTTGCCAGCTCTCAGGGCCTCAATTTCGAGCCCATTCCCTCAAATTTCATTTCCGGCCCGGTTAACCTCAGCCCGCACTGGATTGTTCCCAGCGGAGATAATCTTGCGACGACAGGTCGAATTGTCAAAGAATATTTAGCGGCAATCGTCAGCCGATAATTATTACGATAAATTTGAAGTCATGATCGCCAGTAAATCTGGATCTTACCAACGATTCAAGACCTAAGATCGCTGCAGGCAGACTGTAGTGAAATGGAGCTTGTTCACGTGCATTTAACTTCTCCTCAACTAATCTTTACTTTCTATCGAAAATCTCTTGATTGAATTCCAAGCTCCGATAACCGGCTGGACAGATCCTCAAGCCGGTTAACGATCACGTGAGTGACGTTTTTTTTTCTCTCCAGCTTTCCATGGGCGATCCACGCTGAACTTTGGGAAGCAACTTTAAAATATCGCTGCCAAATAGAACGTTTTACAATTAAATTAGCATTACCAGTTTCGTCCTCTAGAGTTACGAAAGTAATCCCGTTCGCCGTCGCTGGCCTTTGCCGAACAATTACTAAACCTGCTACCCTTAAATGCCGGTTGTCTTGCGTCTCCTTAAGGTCTCGGCACTCAGTCACGCGAAGCTCATTTAACATCTCCCGCTGAAACGACATCGGGTGCGCTTTCAAAGATAGCCCGATCGTCTGGTAATCTGCCGCCACTTGAACGTCGAGTTCTAATTCTGGCAGGGCGAGCGTTTCATCATCGTGCGCTTCAAGTTGATCAAAGAGAGGTTGTTCTTTTGGCTTCTTCTCCTGCCCTAAAGCCTGCCACAATGCCGAGCGACGATCTTGATTAAGCGAGCCAAAAGCATCCGCTCGACTTAAGTGAGCGATGATCGCCTGACCAAAACCAGTCCGCCGAGTAAATCCAGAAACACTTTCATAAGCCCCTCCCTGACGCATTTCCATAATTTTCTCGGCAACCGTCGAACGAAGCCCGCTAATCATCCTCATCCCCAAACGAAGGCAGCGTTGATCCATTTCGAGCGTGCAATCCCAATCGCTGTGATTGACGTCGACTGGCAATACCTCGACACCATGCTTCCGAGCATCGGCAACTAATTGTGCCGGTGCATAAAACCCCATTGGGAAACTGTTAATGATTGCCGCACAAAATGCCGCCGGATAGTAGTACTTTAGCCATGCCGACACGTAAACCAGTTTTGCAAAACTCGCCGCATGCGATTCTGGAAACCCATATTCACCAAAGCCACTGATCTGCCGGAACACCTGCTCAGCAAATTCTTCAGGCAATCCTCGCTCCGCCATCCCGCGCATGAGCTTATCGTGAAACTGCTGGATCACCCCCGTCTTCCGCCATTTCCCCATCGCTCTTCGTAACTGATCTGCCTCACCGGGCGTAAAACCGGCAGCAACCACCGCAAGCTTCATTGCTTGTTCCTGAAAAATGGGTACCCCTAACGTTCGTTCTAAAACAGCTTTAATCTCCGGAGTAGGATAGACCACCGGTTCATTACCACTGCGTCGACGCAGGTACGGATGAACCATATTCCCTTGAATTGGCCCGGGACGGACGATCGCTACTTCGATAACCAGATCGTACCAGCAACGAGGTTTAAGCCTCGGCAACATGCTCATCTGACCGCGACTCTCTATCTGAAAAACACCAACTGTGTCAGCTGCACAAATCATATCGTAGACTCGAGGATCCTCTTGAGGAATGTTCGCCAGCGAGCAATGCCGCCCCCAATGCTGCTCAACTAAATGAAAACATTTCCGAATAGCTGACAACATCCCCAGGCAAAGGCAGTCAACTTTCAAAATCCCCAACTCTTCAAGATCATCCTTGTCCCATTGAATTACCGTTCGCCCGTCCATTGAAGCATTTTCGATCGGAACCAGTTCGTCCAAACGCCCTTGTGTCATCACCATTCCGCCGACGTGCTGCGAAAGGTGACGTGGAAAACCAAGCAACTCGTTTACAAGATAGATCAAGCGAACCCCGAGCTCAGACTCTGGATCCATTCCAACCTGTTGCATTTTCTCAGATAAATCAACTCTTGAACTACTGCTCTCCACGTACTTAGCTAAAGCATCGACGCGATCGAGAGATAATCCCAGCGCCTTACCTACGTCGCGGATCGCACTGCGAATTCGGTACGTGACAACCGTTGCCGCCAACCCAGCACGCTCTCGACCATATTTTTGATATAGATATTGCAGCACTTCCTCTCGGCGTTCATGCTCAAAATCAATATCAATATCGGGTGCTTCATCTCTCTCTTTACTGATGAATCGCTCAAAGAGCAGTTCCGTCGTTTCTGGATCGACTGCCGTTACCCCCAAACAGAAACAGACAGCTGAATTTGCAGCCGAACCTCGCCCCTGACATAAAATTCCACGCCCTCGAGCAAACCGAACCAAATCCCAAACTGTTAAAAAATAGGCTTCATATTTAAGTTCATCAATTAACTTCAATTCATGATCAATTTGATTCTCAACCCGATCGGGTACCCCATTGGGATACCGTTCACTGGCTCCCGCCCTCGTCAATTGGGTCAAATATTCAATTGGGGGTCGACCGTCAGGCGACAGCTCTTCGGGATACTCATACCGCAAAGCACTGAGACAAAAATCACAGCGATCAACGACCTCGTCTATTCGCTCCAAGGCTCCCGGAATATTATCAAACGCTTGACACCGATCATGCTCAGCTTGCAAATAACGCTGGGCATTGGGAAGAATCAGGTCTCCCGCCGAAGCCACCGTTGTACAATGCTTGATCGCTGTCAACGTATCGTGCAAAGGCAATCTCGCAGGCGAATGGTACAGCACGTCACCAGCTGCCACCAACGGTAAACTTGAATTCCCTGAAAGCTGTTTAAGCTGTTCACTCCTCCAGTGGTCATCAACGCCACGGTACAGTGATGCCAACAAATATGCTCGATCACCAAAAATCTCTCTGTAAATATTGAGCTTTTTGAGAAACCCACTCTCCGACTTGGTCCATTCGCAATCACCCTCGCGATGATACCAGGCGTAACTTGGATGCAGTGAATCCATTGGCTCAGTTCTCAGCCGCTCACCTTGGAAAGTTGGGATAACCCCCCCCAAAAGCCCTTCGGCGTACTCCTCTATATCCGCCAATGTCAACCAACACTCTCCCTTACTTGCCCGCCGCCGCCCGGCAGTAATCATTCGGGAAAGATTGGCATACCCACGGCGATTGATTGCCCACAAAACTAGCGGCGGAGCATCATTAGGGATAATTTCAGCACCAATGATCAATTGTAAGTTTGGAGTTTCCTCGCATTTACTTTTCTCAGAATGAGGCTGAGAACATCTCAGGCGATCCGGGTAGCCCGGCGAACGATTCCCCGTTGCTTCTCGCACCGCGCCAAAGGCACGCACAATTCCAGCAAGTGTGTTTTCGTCAGTTACCGCCAGGGCGCGGTACCCTAATTTGACAGCGCGGTGTACCAATTCGTCTGCATGGGAACCACCTGTCAAAAAAGAATAATTTGTTTTGCAATGAAGCTCCGAATACATCCTCTAGTTTCGCCTCGCTAATCCGTCGTGAACAAACAACTGAAAATATTTTTCTACTAAAACTCTCCGTGCAAAAACCAGGCGCCTGATCTTAAATCCCGGTAAACCCATAAATGCTGTTTCGTTTCGATTTCAACCCGCCAGTAATCTCGACAAATGGTCAAACCTCGCCACCAGCCCGTTTCAATACGCTCAGGCCCCCAGGCATCTGAGACTCGCAATACAGCGTTATCATTCACTCGCAACAAAACGGGGGGCACCTCACTGGACAACCTCGATTCATCACAAGCCTGTAACTGATTGGGAATTCCCTCATTCTTCTCAGACTCCAAAATACGGATCGTTCGCAAAGGCAATGGGGGGCGGAAAAGCCGAAGAGGACGTGCCTGGATATGCGACCGGCGAACTGCTTTCGATTTTCTACGGCGACGCTGGCGACTAGGATCAACCAGGGGCTTTAAACGGTACGCATATTCGGGTTGCGCTCCTGAAAGCAGGGCAGGGTAGACGACATTTTCAGGACCTATACGATTGGAAAGACGATTAATCAAATGAGATAGTGCCTGACGATCCAACCTGGGGCTTTCATCGAACAACTGCCGCTGCTCCTGTACCAATACAACGTGTGAATTCACGCTGACGACAATCTCTTGAACCGAGGTTGTCGTATATCGATGAAAAAATTCACTTTCCCGTGTACACCAATTTGAATCGTCTCGTGATTCATCAGTCGACCGCGCCCCCTTTTCTTTTGACTGTTTTTTTAATCCTGAAGCTGCTTGGAATCTGGAATCCTTTACAGTCTTTTTCTTTTTCCTGGAACGGCGCGTCACCGGCGCTAACGCCTGCTCCAATTGCATTGCGATCAAGGGCATGACCTGAGCTGTTTCAGCAGTGGGTTGAAACAAGTTCACTTGAAATTCAATCGCCGCCTCTTTCTGACATTTCAATCGCACCCGCCATTCCAAAGCTCCCTGTTGACCAGATCTCAACTGCTCACATAAACGGCACACTAACCTTGCAACAATCACCTCTATGGTTTCTCGATGACTCGTGGAATAGTCCAATATCTGTTCAGCAACAAACTCGGTTGGCTTCCGCCTTGCAACAATAGGCTCTTCAGTTTTTCCTGAAAACTGATCCAACCGGCGATGAATAACATCCCCCAATCTCATCGCTAACTCGTCTCTTGAGAGCCTGAGAAGCTGCCCAAGACTCTCTATCCCTAACTGAAACAATGTATCGACGACTGCAGAATCTAATCGCAACGATTCAACCGGTAACTGGCGAATCAGTTCGTCCGCTGTCTCATCACGCTTCTTCGCAATTGGCATCACTAAAGGCTGACGCGTTTCAGTAAAATGATGTCCTGCTGCATAACGTGCCAACCCCCACGCTTCTCCCACGGTGTCCGCAATAGCCACTCTTGGAAGATAACCTAATCGATCACAATGTAAGAGTAACTGGCGAGCTAATTGAGCCTCATCTCCGAATAAATGAGCCAATCCAGTCACATCCAAAAACAATGAATTCGGGCGTCTTCCTCGCTTAAAATCTTGCGAATCGATCGTCTCTAATCCAACAACCGGGCTAAACTCTTCTAGCGAATCAGATAGTGTCTCCAACCCCGCTACGTCTTGTTCCAAATCGTGCTCAAAAATTGCAAACCTACCGCTACCGCGAAGCAGAGACTTTGCTTCAGAAACCGGCATCCCTTCACACACTCCGCCTTTGATTGCCAATGGGCTGGCGGCAGAAACCAGCTGCCCACGCCTAGAATCCCGGCGAAACAAAATAATTCGTTGCTTCCTCAACTCCACTTGATCCACTACCAATCGCTGGATTGGCCAATTTGGAAACCAAAGGCAGAGAATTCGCTTACTGTGCGACAATCGAACTTCAGGCACTAGCTCCACTCCCCAGCTTTTCATCTGTCCGCAAAGAAGAATTACTGGAGATTTGCAATTCACCACGCCCTCTCTGTTGGGAAAATACAGAAGCCTCACTTCCACAACTCTTCCCAACAGGTTTAACTCGATTCAGGGATACGCTACCCGTGATCGCATCAATTGATAAGTCAATCAATTTTCCAGTCTGCGTGCCACGACACCGCGTTAACTGCAGCCTTAGCTTTTGCCGGGCACGAAAACCCTTCCTTAGCAAAGGCTGAAGATCTGCACTTCCATTAAATGGAACATGAGATTGCTGAACATGATCTCCGCGAGCTCTCTCCTCCTTTGTTCGCCGAACACCACTACTAACCACCCATTGAACTTCGGCCCAGCTCGGCTGACGCAACACCTCTAAAGGCTGAACAAAAATTCCCATACAGCCACTGGCTTCGGCCGACAATTGAAAACGCCGGAACCAACGCTCACTCACTTTCCCCAATGGCCCCCAAACAGCAGCAACGCCAGAACAACGCAACGCTTGATCAATCGACCAGAAAAAATCAGTTTGTCCTTGCGCATCCGCCATATCTACATTTTTGCCTCGCAGCACCACCAAGTGATCAAGATTAATTCCAATCGCTGCTGCTGCAGGTGGATAAAATTGATTAAATGGATCCGCTACGACTAATGCCCCACCATTTTGACAAGCCTGCCTCGCCAACACCAAGGAAAGATAGTCCGCCCCCACGCCTCCTCCTGTTAGCCACTGCACTAGAACTCCACGCGAATAACCACCTTCGGGAAGCAACTGATCAATCGCTGTGAAACCGCTAGAAATCCGACTGAAGTCACCTATCCTTCCAGCTGTTTCCACCTTTCGTATATCCTCCCGCAATCGACTCAACACCTCTAATTGAGCCCCTTGTTTTTTCAACTTACCCCTGGACTCAACCGCCTCACATGGACGCCTGACTTCTGCTTTCCAATTGTTCATTTTCTCTCGATTCGCAATGCAATGCATCCAGCCCTTACTCCCGTCTTCTTCCAAGATGTCAGTTTCCATAGACACCTTTGGTCACTTATCGGCAAAACAGATAAACAAATGTTCACCAGTATACATATTTATACCTACACAGACTGGGGAGTTTTTGCAAGCAATTAAAAGAATTGAGCTTCACCAACAAAAACGCGAGCTTTTCAATTGGAAGTCCGTCACTCAGCCGTTGAAAAGTCGTTGGTAAGGCCAGAAAAAAGACACCCCAACCAAGAAGGGAGGCCACTCGGCACTACGAGAGTCATTTAAAAAAGCGAAGGGCTTTCGAAGATAAAACAACGGTGGCCAAAGCAGCAGCCGGAAACATCATTTTTAATATTTTACGTCAAAACGCTCAGGGTAAATCACCAGCTCAATTCTACGATTCGGATTAACCCCTTCGGTTGCACTCGCTGAATAACGTGGGCGATTACTTGCCATCGCCATTGTAAACATCTGCTCCTTGGGAACTCCCAAGCGAGCCAAATCATTAAATACAGACAAAGCTTGAGTGGCCGTCAACTGTTGATGCGTGGTCGACTGGGGGTTGAGCGGTGTACCGTCCCAATGCGCTTCAATTCCTACAACTTGCTTCGGAAAATTTAACCGGATAGCAGAAACTAAATTCTGCATCACTGGCAATTGAGAAGGTTGAATTTGATACGTTCCGGGAACAAAAATTCGATCCGAAGAAAATTCAATGCGAACCAAATCTCCATCCATCCTTACCCGACTACCAGGCAAATCGACTTTTGCCAACTGCTTCATCAGGCTATTATTTGCTCGAATAGTCGCGCCACCTGAAAACTGAGCAGGAGATTCGCTCTCACCAAAACTCGCAAACTGTCCTACAGTTGACGCCGGTCGCAATTTAGCTTGATTCACTTGCTTACGGACGGAAGCCAATTGTTCAACCGCTGCCTGTCGCTCCATTTCAATCTGCTGAATCCGACCGGACGTATCGGCTAACTGCTCTCTTAAAGTTTGATTGAACTGGTTCGCCACTTGCAATCTCTGCTTTAAACCAGCAATTTCCGTGTTGAGCATCTGGTTGTCATCATCATAGGCACCCAGCTTTTGATTCAACCGCTGGACATCTTGATTCGAATTGAACGCCATCTGAGGCGCCCCACCATTAATTCGCTCGGCGCGAGCTTGACTACGAAAATCAAAAATCCCACGCTGGCCAGCGGCACCGTTGCCCACAGGTTGCTGACAACCTAACGCTGCTCCGAGAAGCCCAAGGCAACCAAGGACTATGATCGAAGAATACTGATTCCTGATCTGGACGAATCGATTTAAAACAGGTGCATTTTTCATAACAATCAAGAGCACTCATTACAAGGTAGCAAGACGACTACCGACGATGGGTTCGAGTAACATCGGAAACTTTAGCGAGGTGAGAAAACTCGGTAAAGACCGAAAACTCGACCGCACAAGCTCGAGACCGAATAAGCTCAAATATTACAAGGAGATGGCATCAACTCAGGTCGCAATTTTAAAACCAACTTCAATCAGTGGGACGACTAGAGAAAACAGCCTAAAGTAACGACTGCTCCGAAACAGCCATCATTCGATTATGCTAGCAAAAAGCGGCAGCCTTCACTTAACCCAGCGGGATTGTGCCAAGAATTCTCACAGAATCCTTCCCGCGCGATTGCAAACCTCGCTTTTACTGGTCAGCCAATTCATCCTTGTACAGACGTCCTTTAATGAACGAAAGCGTTACCAACATCAAAGCCATCAAAACCAAGGCACCTGCAAGGATCATTAGCAGGACTGGCCCCAATCGGAAGACTGCCTCTGAAACAATGGGCCACATTTGCCGCCAGGTCACCAGCAAAATCAGAGCGCCCGCTGATAAATAAGGACCAAACGCAATTTCACTTTGCCGAGTTACAACAAATTGAATCAACACCACCAGTAGCGCCGCAAAGGGAGCCATTACAAAAACCAACAGCGCTGCCTGCCAACCCAGAAACGCGCCGATCATCGCATGCAAAGTAACATCACCAAACCCCATCGCCTCTTTTTGCAACGCGATGGTGCCAATGATTCGAATTGCCCAAACGAGACCTCCACCGAATGCCATCCCAAGAAAAGCACTATAAAGACTGACTAAGTTTTCTTCGGGGAGCAACTGCCACGCAATCGCAATCGCAGCGAGTCCGCCAACAAGCAACCCAGCTAACAGCAAGGTCACCGGAGGTGTTTTTCGATTTACAGTTCGGAGTGGACAAGTTGTTTTCCGTTTTGGGCGAACGGCATGAGCCCACATAAATCTCACCGATTTTCCCAAACCGACGTACCACACTGGCAACTTGGGCATCAACGCCCAGATCCAAATCAAAAAAATCAGCATTGCCACAAACATCGCTGACACTCCTAGATGCGAGCCACCAAGAGTGTTAGGGGAAGCATAATGAATCGCCTGCAGGGCCGGCAAAGCACCGCCACGTTCCAACACGGGCAATCCAAAGGTAGGCACCAAACCAGCGAGCAGTAAAGCAACAATCGTACCGGTAACTGTGACCTCATCAGGAATGGTTCTCTCATCGAAATCGATAAAGGTACCGATACACATTAGCACCAGCAAAATACCATAGGTATAAAACCAGACACCGCAACTCGACTCCCAGCCAACTGCCAGAGACGTTTGACTAGTTAATCCGCCGTTAAGCAACCAATGGTAGAAAAAAGGAACCCCCAACAAACACGCCAATTCAATCAACATGGGCCTGACCCAAAATCGAGCTCCAAAAAGCTCCGAGTCGCGTCGCCGACCAAGCCATCCAAAGATTGGAATTCGGTCAGTCCAAAAACGCGGCCCAGCTTCCGCGGAGGGAGTCATCCAGGGGCTGATCGGACGCTTCAGGAACATCGCCCATGAGTAAATCGCCCAATTAATAAAAACCCCGATCGCCATCCCGGCAATCATAAGCACCGGTAATTGAAGCGAGCTGGGGAGTTCTGAAGGCATGAATTAAGTCGCCTATTAGGGCCGATATAAAATTGAGCAAGTTTGTTAACAAAAAGATGGTGCAACCAAGGCCACATCCGATTAAATCATCCAACAATCACAGCTAATAACTTCAATACTCTACAACGCCGGCTAGCGAATCACCACCCGAATTCAGCCGCTTTGGAAAGTGCCCAACTCACAATCTGCCGGGAAATTTCGCTGGGGCTTTGCCGTTCGATCTCGATTGTAAAATCCGCGCACTCGGCGTATATCGGGTCACGGTGTTTTAAAAGCTGCACGACTTCTTGGAGTCCTCCTGAAGAAGTTAGATCAGGACGCCGCTGATCACTCTGGCTGTCCACTGAAATTCGCTCCCAAAGCAAATCAGCCTCTGCTCGCAACCAAATCGACTTCCCCGTCTCACAGATTCGACGGCGATTGAGCTCAATTATCGGAGCTCCACCACCAAGGGAAACAACCAACTGATTCTGTTCAGATAACGACCGGATGACTTCTGTTTCCAGCTTTCTAAATTTCGCCTCACCAAATTCCGAAAAAATTTCAGCAATCGACATCCCGGCGATTTCTTCAACTGCGTCGTCTGTATCAATCGTCTCCCATAACGCCCCAGAGGCAGAAAGAGCTTCAGCCACGAGCGGGGCGATGGTGGATTTCCCGCAACCCCGGTAGCCGATTAGATAGAGATTCATTAACTCACCCCAAGGCTAGACCCAGCAAAATCGATAAGACAGACTTTCGCAGGACGCCCCTGCCATCCCAAGCCCGCCGTTAGTATCGAGCCGCACTGGTGGCCCGCTTCAATTCATAACGAATAGTTTCCATCTTTGGAGAATTACCGGTAAATAGTTTGAACTGCTCAGCCGCCTGACGCACGAACATATCGACGCCAGTGATCGCCGTGCACCCCGCTTCACGGGCCTGCTTAATTAACAACGTTTGCTCGGGATTATAAACCGTATCGAAAACGATCATGTTTCGTTCATACCAATCCGGCTCAAAAGGAGTCTCATCCATATTAGGATGCATCCCGACGGGTGTGCAATTCACTAAAACCGAAGTTTCGAAATTAGCTCTTGCTGCCCAATCCAATGATTTGCAATCAAGACTCCGAGCCAGGGTGTCCGACTTTCGATAATCACGCGCACAGATGTGAACATCTGCCTCACGACGAACCAATCCGAAAGCAATTGCGCGGGCACCCCCCCCCGCCCCAAGGATTAGAAATTTACGATCCCTGAAAACTTCTTCTTCAGGAAATTTGATTTCAATGGACTTACGTAAACTTGCCATCGCCGCAGTGCAGTCTGTGTTGTAGCCGTAAGCGTTAACGTCTCGAAATACAATGGTGTTGGCAGCGCGAATCCCTGCGACGTTATCATCCAGAACATTGATACACTTCAAACATTTTTCTTTGTGGGGAATCGTAACGCTTAAACCACTCACCCCCATCTCTGGACAAATATCAATAAACTCGGCGAGATACTCTTTGGGAACTCGAAATGGCAAGTAAAGCATATCCAATCCTTGCTCACGCAGGCAGGCATTATGAACAAGAGGGCTCAAGCTATGTGCAACCGGGTCGGCGATAACACCTAAAACCTTCGTTTGATCGGTAATTTGGTTGTAGCCAAAATCTTCTTGCATTTGCTTGTAAGTCAACTGGCCAGGTGCCATTTTACGATCTTCGCTAAAAGTTGCATAAGTTAACGGAGCACCCGCGCGGCCACAGAGAATCCTCGACGGCAGCCCCATTTCCCCCATGCAGAAAGCCGCCGTTGGAATATCCGAATCTCGACAAAGACGCAACGCTTTGATGTTGTCGATAGGATTGTTAGCCATCGTTGCAATTTTGATGATATCTGGATCGAGTTGCGAAATTCGATGGTGAATTTCCTCAAGATTTTTTGGCGTTTCATCAAAATTGTGATAACTGATGATCCTCTGTGTATTTCCGTATCGCGGTATCTTGTGCGCGATGTCCATTTCTAAATCGACATAGTCTGCACCGTCAGCAATCGCTGCTCGCAGCAGCATTTCGCGATCACTCTCAGAACCTTCCCAACGTCCACCTTCGTTTTTGCGACGACACGTCGCCACCACGGAACACTGCCGATCCTTCAAGAGCCGCTTCAAATTGACAGCCCTTCGGATGTAATCAAGACGCAATTCGACCAATTCGACGCCTTGCTCTGCAAGGTGCCGATGCTCAGCCATCATCATTCGGTGTCGACCTCGTCCAACGCTTACACAAATCATTTGAAAACAAGCACCTTCGTCTTCCAGACCTAATGAATGGAGCCCATTCGGCAATCCGCTGCCGAAAAGCTCGCTGTTACAGTTATCTTATAATTCTGGCACAGAATCCACGATTAGATGCGTTTAAATCGGCGATCGAGCTCATCTCGCGAAAAAACTAGCGAAGTAGGACGACCATGCGGACAATGATGAGCATCCTGACAAAGTTCCCTGTGCTCAAGGAGGGCGGTAATCTCTTCAGGAGAAAGCCGATCCCCCGCTTTGACGGCCGCTTTGCAAGAAATCATATGCAGTAATTCGTCTACTAAATCACGCTGGTCGAGGGTTTTTCCCCCCTCGATAATTTGATCCACGACACTTCGCAGCATTTCAGCAGGATTTTGTTTGTTCAACATTGCAGGATAAGAGGAAACCAAAACAGTCCCTCCCCCAAATGGGCTGATCGATATTCCAAGCTGTTCTAATAATTCCGTTTGTTCCAATACTGCTGCCGCTTCCGCCGGTGGAAGTGACACCGGCTCGGGCACCAGTAAACGTTGAGACTCTAATTTTCCGTCGACCACTTTGCCGCGAATTTGTTCATAAATCACCCGCTCATGCAGCGCGTGCTGGTCGATCACAATCATCCCTTCAGGGGTTTCCGAAACTAGATAAGTGTTGTGAACCTGGAGTGCAGTAGGCGTCTGTGATGGCGCCACCCCTGTACCAATTGTCGCAGCATCAAGACCAGACTCCCCCTGATTGCCTTGCTCTCCATTTGCAATTCCGCCATTACCATCGGAAGCACTATTTAAACCAACTCCAGAAGTGTAATAATTACCGGCCAACTGAGGCTGTCGAGGCGCCTGCGTCCAATCAAATGCCGGAACTGTATTTTTAAACGCAATCCTTTCTTGACTACCCTCGTTCGACACTCCAGGACTGGATATCGAAACGCCGGAGCCGGCCTGAGGAAACGGACGAAACGGCTCGGCCGGTTTTTTTGACAACTGAGCGTGAGCCGTCAAATCGGTAGAAAGAAAACGATGCCGAACCGTACTTAACAGTTGGCTGTAAATTTGTCCGCCATTTTGAAAACGGACTTCTAACTTGGCTGGGTGCACGTTGACATCCACCAACTCAAATGGAATCTCCAAGGTCAGAAAACAGGCTGGATAACGCCCTGTCATGAGCAACCCACGGTACGCTTCACTTAAGGCGTGCTGTAATGACCGGTCCCGTATATATCGACCATTTAAAAATAAATATTGCATGCGGTTATTTGCCCGACTCACTGTCGGATCGACAACAAAACCGCGGATCCGGATCTCACCATGGGCGTTATCAAGTGCGATTAAATTACTGGCAATTTCAGGCCCGAAAAATGCACCAATCCGATCAGACCATACTTCCGTCGCAGGCAGGTTGTAAGTTGTCTTACTACCGTTGACGCAGGTCATTTGAATTTCTGGGTGCGCCAAAGCAATTCGAGTGAATGCTTCCATGATATGCCCGCGTTCGGTTTGAGCGGTTTTCATGAATTTCTGTCGCACTGGAGTGTTGTAAAACAATTGACGTACTTCAATGGTGGTTCCCTGAGGGCAGCCACACGGTTGCGCAGGTTCGCGATGCCCGCCATTGATCAACATTTCAAAACCACAATCCTGCAAAGCGGTTCGGGATCGAATCGTTGTCTGACTGACTTCCGCAATCGAAGCGAGGGCCTCTCCACGAAAGCCCATCGTCGCGACCTGGAATAGATCGTCCGCATCAGTAATTTTACTAGTCGCGTGGCTGGTGACCGCCAACGGCAACTGCTCCTGTGGAATTCCGGATCCGTTGTCCGTCACTCGGATTAACTCTGTCCCGCCTTGTTCGATCGTTAACTCGATCCGAGTTGCACCGGCATCCACTGAGTTTTCTAACAGTTCCTTCACGACACTCGCGGGCCGTTCAATAACTTCACCGGCGGCGATCTTGTTGATCACGCTCGCCGAAAGTTGCCGGATTGGATTTAGTTGCAATTGACTCATGGTTTACTCGACTCAAGCGAGATGTAGGTGGCTGGGACAATCCAACACAAACATTCTCAAAAAACATTATTTGTTGGTGGAAATTTACTGAAAAATGCTGCTTACAATTACGAGGGATCTACTGGGCTTTCCTCAGTTTCATTGGGCGATTCAGAATTTCTTTCGTCATTCTGTTTGAGGCCGTACTTCTGGATCAAGCGATAAAGGTTGCGTTCGCTAATTCCCAAAATACGTGCAGTCTCTTTTCTATTCTGATTGGCTAATTTGAGCGTTTGCTCCGTCGCCCAGCGCTCAATTTCCTTCATTGACTTACCGATCAATTCGGACGACCCCTCATCTAAAAAACTAATAGCGGGGTCAATGCCAGACACGACAGAACTTACCTTACCGACATCCCCGATCAAGTCGGGAGATAAGTCATCCATGTCGAGCATGTCATCGAGATCCATCACGACCAGACTTTCAACGACATTTTTTAGTTGCCGAACATTACCTTTCCAACTGTATCCCACCATCCAGCGACGCAAAGCCGGAGAAAACCCTTTCGTTTTTCGACCGTTCTTTTTATTGGCCTGACGACGAAAAAAATCAGCCAGAGGCAGAATGTCTTCACGCCGTTGATTTAACGGATCCAAGTGGACTGATACGATCTTGAGACGAAAATAAAGATCACTCCGAAAGCGACCTTCTTCAATTTCCGTTTCCAGATCTTTATTGGTCGCTGCCAAAACACGAACATTGACAGGAATTGATTTATTATCACCGACCCGGGTGATTTCCCGCTCCTCCAGAACCCTCAGCAACTTGATTTGGGTTGGCATCGGCATGTCGCCTACTTCATCGAGAAACAATGTTCCGCCGTTAGCGTATTCAAATTTACCCTGGCGATCAGAAATCGCATCGGTAAAGGCACCTTTGACATGACCGAACAACTCGCTCTCAACCAAATGCTCCGCCACGGCTGCCGTATTGATGGCTACAAATGGCTTTTTCTTGCGAGGGCTATTTTGATGAATCGCCTGAGCGACGACGTCCTTTCCAGTTCCGGTCTCACCGGTAATTAAAACGCCGACATCCGTAGGAGCAATTCGCTTAAGACGCTCCACCACGTTTTTCATACTCTCGCTGGCGAAGATTAGATTCTCAAACCCGTAACGTTCATCCAAACGGGATTGCAAGTGGGTATTCTGCAATCGAATCCGCACTGACTCTGCAGCCTTCGAAGCTACCGCTTGAAGACGCTTAGGAGTAATTGGCTTCTCAAGGAAGTTAAATGCTCTTTCACGCATCGCCTCCACGGCTCGGGAAACGGTCGCATGGCCTGTCACCAAAATAACTTCACAGTCTGGTTGGATGTCTTTGGCTTTCTTCAAAATCGCCATGCCATCCACATCATTCATCATCAGGTCAGTGACCACGACCTCATATGTATTTTCATTAAGCATCCGCGCGCCCTCCGGACCTGAGGTCGCGTAGCTGCATTCCAAGCCAATTCGTTCAAGACTCTCATGCATCGCCTTAGCATGGTCTTTATCGTTATCGACCAATAAAACACGAACTGGAATTGCGAGATTTTTTTCGTTTTCTTCTGACATTCTGTCATCATACAAAATGGAACCTTGTCCGAGTAGTCGCCCCCAGTTCCGGCCTGAATTAGTTCCCATGGCCATAGATTTTCAATTCGACGAGAGATTCGGAAAAATCGGATTAGGCAAGTCGAGCTTCGAAAAACCAGCTCTCCAGAGACGAAATCAGCAAAGTATGGGATAAACTGCGTTTATTTGCAGTAGAATCGGGCTCTCATAATCTACCAATTATATCTGCAGCTTGTAAAAAACGACTCTCACTAGCTTTCCCTTAAAATAACTTGATTAACGAAGGCTCGGGTAAATAATCGCCCCTTCTCGGACATCATGAAATCGGAAAAACTTTAAAATAATCACTTCGTAATTCGGTATTCAAATGAAAGTAATTTGATTCCGCCAGTAATGAACACATCCATGAACCATCGAACAGGAATTGTAAAACTCATAATTTTAGTAGCCTTGCTACTTTGCAGCACCGTCGTCGTCGGATCGCTACTTATGCGAAATTACGGTGACAAGCAAGCGAGTATCGGGGCCGACGCGATTACGTTCACCGCAATTAAGGGTAAATTCATAGCGTCCGTTAATGAAGTCGGTGATATCGAAAGTTCGAGTAATATCGAAATCCGCTGCCGTGTGAAATCGCGAGGCAGGGAAGGCGTTGCAATTTTAGAACTAGTTCCGGAAGGGACCAAAGTAGAAAAAGGCGATTTTCTATGTCAGCTGGACGACTCGCTTTTAAAGGAAGAATTAATTGAAAGAAGAATTGTCGTAGCCAAAGATAAGTCTGACGTTCTCAAGGCGGAAAGCCAACTCGAAGCAGCTCGGGGGAAACTACGCGAATTTGAGAATGGAAAGTATCATCAGGAAGTCGCAAAACTGAATGCAGAGATTAATGTCGCCAAAGAAAACGAAAACCGAGCCCTCGACAAATATCAACACATTCTGAAGCTCAGTCGCAAAGGCTATGCGACTAACGCTCAAAAAGAAGCTGAAAAATTTGCAGCAGAAACCGCGAAGGAAAGGCTAATACTCGCTCAAGAAGAACTTCGAATCTATCAAGAGTTTAGCCGTGATCGAGAGACTGCTGAACTGACTTCTGAAATTAAACAGCAAGCCGCACAGCTCGAAGCCTCTCAGTACCGTTTAGATCTGAGTAAACAACGGGAATCCGAATACCTCCGCCAGGTCGAGAGTTGTCGCATCGTCGCTCCTCAAGCGGGAACCGTGGTTTACGCAAACGATTCCGATCGGCGAGACTCTTCAATTGTGATTGAAGAAGGCGCGTCAATTCGTGACGGCCAAGAAATTTTCTATCTACCCGATCCCTCAAAAATGCAGGTCAATGCAAAAGTCAACGACTCGAAAATTAACAAGGTCAAGGTCGGGCAGCGAGTCGAAGTCCGAGTTGACACAGCGCCTGAAATCCCAATCGCAGGAGTCGTCCGAAGAGTCAGCTCGTTTCCACTACCCCGACGCTACTATCAAGCTCCAATTGAGTATGAAGTCTTCGTCGACATCACTGAATTAAGTCCATTGATTCGCGGTGGTTTGCGAGGGAAGGTCGAAATATTTGTAGAGCAACAGGAAAATGTTGTTATGGCACCTGTCTCCAGCCTGGTGCTCCAAGGAAAAGACACCTACTTCGTAATCGTCAAAACGCAAGCAGGCAAAATCGAACCTAGATTAGTAAGCATCGGTTCAAACAATGATAAGTTTGCGGTCATCACCAAGGGACTCAGCGCTGGAGAAGAAATTCTCGTCGATGCCGACACCTATCGTGATGCAATTGATTTCCCGTCATCTCCGTAGTCGCGTTCGCTTTCCCTCGTCACCATCGCCAACTGAGTTCACTCCGCTCTGATTCCCAATTGTTTGCGCCATGAAACTACTGCGACCGACAATCTGGAAAATTGGTACCAAGAGCCTCGCCTTGCATCCAATGCGAAGCGGCTTGACTGTACTTGGTATTTTCATTGGAATCGCCAGCGTTATTTGGCTGCTCGCAATTGGCGAGGGAATCAGCCAAAAAGTCCAACAACAAATTGAGGAACTTGGAACCAATAATATTATTCTCCGCAGCGTAAAACCTGTTACCGAAGAACTCTCTCAGGAATCCATGGCAGTTTATGGAATTACACGCGATGACTTCGACGTTCTCTCGAGCACGATAACCTCAATCGATCAAGCCCTTCAAATCAGGGATGCCCAGCGCGAGCTTTACTATGGGGAAACGGACAGGGCCGTCCATTTTATTGGCTGCACGCCGGAATATGACGATGTACTGAAACTCGATCTTCATGAAGGAAGATTTATCGAAGCTCCTGACATTGCCAATGATGACAATGTGTGCGTGCTTTCCTACGAAGTTGCCAAATCATTGAGACCGTTGAAGTCATGTATTGGAATCGTAATCCTCATCCGCAACATGCCCTACCGCGTTGTGGGAGTTACCAAGCCTAGAGGCATCATGGCCGCAGTTGGCAGTTCACTCGAAGCGCAAGATTTTACCGACGACGTTTACGCTCCACTGACAACTTTCTGGCGTCGCATTGGTGACTGGACCATGGAGCGAAGCGCAGGGACCCGAGTCAACGAAGTTGTTCAAATCAGCCAAGTTACCTTTCGTGTAAAGAACATTGAAGATGTACTTGAAACCTCAATCGCTATTCAGTCGATCATGGAGAGTCGACACGACGAGCAAGATTTTGCCATCGTCACACCACTCGAATTACTCGAACAAGCCCGAACGACGCGTCTGATGTTTATGGCGTTCATGGGACTGATTGCGGCAATTTCGCTGGTTGTAGGTGGCATTGGGATCATGAATATCATGTTAGCAACCGTTACCGAACGAACGCGCGAAATTGGCATTCGGCGAGCCCTGGGAGCCAACCGCGCGGACATCATACTCCAATTCCTAGTAGAAACAGTCGTGCTTTCAACCGTTGGTGGTTTGACAGGGATTCTCGGCGGCCTCGCCTGTCCTTGGGTAGTGATTTGGGTACGAGAATTCCTAATTCTTTGGTTCCCAGCAACCATCCTAAGCCTTCCGGATTCTGTTCGCGACATGACTCCAATTATCGTCCTCCCGTCCATACCTTTGGCTTTTCTAATCGCCTTGGTTGTTGGACTGATTTTTGGTACCTACCCTGCCATTCGCGCTGCAAAACTCGATCCGATCGAAGCCTTACGCCACGAATAGACGACTCGCAATCTTTGGTGCTCAGCGGACAAATCGGCGTCCCCATTTGCGTCCGGAAGACAAAGTCTCCGTCATTTGACTTTTCAACCGCCGCAGTAAACCTGGCAAATCGAAATCGGACTCCGCAGATAGGTTCTTAGTTTTTCTTGAGACAGCGTTTCTTATTTTTATTGCATGACCGCACCACAGAAGTCACAATCAGCACAAAAGAATTTTCGGTCGAATAATCGGATGAACTTAGGGAACAACTCAATTGAAGACTAATCACACGCGCCGCAACTTCCTGTCAACATCACTGGCCTCTTTCGCAACAGCAACATCACTCAGCCCACTCAGTGGTGTGGCTTCGACAGCCATCTCCAAAAATCACGCAAAAGATATTGTGACGGGTGAAGGAGAATTCCAATACAAGGTTGACCATCAATTCGCCAAGCTGCCGAAAAAATACCATTGGCAAACCACTCATAACGTCGCCGTCGATTCGGCCAATAATCTTTATGTCATTCACGAAGGCCGAGCAAACCTTAAAGACCATCCCTCTATTTTTGTGTTCGATCCGCAGGGAAAATTCATCCGGGCGTTTGGCTGTCAGTTTCAAGGGGGAGGCCACGGAATTGAGATACGCAAAGAGGGGAACGAGGAGTTCCTCTACGTCGCTGCCTATCAACAGGTCAAGTGTTTTTCAAAAATGACTCTCATGGGGGAAACTGTTTGGTATCAAAAAGCTCCTATGGAATCGGGTATTTATCAGTCAGGAGAAAACACTTCTACCCAAGCTAATTGGACGCGCAAAGGATTTTTGCCTACTAATTTTGCATTTTTAGACGACGGAGGATTCCTGCTCGCAGATGGATACGGCGCCCATTGCATTCACCATTTTGATAAAGACGGGAAATGGATACGACTGTTTGGCGGAACCGGAAAGGGCGAGGGGAAATTCAACCTATGCCACGGATTGTGGGTTGACCAAAGAAAAGGCAGAGAACCTTCGATCATCGTTACTGACCGTAGCCACAATACTCTCCAATACCTGACCATGGACGGGGAATACATTGAAACTCTGACAGGCTACGGTCTTCCCGCCAATATCGATATTTATAAAAACATCATGATGATCCCTGAATTAAAAGCGCGGATAACGCTCCTTGATGAAAACAACAAGATTGTTGGGCGCCTCGGAGAGGCAGTTGAACGAGTTAATTCAGTAAAAGACTTACGGAGAAAACCAGAACTTTGGGTCGATGGACAATTCGTACACCCACACGATGCCTGTTTTGACAGCGAGGGAAACATCTTTGTTGCCGAGTGGGTTCAGACTGGAAGGATCACCAAACTCACTCGTATTTAATAGAGAGCTATTCAAAAACATCAACGCCCAAAACATGGAGACCTAAAAAAAAATCTGCTGAAGCCCAATTTGAGAAAGGAGGCTACAGCAGACTAGATCGCGAAAAGACAAGTGCGATAATCAAAAGAGTTGCGTTTAAATCGTTTCGCCGTATTCCCCCTCGTTATCCCCACCTCGAGATTGTTTTGGCATTCCATGATCACCATCTAATCCCAGCGCAGTTTTTAATTGAGAAAATTGTTCGGCAAACTCATCTGATGACGAATGAATGTGCTCAGCTTCCCTAATGAATTTAATTCCTTCATTCTCGCCAACTCCATGAGACTCGAGAGTAAACTCAAATGGCTCCAATGGACTGCCGTAGACAATCAATAACTTGTGCTCTTCAAATTGAATTTCCTGCGGGGTGTTAGGGTTCAAAACTGCGATACCAGTGCACCCATCGTTAAGCAACAGATCTTCAAAATCCCACAAGATACTTGTCAGCACCGATATGTCGATGTGTTCTCGGTAGAGATTTAAATGTCCCCCCTGACCTCGGGTATGGCTGGACTCAAGAACAACATCAACAACAGGGCCGAGCCGTTCAATTAGACGAATGAAAAGTGGAAATAGCTGCTCTCGCGATGCGGCCGCCATGATAACCGGTACTTTTGTCTTCGTTTCCTGATCGACATAAGTATCGTGGCGATAACCTTGACTCGGCTTGATTTTCAAATCCATTGCCGGGCGGATTGCCTCGGTTAAATGAAACGAATCATACTGATCGGTTTTTAAATGAGCAGCCATCTGCGCATCGGTCGCTTGATCGAAACTGCTTCCGATCGAAGGGAGCGGATTATTGTCGAATACTTCCTGAAAGAAGCGATTTAAATAACTCATTATTGATCTCAGTCATAATTGCCAAACTGGGGGCAGCAAAGTTCGCTGAAGGCTTCCTGGCCCTTTACGGAAACCTAGGTCAAGATTTAGCTGATCGCGAATTACCACCAATTCAAAGCTTCTTTTTTATCCAAAGCGACCCGTACAACCCTCATAATCAGGCTACGCCCCATAGGCGAAACAAGGGGACTTCAGAACGGCGGCCATTTTCATTTCCAATCGAATCAACTAGAGATAGTCACGCAAAAGCACGGCTTTAAGTGGGTGAGTGTCTGCCCATTGGAAGGAATTGCTGCAACAATAGGGCTCTCCAAGAAAGCAGGCGTTTCAGATTGAATCTCGTCTTGGATTTCAGCTGAAAATCGTTCATCCCGATAGCCCCTTTATGCATGACCTCAATTCTTTAGAAACCGAGCGGCTCCGACTGCGACCACTGCTCGTCAAGGACGCAGAGGTGATCGAGCAATTGTTGAATGACCGGACACTGGCCGCCCATACAGAATCCATTGACTTCCCCTATCCAAAAGGAGAGGCCTCTCGCTGGATTGATCGAAACCACGATCGCTGGCAAATAGGCGAAGCCTATGTTCTGGCCATCTGCCAAAAGGAAACTGGGCGACTGATTGGAACGGTGGAACTGATCGCCAACAAGCAACATCACAGAGCCGAGCTGAGTTATTGGATTGGCCCTAATTTCTGGAATCAGGGCTACGCAACCGAAGCCGCTAACTGCCTCGTTAGCTATGGCTTCACAGAACTTGGATTCGCGCGGATTACCTCTCAACATTTCGTAAAAAACCCTGCCTCAGGTAAGGTTCTTAAAAAAATTGGGATGAGCTTCGAGGGAACGCGAAAGGGCCACATCCGCAAGTGGAATCAATTTGAAGATGTGCACATCTACGGGCTGCTTGCCCGTGATTTTCTGGATAAAACAGAGTAAGGATTGACCGGAGGCGCGAAACAAACCAGCGCGGTCTCTTTTTTTTCTAAATTTTAGCCAAGATAAAGGGAGGTTTGTCGAAAAACGTCTGTTTGCTGTGTGCAACAGACTAAACGCTTGGTGGGGATCCAAGTTTTTCTTCGCGATCTGATAAATTTAGGAAAGTGCTAAAAAATGACGCAAACCTCGGAAAAACAGGGGACGCAGGTTACGTTTTTCGATCAAACCGGCTCAAAAAGTGTGGAAGCCATCGTTTCTGAATCGATCACGGTCCAACGCATTCTTCCCAATATCATCACAAAAATGAATTTGCCCACTATCGGCCCGGATGGCCAGCCGATGAGCTACAGCCTCGATCATAAAGAAGGGGGAAGGCGACTTCACGAAAGTGAAACCCTCGTCAACGCCAATGTTTCAAAAGGAGATCATCTCATCATCTATCCCGAGATTGTGGCGGGATAATTAATCCACGTTTGACCAGTCTTTTAAAGATTTATGTAAGAGAGAAAAATGCGAAAATCTCCTCGCGACCGCCGCCTTCAATCCGATTTAGAATCACTCAAACAACTCCAGGAGGAGAGTTCTATTTTTTCATTTGAAACCGCTGGTTCTTCTCGAAAACTACCGACAAAATATCGCCTAACGTTTCGCGGGGATGGGATTAAAAAAA
The DNA here is from genome assembly GCA_938091115.1 of uncultured Pirellulaceae bacterium. Classification (GTDB taxonomy): domain Bacteria; phylum Planctomycetota; class Planctomycetia; order Pirellulales; family Pirellulaceae; genus Mariniblastus. The sequence goes on along the minus strand of CALKNI010000103.1, from coordinate 9,827 downwards.
CGTCTTTTTCTGGAGTCCACGTAACTTCGAAACACGTTGTAAGTGTCGATCTAGGCTCTGCCTATCCTCGTTTGGCACCTGGGTTGCTTTGGGAAACAAAGATCTTTCATCCCAACATCTCAAACAACGGGGTGGTTTGTCTTGGTGGCTACGGAAAACACTGGGTGCCAAGCTTAACTCTGTGTGAAATGAGCACAATGCTCTGGGATATGATCCGCTATAAAAACTTTGATTATGAAAGTCCTTACAACCGCGAAGCAGCCCATTGGGCACGGTTACAACCTGAGAACAATTTCCCAACCGACAAACGTCCCATTCGCAATCTAATCGGGCAAGCCGCACCTCTTCAGCCAATCCCATCGCTAGCTGCAATCGCAAACACGGATCCGCTTGATCAGATGGCCGTTATCGAAGTCACAGAAAATGGAATTGAAATCTTGGAATCTGGGATCGAAATAATCGACGCCAGATTCGCAGCCAATCCTCCTAATGGCCGAACTGTCGAGATCATGTTTTTGGATTGACGAACGAGTAGCCCAAACGTCACCGCATTCGGAACGATGCCTTTCTTCATTCATAATAATTAAGTGACACAAAATGAGGCCCAACCCAAACTCCAACCCTGACCCCGGCAGTCCGATGATAATCGACGACTCGGATCGGTACTCCAGATTGAAGTTAATCGCTTGGTGGGAACAGGAAAAAATCGCAGCAGCTAAAATTCTTGTTGTCGGTGCAGGGGCCTTGGGAAATGAAGTCATTAAGAACCTTGCTTTGATGGGAATTGGGGAAATCAACATCATTGATTTCGACAAAGTTCAGGAATCCAATCTCTCCCGTTCCGTTCTTTTCCGGGCAACTCACGAAGGGCGAGCGAAAGCTCTGGTTGCTGCAGAAATGGCTCGTGACCTAAATCCAGACTGCAACATCAACCCAATCGTTGGAGATATCCTGACTGACATCGGACTGGGGTTTGTTGCTGACATGAATCTCGTCATATGCTGTGTTGACAATCGAGAGGCACGACTGTGGATTAATCGAATGTGTTGGAAAACAAATCGACCTTGGATTGACGGTGGAATTCAGGAAATCAATGGGGTCGCCAAAGTCTTCTGCCCTCCTTTAGGTGCGTGCTACGAGTGCGCGATGACTGAAAATGACTATCGCCTCATTTCCCTGCGATATAGTTGCCCGCTTTTACGCAAAGAAGATATCCAACAGGGCAAAGTCCCAACCGCGCCAACGATCGCTTCAATTATTGGAGGACTCCAAGTCCAAGAGGCGCTCAAATTGATTCATCAATTACCAACTGCCGAAGGCTCAGCCTTGGTCTTCAATGGGCTTTCAAATAATTTTTATCAAACTCGATACCCAAGACGTCCTGATTGCCTGTCTCACGAGACGTATGACAAAATCGTTGACCTCCCATCGACCGCCAGAACCACAACAGCTGAAGAACTGTTTATCCACCTGAGAAATACGATATCCGGACAAAACCTACCCCTTAATTCCTGGTGCATCTTATTGGATCGCGACTTTCTTATTTCGCTCAATTGCCGAACCTGTGGCATCGAACAACGCGAGCTGATACCCGCGAGTCAGGTCACTGCTGAAAAAGGAATTTGCCATCACTGTGGAGAGGCCTGCCACCCACTCACAACTAGCGAAATAGAATGCGACTCCGAGCTTGCTAAAGAAACGCTTTATGACCTGGGCATTCCAGAGTATGACATCATAAAAGTCTCAGACGGTCAAGAAACACTATTCGTAAAATTACAAAATGACTTACCGGAAGCATCCCATTTTGCCGTGAATACAAACGACCAGCAGCCAGCCAACACTGGCTCACTGCTTGCTCCATCCCAGTGCAAGGAATGCTAGGCATGGATGATGAAATTCAACTGGGCGAAATGGCACAAGCCCAACCTCAAATCTCGATTCGCCCCGATGATGACGCCCATTTTTCAACGAAAGTTGTTGGCCAAACCGCTTCAGACGACCTCACTATTTTCGTTGATCTCGATGTCCAACGTGACATGGAAGCCCACGCCCTTAGTAATGCCAATGTCGAGTTAGGCGGAGTTTTGCTGGGTAGACAATTTATCGATCACGCTGGAAAACCGTTTGTTGTAATCTCGGATTGTTTGAGAGCAACTCACTTCGAAGCTACGAAAGGCACATTCAAATTTACACACGAAACCTGGCGAGAAATAACGCGTCAGCGAGAAGGGTTTCGCCCCGATTTAGAAATGGTTGGCTGGTATCACACGCATCCCGGCTGGGGCGTCTTTCTGTCCGGGATGGATCTATTTATTTGTAATAATTTTTTCAACCGAGCACTCGATGTAGCTTTGGTGATCGATCCCTGCAAGCAGGAGCGAGGCTGGTTCTACTGGGCTGACAGTTCCCCCGCCAAAAAACGGCAAAGCCAAGGATTCATATTAACCACCAACCGTTTAAGAAGTGTAGAGCTGGAGCAGTATGCAAATTTTTACAACAAGGAGCCCGTCTTGAATCAAGATCCTCGATACTCGCCCCAAAACACGAGCTCCCCTCCCGTAGTGGTAATGGAGAACCGCCGAATAATCTCTGAAGTCTCCATCGCAGGATTGTTGGTGCTGCAGTTTATCTTCCTCTGCTTTCTCACCTACAACCAATGGGCTGACAGTAAAACAAGTAGTGTCGACCAATCTCTCACGACTCAAACAAGAACTGCCAACGCTGAATTGACTGCTGATGAGATCCTGTCCGCAAAAGAAAGTGCTTATCGCGAAATCCTCACGGCAATTGTAGCCCACGAAACCGGGTATCCTCAACTTGTCGACCAATACACCAAACTTCAAGTTTCTCAGAACCAGCTCCAATCAAGCTATCAAAACCAACAGTTATTGATTGAGAATTTAACCAGCAAGAACTTAGACTACCAAATTGCACTTCAGCAAAAGCAACGTGCACATGATCAAAAATTAAGCGAGATGGCAGAGACACATGAAAGGGCAAAAGCCGCTTTAAAAAAGAGGTTTCAACAAGCATCCCATCCAGATAATGAGGCGGAGCTTTTAAGTTCATCAATGGGTCAAATTAACCCAAAATGGTACTGGGCTATCTTTGGCGGGACTGGCCTGGCGACTCTAGCAACCGGTTTCTTTTTGAATCAATCAAGTCGAAAAAAAGATTTCGATGACACAAATGCTTCTCTTTCTGAACAAGAGATCTCTGATAAATCGCTGGACTTACCCCGCACCTCTCAAGAGATAAATCCCCAAGCATCCCCCACGAATGCAAGTGAAATGTTTTTTGTCAGCAATTCCCCAACTCCGGGATTACTCCGACAAAAAGAGAAATTCAATCTTGATTAATTAAAACATTTTGACACCGAGACTACCCTAACTACCGCCTTAGCTGCCTCAGGAAAGGAAATTCAATGTTAAAACAATTTGGGAAATGGAACCGCACCTACTCCCAACTTGAAAATTACTTTATTGGTAAAAACAAAATTGGCGGGGCAACCTATGGTTGGGGTTTTATAAAACCGACGCTGGCGTTTGACTATGGACGAACGAGTTGCCTTCTTCAAAGTCACACAAATTCGATTTTCCAAACTGGTAAACTTACGGAGATGTCGCTGATTTGGCCAAACAACGACCTCAAACTTCAAATCATAACCCTGCTTGACGCTAAATTAGCGCGAGGTACAAAGAAAATCTTGCCCGTAGAATTCCAACAGGTGGCATTTAACTCCCGATTCTCCGTCCGCACTAACCAGTTTGAACAAGTCAACAAAGTGCTGAATTACAATGTCCAAAGTCTCCTAATTCGACTTCTGGATTCAACTCAACCAAACGAACTCAACATCTCGATCAAACGAGGAAAATTGCTCATTCAAAAACCCGGCTTTCTCAAAGACCTCCTTCCACTGCATAACTTTATCCGTTACTCACTTGAGTTGTTCGATCAGTTGATGCTAATCTCTACCGAAGGACTTCATTTCCTGAACGAGAATAACGCTACCATTCTCGAATCGATCACATGCCCAATCTGCAATGGGCGAATTACCGAACAAATGGTGATATGCGAAAGATGTAAAACCCCGCACTGTCAAGATTGCTGGGAATACAACCGACAGTGTGCTACCTTCGCCTGCCACGGAACATCCTATCTTGCGACTGCCGAAGTTTGAGCAACAGAGTAACTCAATTGTACTCCCAACTTCTTTACTTCTTGAGCAAGCCAACTGAAACGTTCAACACTTACCTCGCACGGCTCTATCGAGATTGAGAATGAGCAACGGATGCTGGTGAACAGGGCTGAGATTACCCGCTGAACCTTAAGCTAGGCCACGAACGCCATCACTGACCTCGCTCCAATATTCCTCTAAATGCTGTAGCAATGGGTCGATAGTCTTTTTTTGAATCTGATGAGGCGGCGCCCAGCAAAACCACTCAAATCCTTCATGCTCTGTTGGGGTAATATCAACCGAAACCAACAGTTTGGCGAGGTAAATAATCAACTTCTTCTTTTTAACGAACCCACCCTTGCCGTTTTGTTTCAACAAATACTTGTTTTTAAATTTAAAGTTTTCGTCCATTAAAATGTGTTCTGGCCGAATTCCGGTTTCCTCCTCGAGTTCGCGGTAGGCGCACTCAAGATTAGTTTCACCATCGTCAACATGCCCCTTCGGTAGATCCCAACGATCTGCGTGTCGCATTAAAAGAAAAGATGGGCTAGGATCTTCTCGATAAATTAAAAACCCGCAAGATTTTACTTTGGTCACGGCGAGACCTTTTAAAATTCGACCCAAGAAATTAAAAACACTATAAGTCGTTTAGGAATTCGATGAAAATCTATACTAAAACCGGTGATCAAGGCGAGACCAGCTTACTCGGTGGAATTCGTGTCTCAAAATCTCATTCCGCAATCAAAGTCTGTGGTTCGACAGACGAAATCAACTCTTTTATTGGTTTGGCGCGGGTTGAAAATCGTTCGAAATCACTCAATTTACTGCTGACACAGATCCAGCATGACCTATTTGATCTCGGTAGTCGAGTCGCAGCCTGTTTGAGCACTTCTGATCGCATCCCCAACTTTCCATCTGAACGAGTCGCAGAACTTGAGAAAGCGATTGACCAATACAATGAAGAACTCCCTCCGTTAAGAGCTTTTATACTTCCCAGTGGTGGGAGGACTGGTAGCACGCTTCATCTTGCCAGATCGGTTTGCCGTCGCGCCGAACGGCAACTGGTTGAACTGATGGACTCTCAAATAGAGACTGAATTATCACTTGAACTTATCTATCTTAACCGCTTAAGCGACTTACTTTTTGTACTGGCGAGGTACACAAACCAGCTCGATCAGTGCCCAGAAACTGAATGGAATGTTGGGCGAAAGGACAAATCCTAAAAAAAAATTTGCACCTAAAAAATGCAAACGCACCTCCGTTGGCTAAGATTTCAGCCTTGCCTGTGTCTCAATGGCTGATTTCCCAGAGATAAATCGTTTGTCCGAAGATTACCACTTCTCGAATTCGGCACAAAAACAATCTTGTCAGATGGATTAGAATTTAGCGACAATGCGTTACAATCACGTAGGCTCTAGTGTGGTCACCGACACGTAGTCGGTCACGAGTCTTTTGCGTCATCCCCTAAGCGGATGTGCGGCAAACCAAACAATACGGTGGTCAAGGATACGTTTTATGAAAAAAATAGAAGCCATTATTCGTCACTTTAAACTCGATGACATCAAAACAGCACTTACGGAGTGTGGTGTCGAGGGAATGACGATTACTGAAGTTAAAGGCTATGGCCGGCAGAAGGGTCACACTGAAATGTACCGTGGCAATGAATACGCCATCGACTTTGTCCCAAAAGTCAAAGTCGAAGTGGTTGTTTCAGAAGAAAGACTTCGAAGTGTCATTGACACCATTATCGGCAAAGCACAAACCGGACAAATGGGTGACGGTAAAATATTTATCTCAGATCTTTCCGAGGTCATTAGAATTCGAACTGGTGAGACTGGCGCCGACGCGGTTTAAAAATCAGTCCGCTCCGAACCATGGGATGAAATAAGCAACAGGGCTTCGCGATCGACCACACGGGTCGCCCTGTTCCCCATCCCCGTTTTGTTTGCGTTGTTCAAACAACCTATTCCAAACTGTAATCATTCATGATTAACCATCCCTTGCGATGGAAAGAGCAAGTCCTACCATGACCAATGGAATCGGCATTCGCCCTAACGTTCTCGAATCCCGCGAGCGGTGGAAATCAAGCCTTGTCGATATTCGGAACTTACATGACCAAGGGGCTTCCGGCAGAGAAACTTGCCACCTCATTTCCGACCTACTCGATTCGATCTTAATAAAGATATACGAAAGAGCACTCGCGGAAATTTCACCGGGACTTGCCTCCCGAATTAGCCTCGTGCTTTTGGGCGGCTGCGGGCGAAGAGACGTTGCACCATTCTCCGACGTCGACTTGATGGTTCTCTATCAAGGCAGCTTAACTGATGACATTGTTGAATTTTCGCGCAGAATCTCACAAGACATAACTGACTCCGGCTTCCAACTAGGCTACAGCCTGCGTACCCCCCGCGACGCCTGCAGTATGTCGCTCAAAGATGCTTATATTTTCTCCTCGCTTACCGAAGCCCGCTTATTGGCTGGTAATGAAGAATTATTTCGCTACTTTGCGGGGCGGTTCAAGCGGATCACTAACCGAAGAACATTTAACATTATCAAAGCGATTATTGCAGCCAGGGAAAAAGAGCGAGTCGAGTTCGGTGAAACCGTCTACTTACTTCGTCCCAATGTTAAAAAATCTCGCGGAGGCCTGCGGGACATTCACCTGGTTCGCTGGCTCGGCTATGTCCAGTTTGGCGAGACTGATATTAATCGCCTACTCGCCAAAGGCGCCCTCTCAACAGCGGATTCAACGCAACTCAACAATTCCAGCGAATTCCTTCTAAGAGTTCGCAATGAAATGCACTTCCATGCAAATCGCGCCAACGATGGACTCGGCAGAAACGAGCAAGTCAGGCTGGCCGAACGATTCGGCTTTTCGGGAGATGATGCGCTGCTTTCCGTCGAAGAATTCATGCGGCAATACTTCCGCTACACCAGCCGAATTCACTATATCTGCGAACATTTCGTCGCGAAAAGTACGAGTCGCAAAAAAGCTCAAGCCGTGACGCTGTTAGAGCCTCTGGTCACACGGCAAATTGACGACCATTTCCGAATGGGTGCGACTCAAATTGGGGTCACCAAACCCCAACTGGAGTCCGTCAAGAAAAATCTCGAACAAGTACTAAGATTGATGCAACTGGCTTGTCTTCACGACAAAACCATCGAGCACGATACTTGGATCGCCATTCGCCACGAGATGCTCAAGAATCCAGATATCAAATTCACTCGCGAAAGCGCCCGTCGATTCATGGCGCTACTTTCCAATACTCATGGACTCGCTTCTCAGTTACGGCGGCTCCATGAAATGAAAGTTCTATGGAAGATCATCCCTGAGTTCGAACATGCCCGCGGTTTACTACAATTCAATGAATATCACAAATTCACTGTAGATGAACACTCGATGCAGGCCCTCGAAAATTTAACAGAATTTGCGGATGCTCAGAACACCGTGGGAGCAACCTATCGTAACATTCGCGAAAAAAGCATCCTGCATCTGGCGATCCTACTTCATGATCTGGGAAAAGGATTTCACGAAGATCACAGCGAGGTTGGCCGACGGATCGCGGCATCTACAGGCGAGCGTTTCGACTTAACCGAGGACGAAACCGAAACAATTAAATTCCTCGTCCATAACCATCTCGTCATGTCCCATCTAGCGCTCCACCGTGATATCAATGACGACGAAATGGTCGCCGAATTTGCTTCCAACGTTGGCTCTGTCCAAATGCTCTCCATGCTCTACGTTCTTACCTGTGCAGATATCTCTGCCGTTGGACCGGGAGTTTTAAACCCATGGAAGCAAGGATTACTGACAGGATTATACAACCGAGCAAAAAGTGTCTTGTCAGGCGAAAATGATAACCTTGAAAAAGAGCGATTCGATTTCGTTTACAATTCAGTTGCCGCACAAGCTGAAACCGAGGACGAACAGAATTGGTTAAGGAATAAAGTTGAAACACTTCCCAGCAGCTACTGCGAATCCCACTCTCCCGAAACAATCGCAGCTCGACTTAATGAAATTCGACGCGTCAATCCTCGCGAAGCGGTCTGCGATGTTAGCCGCCTAGAAAAATCAAAACTCTACGAAATATGCATCGGTAAAGTATCAAGTCGAAGAACCGGGATTTTCTACAAGGTCACTGGAATGCTGAGTAGCTTGGGCCTGCAAATCCGGGCGGCAGACATCAAACCCATGGGAGATTCATTAGTCTTCTACTGGATTCAGTTCGAGGACAAACAATTCTCTCAACCCAACCAGGCACGCTACGAAGACATTAAGCGACGTGCACTGGATTTAGTTTTAGAAGTCGATGAAAATCCGCCAAAATTTCCAGCGAAGTGGGAGAAGGGGGAAAACGCCGCTTTAAAGCTGTCGCGACCAGAGATTCGGGTAAAAATTGACAATGAAACGGTTAGCACAGCTACCATTATAGATGTTTTTGCTTACGACAAGGCCGGTCTTCTATATAAATTAACCAAGAAGTTGCATCGACTGGGTCTCGACGTCACCTACGCAAGGATTTCCACTTATGCTCATCAAGTCATCGATGTTTTCTACGTGACCGATGAACAGGGCAACAAGATACGCAACCGTAATCAACTCCAGCTCATCAAGAATGAATTACTCCAAGCTACGCGAAATTTTCTCGAACCCCCTGAGGATTCTGCCCCTTAAGAAGAGTAAAATAAAATCACACCTTTCAATTACATCTCTATTAGCTCTCAAAATTCATTGACTTTTAACTTCTCTAATCAAAAAAAACGCTTTTGGCTCTCACTGGAAAGCCAATTTAGTTTGGCCGTTTTTTTATTCGTTCTCTCCAGCCTCGCTGGCTGCCAAGAAGAATCGGCGAAATGGAATTTTGCAAAAGCCATGAACCTTGCCGAGGCAGGACAAGGCCATGAAGCCTTGGAAGCCATGGAAACGGCGTTTCGAGAATCGCCTGAAGATCGACAAATCAAATTAGCTTATGCAAAACTACTAGCCGAAAATGATCAGGGCGAACTCGGAATTACGCTTTGTGATGAAATTCTTGAACTAACCCCGGAAGACGAATTGGCCCACCAAATTCGTTCCACCTGCTTCCAGTATCTCGGGGAATTTGATCTGGCGCTTGAAAATTACAAACGCCAACTTTCCGGAAAAATATCGCGAACGCCGATTGAACTAAACAACCTTGCTTATTTTCGCGCGCTGGCCCGGAAAGAACTTTCACGGGCGAACCGAGACATCGACAAGGCAATTGAGTCTGAGGAACTGGAGTATTGGGGATGCAACTATATCGTTCCACTTGAAGTGAGAACGGTTGTCGCTGTTGGCCTTCTATCGCGAACACTTAAGCAACGTGACCGGTCATTGGTAGAGCTCGACAAACAAATTGAGAATTACGAAACAAAACTAAAAATCCAAATTTCGTTCATTCAGAGTGTCGTCACCCAGCTAATGCAAGAGAATCCTCCTGAAGCCAGGCCAGTAACCTCGGTACAACAGACAAACATTGGGAGCGGTCCAACTGAGACAGTTGATTCCAGCGCAAGCTTTGCATTTGGTGAAAAATTGGAAAAAGGGATTTCCAACGCGAGAGCGCTTAAGCAGATAGACAAAAACAGTTTGGGCGTTATGCTCACTACGCGCGCTTTAATTAATGAA
>CALKNI010000102.1 GCA_938091115.1 uncultured Pirellulaceae bacterium | reverse complement strand
AAAAAAAAGAAATTTTATTTCCCGTTTTGGTCGGGAGCAATTTTTTCAACGCGTGAAAGGTCAGACTTTGACTCCCAAAGAAGTAATCGCTTTTTGTCGATCGGCGAACGTAAAAGCGATTGATTTGCGTTTTGTCGATTTTTTAGGCCATTGGGGCCATACAACGATACCCGTCAGCGCGCTCTCAGAGTCGATTTTCGAGAATGGACTTGGCTTCGATGGATCGAGCGTACGAGGCTGGCAACAAGTCGATGAAAGCGACATGTTGCTGATACCACGCCCGGAAACAAATTTCATTGATCCATTTGCCGCATTACCGACCTTGAATCTGATCTGTGACGTCGTCGATCCCATCACTCACGAGCATTACAGTCGGGATCCGCGGTTTGTAGCGCGCAAAGCGGCAAGTTATTTGAGCAGCACCGGTATCGCAGACACGGCTTTTTTTGGCCCGGAAGCGGAGTTTTTCATTTTTGATAATGTCCGATTCGATCAAAGGCCCGATGCTGCGTTCTATCACTTAGACAGTGTTGAGGCTCAATGGAACCGTGGTCGAGAAGAGAATCCAAACTTAGGTTACAAGATTCGTCATCAACAGGGCTATCTCCCCTGCCCTCCGGCCGACCAAATGGTGAATCTGCGAACGGAAATGATGCAAACCCTAATCGACTGCGGAATTGAGGTTGAGTGTCAGCACCATGAGGTTGGAACTGCAGGTCAGTCAGAGATCGATCTGAAATTTGGTCCACTGGTTCAGATGGCAGACCGCATGATGATGTACAAGTACGTTGTGAAGAACGTGGCGTTCCGTCACAACAAAACGGCGACATTCATGCCGAAGCCGATTTTTGGTGATGCTGGTTCAGGTATGCATACCCACCTTTCTTTTTGGAAAGAAGGTTGTCCATTATTCGGTGGTGATGGTTACGCTGGACTCAGTCAGATGGGGATGCATGCAATCGGTGGGATACTAAAACATGCTCCTGCACTTTTAGCGTTAACCAATCCGACAACCAATAGCTATAAGCGATTAGTGCCCGGTTACGAAGCTCCAGTCAATCTTGCCTACTCTCAACGGAACCGTTCTGCGGCGTGCCGTATTCCGATGTACAGTAACGATCCAGCGAGTAAGCGAATTGAGTTTCGCTGTCCCGATGGCGGTTGCAACCCGTATTTTGCATTTGCTGCAATTACGATGGCCGCCATCGATGGAATTGAAAACAAACTTGATCCTGGTAACCCTTTGGATAAAGACATCTACGATTTACCTCCGGAGGAGTCGAGGGATGTGCCGAAAACTCCAAGGTCACTGGAAGAGTCGATGCATGCGTTGCAAATGGATCACGAATTCCTCTTGCGGGGAGACGTGTTTACAAAAGACGTGATTGACACTTGGATTTCTTTTAAAACCAGAAACGAAATTGAAGCGATTCGTTTCCGTCCACACCCGTACGAATTTTGCATGTATTTTGACTGTTAAATCATCTAGGTTGGAATTTCCAATAAATGGCTTCGAGAGCCCTTGTTGAATTTGCCCTTTCGTCCCGTTCACGCTTGATTAGAAGATTAAGATGAAAAAAGTACTGATTCTCTGCACCGGAAATTCCTGCCGTTCGCAAATGGCACAGGCCATTTGGCAGGATGCGGGCAATTCAGAATGGGTTGCGGTTTCAGCGGGGTCGCGCCCCTCCGGTTATGTGCACCCTTTGGCGTTGAGGTCGATAGAAGAGCTTGGGCTTTCGATCGACGGCCTCGAAAGTAAGTCGGTCGATTTATTTGTTGGTGAGGAGATCGATTTGGCAGTGACCGTTTGCGATCATGCGAAGGAGGCTTGCCCTGTGCTTCCCGGGGTTGGTCAGACGCTTCACTGGCCTTTTGAAGATCCTGCAGATGCGACTGGTTCTGATGACGAAAAAATTATTCAGTTTCGAAGGATTCGGGATCAAATAAAAACAAGAATCGAAAATTTTCTCAACCGCGGAGCGGAAATCGCCTAATTTCTGAGAGTTTCAAATCAACCACTGCCATACCTGTTTGGGCCGACTTAAGGTGCATGGTAAAGAAAACTACGAAGACCTAGGTCGATTCGCAGTAAGCAATTTTCCTTTGGCAATATTAACATCGCAATTTTTAAACTAGGACTGTTTTGATGAAGGAAGTCCCTGCCTTTTCTAAGTCAACGCGACAAGATTGCATGAGGTTAATCGAGATGGCAATCCTCGAGGATATCAACTCTAGTGATTTGGAATCGGGAGTGGATTGCACGACCGCCGCGATTGTTCCGGACTCAGCTCATGCGAAGGCAGCATTTGTAAGTCGAAGTGGAGGAATTGTTTGCGGTGTTGAAGTCGTAAAACTTGTTCTGCAGCATTGGGCACCCAACATCAAATTGAAAGTGAGTATTAATGACGGAGACTTGGTTAATGCGGGGCAAACGATTGGTGTAATGAGCGGTTTGGCGCATGACATTCTAACGATGGAACGTACCTGTTTGAACTTTATGTGCCGCCTCTCAGGGATAAGTTCGTTAACACGTAAATTTGTCGATGAAATCCGCGGGACCTCCGCCTGCGTATTAGATACCCGTAAAACGACACCGGGATGGAGGAGGTTGGAGAAGTACGCCGTGTCATGCGGTGGTGGGAGAAATCATCGCATGGGACTTTACGATGCAATCATGATTAAAGACAATCATTTGGCATTTTTTCGGACTCAGGTTCGCGAGGAAGGCGATGTGATTCCTGTCGCTATTCAAAGCGCAAAATCTTGGATCGGTAAACATGCAAGTGAGTTGCCCAATGGCGAAGACACTATTTTGCAATTAGAAGTTGATACACTCGAACAGTTGCGAGTTGCCTTGAAAACGGCATGCGACATCGTTTTGTTAGATAATATGACGAACGAACAATTAAGAGAGGCGGTCGAAATTCGTAACCAATTGTCTCCTGAGATAATCTTGGAGGCTTCCGGTGGCGTCAATTTGGACTCAATCGTTGAAATCGCTAAGACTGGCGTAGAGCGAATTAGCGTCGGTGCTGTCACGCACTCAGCAACTAATTTCGACATTGGACTCGACTGGGAAATGTCGCGATAATCCGTTTTTTTTTTGGGAGGGAAACCCCTGGTTCTCGCGGGAACACGAACCGATTCGAGATTGCTAGATGGCGAATTGATTTCTCACAATGGGAGGTTGGGCGAGCCATTGGAAGCATTGAAAGATAGACCAAGAGAGATTCTTTGCTGATTTCAAGTTTTTCTTAACGTCGCTTAGATTCCTGCTTTGACATTTCGTGAATGCGACCTAACTTTCTGAGAGCTTGTTTGAGCTGGGGAGCATTAAACAAGCTTTTGGCGGTAAGGGTTGGCGGGATGCCAAAAGGGGCCTTGCCGCCATTTTTTATGCGCTGACGTTTCAGTGGCTTTAATCAATCAAACACATGCTTGGCTTTACAGGCTCGTAATGGCTGTATTACAGCGGGGCGTTTCAATTGCTACGATCGCCAGCCCCATCAAACAAAAGGTGACTGATAGTAGCAGTAGGTTAGAAAGGAATGTGATCCCAAGTAACGTCACGATTGCAATCATGCCGCCATACTTAGGTTGGAGCAGCCATAGGAATGCACAAGCGGTCTCAGAGAGTACGATTGTCCTCGAGTAGAATGTTGCAACCTTTCTGAGTGACTCGGGATCGAGTTGGTTTCTGAGTAAATTGAAAAACCAAAAATCACGATGGCAAAAGTAAATCTCATAGATTACTTCGCCAGACCAGTAACCCGGAGTCCACTTCCCTGCAGCTCCACCAAGGAAAATTAGAGAAATGATGAGCAGGCTAAATCTCTGAGACTTTTTGATAAGTTCTTCGGGTGGTTCGTTAATTTTCAGCGTGTACCAAACACACCAAGTGGAAACCCAAAGGCAAGTCACAAATGTGACATCGTTGTAGCTTCCCTGATGAACACATAACCCAAACATGCAGCCGAGGGTTGTCAAGGCTTGAGCCCGTAAAAGCAAGATGCTAAGAGTGAATAGGGCAATGATTCCAAAAGCAATTGGCGTCAGATAGAGGCCTGCTAAAACATAGAGGTTGGTGAAAAATAATGGGAAAAATGAGTCGCTTATTTCCAATTGGGCGTAACTTTGAAAAATTGGAATGAAATAAGCATATTTCCAAATCATCGATGCAATAATTGTCAACGTAACTACACGGTAGATAGGCAGCACACGTGATAAATGTTCGTGTTCAATCCCGCTAATTTGAGGATTTTCAACTGAGCCTGGATGCTCATGGGTGGTAAGTTGATTAGTCACGCAAAGGCTCCAATCGAGTGACTTCAAACTGACGATCAGAAATTGGAGATAGTCGGTAAGCCGATCTATGTTCGACATTGCGATAACGCGAGCTCAGGTAATAGTACCGAGTCTCTGCTTGCTGCTTGAGGATCCAACGAGTCTTTCCAAAGGTGAAAGATCGGGTTGGAAAGTGATTGATTTGCTCTGTCTCAATGTTCTCAAGATCCGTCAAAAGAGTAGCTGGTGTTTCAATTTGAGGAATTGAATTTTTGTGGTTGCTGATCGTTTGATAAAGATCGCTTTGAGTAATTGGCTTTGGGCTGATCCATACCCTGTTTTCGAAGTTATACATTGAGGGAATAGGTTGTTGCATCGCCCAAATTTGAAAACAGGCTGAGTCTAAATGGAACCGAGCCAAATAGGTTTTCTGCACGGTTTGGTTGAATGGTAGCAATACGATCCAGAAGGCTGCGAAGGTTAGCAGCGCCAGCAACGTGGCTGAGGCAAGATCACGAGAGATCCAGATTGACTTAATGAGCGTTTTCATTGACGCGGTCCAATATCAACTAGGCCATGACTTCGATTCGCAGCTTGACTTGAATCCCCCCAAATTTCGTGGGGACACAGAAGCTTTCATGAGGGGCAATTCGTGACATGATCAAAATTCGCGGTCGTTGTTTTGAGAATCGGCACTTTTTCGCGATTTAAAGTCGTAAAAATAACTAAAACGAGCCTGAAAGCTCAAATCGGAGCAGGAATAAGCAAATCAGCGGGGTGGTGCGGCAGCAGGCTTTTGAAAATTTTTCTAAATTTTCCAAAGATCCCAACTGCATGGGCGAACAACCAACAACGGCGATCAGGCTAGTTAGCCAAAATGTTTTAGTAACGAACGCCGGTTCATCCAACAAAAGATCAGGAGAGCGGAATATGTTTAAAAAAATGGCCATTGGGGTCGCGGGTGCAGTTGTGATTGGTGGGCTGCTGTTTGGTGGGAAGTTAATCCCCTATGCAAAGACGGCGGCGACCAAGGTCAGAACAGCAGCACAGGATCAGGTGCCTGTTGCCTATCAGTTAGATGCCGCCAAAATCCAGCTTGAGGAAATTGGGCCGGAAATTCATGGCATGGTTCATAAGATTTCCAAAGAGCAAGTCAAAGTAAAGCGGCTGGCGGCAGATCTGAAGTCTCATGAGCAAATGCTAAAGAAGAGTTATGACGAAATGATGGCACTCCGCTCACATGTTGAATCTGGCGGTCAGGTCTACGTCGATACGCGTGGAAAAGCCCATGATCTGGCGAGAGTCAAGCAAGATTTAAGGCATCGGTTTACACTCTATCAAACTGCCGAAAAGACATTTGAGAAGAAGGGCGAAATACTCAATCTCCGCAAGGAATCTTTAGCTGCTGCCCATTTAAAATTAGGTGAAGCAAAATCGCAGCAACGCGAACTGGAGTTGCAAATTGAGAATTTAACAGCCCGAAACCGTATGAACGAAGTTATTGCGACCGCAACGCAGATTAAGCTCGATAACAGCCAATTGTCGAAAACGCGTGAAATGTTAGATGACATTGATGCTCGAATTTCAGCCGACGAAGAGTATTACAATATCGCGCCTAAGTACTTTGGGCAGATCCCTGTAAATGATGATTCGGTCACGCCAAGTTCGGATGTACTCAACGATATGGATGCCTACTTCGAGGCAAGAGAATCGGGTAGTGATGATATTTCTAACGAATCGTCAGAAGCTGACTTGGTGGTTAACTAGCTCGTTGTGAGTTGGATGTTTTAGCTGGTTTAATGGTTAATCGATAAAAGCGGGGCAGCCGGTTCACCAACCAGCTGTCCCGCTTTTTATTAGTCTTTTGAGATTCTTTTTAGAGATGACCTTGATGAGATTCGACTGATGAAGTGGAATTTGAAAATTAAGTTTGCGGAACAGGCTCTTCAAGCCGGCGATCTCGATCGAGCGATCCGGTACTGTCAGAGTGGCCAGATACGGAATAGAAACCGAAAACTGACTCTTGTACGACAACTTGCTGATGCCTTGTTGGAGCGTTCTCAGGCGGCTATTTCGATGAGACGATTTGGCGTGGCCTGGGAGGATCTCGACGCGATTGCAAATTTCGATGTGAAAGAATTCCGGAATGAGCTTCGCGCCCGCAAGAATCAGTTGATTGAATTGACGATCGAATCTGCCGATGCCTCACTTGTGCGCGGCGAGCCAGTTTGTGCTTTAAATTGCATCGAATTCCTCGGGCAACGTCGAGTAATGGACTGGCGGCTCAACAATATTAAGACGGTTTCTGAATGTCTGAACTCAGCCAACCGCTTCGCCGCAAAAGGTCAATTTAAAAAGTCTGTTGCAGAACTGGAGAAGGCAAAGACTGTCCGCCCGGATTTACCTTTTTTGGCCGATCGGATTTTGGCTTTTAAGACCCGGGCGCGGCAAATGAAAAAATATGTTACCAACGCTAAGGCACACGCGCTTCAAGGTAAATGGGGCGATGTAAGTCTGAGTTGTGAGCAGATTTTGCATATCGCTCCAACCAACCAAGTTGCTTTTGAGGCACGGCGAGAGTGCAGAGCACGCCTCAAGAAAAAAACTAGAAGGCATATGAATTCGACCACGGTACATTCATCGAAAGTTCAATGCGATCCTGCTAACAACATGAATCCAAATACGAAAAATGTGGTTGTCGAGCAGAGCCTGTTGGATAGGATAAGGCCTATGGATTATCCAGCTTCTGGCAATAAATTTCTTCTTTGGGTTGACGGCGTCGGCGGTTACTTCGTTTGCGGTAGTCGCATTAATTCGCTGGGACAGGCCATAGATGGTGCAAAAGTTGATATTGGCATACAGGGTAATTTGCGGAGCCATCACGCCAACTTTGAACGCGTCGAAGGTGGACATCTTTTAGAGCCGATTGGCAATGTTTCGATAGACGGGGTCGAGTTGGATTCAAAAGTCGTTTTGAAAAATGGGCAGAAATTGTCTTTCGAGGGCGGGGTCGAACTAGCCTATTGTCAAACGCATGCTTTGAGTAAAACGGCGCTACTTAATTTTGTCTCCCGGCACCGTTCTGTGCCTTGGGCCGATGCGGTAATCCTTCCTGTGACCTCGATTATTTTAGGACCAAATCGATTGAATCATGTTTATTGCCCAACCTGGAGCGAAAGCCTTGTATTGTTTGAAAGAGCGGGGCAGTGGTTTTGCCGAGCGAAACAGGAGATGGAGGTAGATGGTAAATTGGTAATGACAGAAACAGCAATTGGGATGGATTCGCGAATCGCCGGTGATGATTTTTCTTTGACACTTGAGCCAGTTTAATTCGTCGGTAGCAAGTTGCTGCGCAAAATGTTCTGGATTGACGTTGATCATGTTGGTTGGTCCTTCTGAGGTTAGCCAGCTTGTGAACACATTAACTGACAAACCAGATAGAAACCTAGACAAGCAGGCAGTGTTGCGACTAGGCTAGAAAATCAGTGGAATTAAATTGCTAGATCAAAGCAGCCAGCCGGCATGGTGGGAGGCTCCGAATGAAGTTTACTTATCCCAGTGGAGCGACTCCGCTCGATGGATATACCATCAAGCGTGGAATCGGTATCGGCGGATTCGGTGAAGTTTATTTTGCGCTTAATGATGCAGGTAAAGAGGTCGCCTTAAAAAAGATTCAGCGTAATTTGGATGTCGAGCTAAGAGGTGTGCGACAATGCTTAAACATGAAGCATGTCAACTTGATCTCGCTTTGGGATATTCGGACCACTGTTGAAGGCGAGAGCTGGGTTGTGATGGAGTACGTTCCCGGCCCATCGTTAAGGGATGTGCTTGAAGCAAATCAAAACGGTTTGAAAGATGAGGACGTTAAATCTTGGTTTGCTTCGATTGCTTCGGGGGTGTCCTATCTGCATGAGAACGGCATTGTTCATCGCGATTTAAAGCCCGGTAATATTTTTTGTGACTTGCACGAACAGGTAATCAAAATTGGAGATTATGGCCTCTCCAAGTATATTTCTTGCAGCCGGCGTTCGGGGCAAACTGAATCGGTGGGTACGTTTCATTACATGGCTCCCGAAATAGGTAAAGGCGTCTACGGTAAAGAAATAGATCTTTATGCTTTGGGAATAATCCTGTTTGAATTGACCACTGGATTAGTTCCCTTTGACGGGGAAAGTGCTCAAGAAATCATCATGAAGCATCTGACGGCAGAGCCGGATGTTTCAGTGGTGCCTGCCCGTTTCCGAGATTTGATCTCTAAAGCATTACGTAAAGATCCTGAGGATCGATATCGAAGTATCTCTGAGATGGCAGCGGATTTGCCTTGGCCAGATGTAGCATCGCGAAGTGATTCAATTGTTTCGCAACATTCGATCGGCTCGCTGATTCAAACTGATTCTGCGGGTCCTAATCGTCAATCAACAAAGCCCAATCGTACACAACCTACCGAGTTGATCGATAAGTTGCCGAATGCCATTATCGATAATCTTAAACATGCACGTAAGAAGGAGACCGTTTTTTCAATCGCGAACCGGTCGGACGTAGAGACTGTCGAGTTGCTCGAGCCAACGCCTACAGGCAATGAGATGGGCGGCGGTCGCGAAGAGGAGCCGATTGCAGCGGTACTTCATACAGGATTGTCGAAGTTTACGTCATGGTGGGAAACCGCAAATTTTTCAACGCCGATCAAGATGGTGATGTTGATCATAGCGGGGATTGTTGTGATCCAAAACTCTCAGTGGCTGTTGCCGCTGATGTTGTCCGTTGGTGGTCTTTATCTCGGTTACTATTTGTGGCGGTATTCGATGGCAAAAAAGCTTGGTCTGTCGTCGCGTTGGCTGGTGAATATTCGACAGTCGGAAGAAAGTCCGCATCTTCGCCAATGGTTGGTAAGTCGCCCCATGCTCGACCGCTTAACTGAGCTAATCGGTTCGATGTTAATTGCCGCTTTTAGCTGCGCTGTATTAAATCTACTTGGCTTCGCGGTGGTCACGGGAGTTCTCGACGGCGGTCCTTGGGATGCATCGATTGAGAATTGGGCTAATTATACCTGGTTGACAATGGTGAGTGTGATGGGGTGTTGGGCGATTTTGCTGGCCACTAAAAGGTGGGACTGGCGGCCAGGGAAATCGCGATGGTGCTATGTTGCGATGATGGGACTGGGATTGTCGTTGGGTGTGTCTGCGTTTTTGACGGCCAACTGGTTTTATATCGATTTGAAATCATTATCGCTTGAGACCTCTCGCCCTTTCGTTGAAGGGTGGGATTTGATGGCCGGCGCCGGGCCTTTGGCAGCCTATATGTTTTTTTTCACCTGTTTCCTTGGGGGAATCCGTTGGTGGCGGCAATGTGATCCTGTTCGAAAGACGCGGTTGAGTATCTCGGCAATTCTAATTTGTATGATTTGGGGTGTATTGTTGAGTTACCTGTTGTCGATTCCGTTTACGGCGGTGTGTATTTGGGCGGTGGTGATTTCGTTCTCAGTGCAGTTATCAGCGCCGTGGTTGGATTCTCGGAAGCGAATTGAAATTTGTAACCTGCAAAGCGTAAAATCGGCCAATTAACGCGTTGTTTCGCGGTGGCTTTGAAACTGGATTAGTTGCAATCGGAAAAAAAATTGACCACCCCATTTATTGAAAACAGAAACCTTAGAAAAGACTGGTCTTCGTACAGGCTTTGGCAAATGTTGGGAAGGGCAGTTTTGTTTGCCGTTCTGCTGAGTTGGATGTGGGGTAATTTAGCCATGGCTAGTGAGCCGATGAAACCTGCGAGTCTGATCTCAGGTGAGCTTCTTAGTATGCAAGTCTCTAAGCAGGTTGGGGATATAGTTGACGCTGGTGGTAATGGTGAATCAGAAACCCATCGAGTGGTCCGAGGCCGCATCATTGGCTTGGCTATCGTTTTTTCTGGCCTGTTGTTGCTACTCGGTTTGTCGTTTGTATATTTGCGGCTAGACCACGCGACGCGAGGGTTCCATTCTGGTCGATTGCAGTTGTTGGCAGCGTTTTTAGGATTGTTGATTGTGGGAATCTGCTTTTTTTTCTTGAATCAGATTGTGCTTATGCGTCCGTGATCCGTGCCGATGAGTTTGTTAGGTAAGTGCGTTTAGGCAAAGCGGACTTGAAAACCGGGACAGGAAAAACATGTTGGAACTTATTGCAGAGGGAGCCGAGATTGGTTCTCGATGGCGGCGACAAATACCAGAGCATGAGATTTTCGTTGGTCGGGCAACTGAGTCATATCGCGTTCCGTGGGACAGCCAAATATCGCGTGTCCACATCTCCCTTCGTGCGGTGGGGGACAAAGTTCGCATTCAAAAACTCAAAAGTTCCTCGAATCCAGTTTTCTACGATGGTAAGTCGGAAGATTGTTTTGAATTGGGGGCAGGCGAACATTTTGTGATCGGTAAAACCCAATTTACGATCGCAGTTGAAGAGGCATTTGGATCTTTAGATGTTCCCAATCCGATTAGTCAAAAGACGTTTACGGCTGATTACTTGCGAAAAGTCTCGTTTCGTGATGTTGATCGCCGGATCGATGTCTTAAGTCGGTTGCCTACGGTCATCGCGACCGCGACGGATAATGAGAATTTATTGATACAAATCGTCAATACCTTGATGCAAGGTATTGCCTCGGCATCGACCGTAGGGCTCGTAAGGCTTCAAACTGGAGCAACGGTCGATTCTTTTGATTCAGTAGTGGAAGTGGGCAATACATCGCGGGACGATTCAGAAATTGTGATTATGCAATGGGATCGCCGCGACGCAAATTGTGGTGGGTTTCAGCCGAGTGAGACACTTGTCCAGCAAGCCCTGAAATCAAATGAGTCGGTTTTGCATATTTGGAGCCATGGTAAAAATGGAAAATCAAAATATACCGTCGACTATGAAAATGATTGGGCTTTTGTGTCTCCAATTTCAAGTGCAGCAACACCTGGCTGGGGAGTTTACGTTGCCGGTAAAGAGCGCGGGGACCGCGATTCCAGTTTAAGTTCCGTTTCGCAAGAACTCGATTTTCAGGGCGATCTTAAATTCTGTGAATTGGTTGGTTCGTCGCTCAGAAATTTGTTGCTTGTAAAAAAACTAGAGCGACAAGAGGCGAGCCTCCGGACATTCTTTTCTCCGGTGGTAATGAAGGCGATCTCTGTCCTCGATTCAGAGGCAGTGTTGCAGCCACGAGCATGCGATTTATCGGTGTTGTTTTGCGATTTAAGGGGGTTTTCGAAGACTTCCGAGGAATTGTCGGATGATTTACTAGAACTTTTAGCTCGAGTAAGTGAGGCATTGGGGATTACAACATCCAATATTTTAGATTTTGGTGGAGTGATCGGGGACTTCCACGGAGACTCTGTCATGGGTTTTTGGGGATGGCCGATTCTGCCAACGGGCAGCGGGCAAAATGCCGTATCTGCCGTTAAAGCAGCCTTGGAGATTCATCAACATGTCGATAGCCAAGCGCGGCTAGGCGAAGTTGGTCGAAGCGGTCGCGAAGATAGCGGCTTTCAGTTCGGCATCGGAATTGCGTCGGGTGAATCCGTCGCTGGGAAAATTGGAACGCGCGATCAGGTGAAGGTGACTGCCTTTGGCCCTGTCGTAAACTTGGCCTCGCGACTCGAAGGGATGACGAAATGGCTCAACTCGAAAATTCTTATTGATGCGGTTACGCTGGAGGCATTAAAGGCTGAACCAGAGTTCTTCGAGGAGATTTCAGTGCGCGGGATGGGGAATTTCCAGCCATTTGGAATGGAGGGTTCCTTCGACGTTTTTCAAGTCTGCGCGGCGACTGAACTTGCGACTGAGGATTTAGTTCATTCGAAAAAGCTTCTAGAGTCGTTCCGGGCCGGTGATTGGGTGCGATTGGAAACGGAATTAGCTATACTGGGTCCAGAAGATTCTTTTAGAATGTTTATAGAGGAGTTCATTGGTCAGTCTGAGGGTAAACCTCCCGAGGGATGGCGAGGCACCATTCAGATGCAGACTAAATGATAGATGTGCTTGCCGATCGTTCGAGAACCCGCTGGTACTGTCATTCGTCGTAAGATGCAACTGGGTGAATTGAGGGACGGGCGTTGCAATGGTTGTTGTTTGTAGTGTGAGTTTGATTTCCTTATTTCGGTTGTAAAATGGTATCTTCTGAAATTCAGCTTCCTGATAAGAACGCGAGTCTTGATACGAAGACTTCGGAAGACTTCTTTTTTAAAAGTCAGCTTCAAGGGCCCATAGCCGAACTATCGGTTTTGCGTCGATCGTTATTGTTCTGCGAAATGGCACTGGCGACGTATCTGCCTTTGCATGATGCTAATTCGATCGCTGGGAAACTTGGGTTTACTGACGGCAAAGTTATTCCGGGCAATACTATTGATGTCTTTTGGTTTCAAAATGAATTTGATGCGGTGATGGTATTCCGTGGGAAAGAGATTAGAGAGTTAGACGAGGCGATGGAGTTGGGGGAACTGCCTGCGACGATGGCGGAGACAACGGGGTACGTGATTGATGATTTTAAATCGATGGCGGACGGAATTTGGCCTGTTATTGAATCAGAGTTGGAGCCGAATGAACGTAATCTCTGGTTTTGCGGACACTCTTTCGGGGCTGCAGCAGCCACGCTTTGTGCGTCCCGGTGCGTGCTTTCGTTCATAAAATCTCAACCGGCTGAACTCCACACATTTGGATGTCCGCGAGTTGCCAGTCGGCAATACCACAAACACGTAAAATTGAATCACTTTCGCTGGGTGAATTTTCAAGATCCGGTGCCGCGGATTCCCGAGATGCGCTCTGGATTCGATCACGGTGGCATTGAATTGTGTGTTGATCGATTCGGTCGCCTAGCCAGTTCCCGCGGTTTTAAAAGGTTTGTGAAGCGTTTGAAAACGAGAGCGGCTGAATTACGAAATTCGAATTGGGATTCGATTGTTCCTCACTTAGCACCCTCTTATGTGGATGCTGTATTCGACATCGTTCGAAGCGAGGAAGCTAAATCCGACAGTCGATGGAATTCAGCAAGTTATTAAATTGAGAGCAAATGGCTTGCTCGGTTTGTTCTGTGCTGGCTGCGAAATGTACAATGGCCTCAGACGGGTCGGTTATAGTTAGTGCTGAGGCAAGGTCTTGGAATCAGTCTTTTTTGAATGAGCGTACTATGTCATTGCGAGTTAGATGCCCCGAGGGATGCATCATACATGCGACGGTGACTCGCTGTGGTAAAGTTGTAAGATGCCCGAAGTGCAGAACGATGATTCGCATCCCGCAAATTTCAGATTCTGAAAAAAAGAGGGATCGAGCAGTTGAATGTCGTGCCGAAGTTTATAAAGGCCCTGATGGTCAGGGAATCGATTCTGTAAGCGCAAGTCCAAACGTCTCATTGTCAAAGGACGATCATGAAAGTCGTCTTCCTGTTGCAAAACCAAGGCAGCAAAGTACATCCGAATCGAAACAAAGCTTGCCCTCAGTGTCAGTTGAGATTGTTGGCGAACCGTCGCAAATAAATCCTCCAAGATCACATTCGATAACATCAACAAACAGGGTGGGCGCGAAAACTCGGACAAAAGGTAGTCAAGTCATTGATGTCGCGGTGGTCCAAGAAGCAGTTGTTCGTCCAGACCTCGGCGTACCTTTTGCGGACTCAATTAAGAGGAATTCTTCCGAGTCAAGTGAAGAGAGGACGTGGGAGGAACGGCTGACGCGGGCAAATGCAGATCGTTTTTTTTTAGCAAAGTTATTTGCCGGCGGATTGATCTTTGTTGCCGGTTTGAACCTGATTCCTGTATTAACTCAATTGATTAGCTGGGGTGATTCAACCTCTGTCAATGAGCTTCCCAATTGGTTTTTCTGGCAGCTGGCGATTTGTCTTTTGAACGGGTTGTATGCCATTTTCCTTTTTCAAATTAACGATTGGTCAGCATTGCGATCCGTCTCCGTGTTTTTGTTAGTCCATGCATTTATTTGCGGGGTTTGTTGTACAGGATTGTTGTTAGGTGGGATTGGAGGGAGGCCGATGATGTTGCTTGAGATTTCGTCGATCAGGTTCAGGCAAGCGACGAGTGGTTACGCGGTGATGTTATGCCTCGCGACTTTAATGAGTTATTGGGCTGCTAAAGAGGCCTCCAATTGGCAAAGAGCTGAGCAGGTACTAAAACAGATTCTCTTCAAGCGGAAGAGTTGATTTGCAGAGACGGACTTAGCATAGTTTGCCAAGATGAATCGAAGTTGATAGTAGTTATCTTTTAAGAATGGTAGATCCCAATCTCCTGCGAAGTGTGACTTGAATGAGCTCATCCCCTAAAAAAACAAAGTGGCTGATTTTGGTTCCAACTCCAATGGAATACGAATTCGTAATGGAGCGTATTTCTAAATTCGATGTTACAATAGAAATTTGCGGGTTCGGGCCAATCGTTTCTGCAGCCAAGGCAATGGAATTAATTACCCATTATCAGCCAAGTAATGTGGCATTGGTCGGTATTGCTGGAGCGTATGCTTCAAACCTTTCGATCGGGACGGCAGTGGTTGGTAGTGAAGTAGCATGTTTCGGGATTGGAGCGGGCAGCGGGCGCGACTACCAGGCGGCAGGTGAGATGGGGTGGGTGCAATGGAATGGCAAAAGGGAACAAGATATTATCGGGGATGTTTTACCTCTCACGAACTTCGGTGGCACTCAGTGTCAAATTCTTACGGTTTGTGCTGCATCCAGTACGAGCAGTGATGTAGACGTGAGGCTGAGCAATTATCCGGAAGCTGCTGTAGAGGAAATGGAAGGGTTTTCAGTTGCTACAGCAGCGAAAATGTGCGGTGTACCATTTTGTTTGGTGCGTGGAATCTCCAATCGGGCGGGCGATCGTGATAAGAGTAATTGGAAAATCCGTGAAGCTCTGGAGTCAGCCACCCGTCTTCTGGTGAACTGCCTTGAACGCTAATTGGTTGCTTGGTTTGTTGGGTGATTCCATGAATGCTTTAAACGACTGCGAAATTTTATTGATGCGAATAAAGACTGTTCTCTAACGGTAAAGTTGATGCAAAATTCGAATAAAATCCAAATGGCGATTTCTACTTGCCCCAATGATACTTTTGCGTTTCATGGAATACTTGACCGCAAAGTTGATTTTCTTGGTTTGGATTTTGAGATTGAATTACTAGACATTCAACAGCTTAATGAGGGGCTTTTTCAAGATCGGTTTGACGTCGCGAAAGCCAGTTTCCATGCCGCCGCGGTTCTGTCTGACCGAACATTAGTCTTGCCATCGGGATCGGCATTAGGTTTTGGAGTGGGTCCCTTGCTTTTGTCCGCGAAAGAAGGCGCCTCTCCGGATAATGTCCTCGCTTCCCCTGAGTCTACCCGCACGCTATGTCCGGGAGAATTCACAACCGCTGCGATGTTGTTCCAACTTTTTTACGGTGAGGCAATTGCCTTGAAGAAAACGCGAGTCGCACATCAGTTGTTTTCTGAAATCATGCCTTCACTGAAAGAGAAAACCGCCGATTTTGGAGTTTGTATTCATGAAGGACGATTTACCTGGGCAGCGGAAGGGCTCTTTTTAGTAGAGGATCTTGGTACTCGCTGGGAGCGAGAGACCGGGGTTCCTCTTCCTCTGGGAGGTATTTTGGCTCGTCGAGAGTTAACGCACGAAACGTTAGCTCGAATTCAGCAAGTAATTCGTTCATCGATCGTCTATGGGCTAGAGCACCGTGAAGAGACGTTACCGACGATGCGGAAATATGCTCAGGAATTTAATGATAAAGTCTTAATGGCTCACGTAGACCTCTATGTGAACGACTGGACTGTTGATCTGGGGGATGAAGGCCGAAATGCGTTATCGGTCTTATCGCAAAAAGCGATCGAGCAGCGGATCATGTCCCCGTCTCAGGTAGCTATCGAAGTTTATCAGCTGTGAATCAATTAGAATCGTCTGCTCCGCATTTGCAGCTTCCATCAAAAAATAGCGGCCTCAAGAATTAGCGAGAGCGTTGAGAACGCTACTTTTTAATTGAGTCTGATTTTCTCATTTCAAATAGGTTTGCGAAAATAAAGCGACTCAAATTACCAAACCAGGTGGGAATTCGACGACGAAAAAAATATAGAAAAATACAAAGCCCCATTAAAAGTAATAGAAGCGTTGAGTTGGAGGGGATGAAATTTTCCAAGACTAGATAAATGAACATCAGCCCCGTAATCCCTGCCTGGCATACGGCAAGCACGACAAGGATCCGGAGCTTCTGATCTATTTTTTCAAGTCTCGAATCATCGCTTTCGTTGGTCATAGTTGGGATGGGGGGCGCTGATATTGGGTGAAAAATCGCGTGTCGGGGTACTAATTGTCTCGTAGGAGCGAGTCATTCCTGAATTTATTCACGGCGCTCATCATGGCGGTCATGGATTGATATCGGTCATTGGGATTTTTCTCCAAAGCTCTCAGGCAAATGGCTTCGAGCGTTTGAGGGATGACACGGTGAGGGGCAGCGACTCTTGGGGGCGTAGGCGATCTGTTTACGATGTTGTCAAAGGTCTGTCCAATGTCCGGTCCTCGAAACGGTTCTCTTTGGGCCATCATTTCATACATGACAATTCCTAAACTAAAAATGTCCGTACGCTCGTCGACCATTCGATTACCCGTGACTTGTTCCGGTGACATGTATAGAGGAGTGCCACCTCGCTGTCCTTTGGTGCCTTCACCGCCGTCGTTTGGCATCCCCCAAACTTTGGCCGCTCCCCAATCAATTAGGGTGACTTCTCCGAACATCCCCACAATAATATTTTCTGGTTTGATATCACGATGGATTACGCCCCTGGTGTGAGCATAAGCGAGGGCATCGCCAACGTTTGTCAGAATTCCAAGCAGGTGATTAAGATCATAAATGGATTCGTATTGCGCTTCGCGTCGAGCGAGCCCTACGATAATTTCGAAGAGCGTTTTCCCTTCGATTTTTTTCATTGCAAAAAACCAATTGCCGTTATCGTCCTGTCCCAGTTCGTACATCGGAACGGTTGCCGGATGCTGAAGTTGAGCCGTGATTCGAGCTTCGCGAATCAAGCGGCGAAGCTCAACATCATCCTCAACAAACTCTTCTCGAAGCATCTTGAGGACAACTCGTCTTCCAAGGTTGGTGTCTTTACAGGAGACGAGTCGGGCTTTCCCGCCTGTACTCAATTCACGAAAGTGGGCGTACTTTTTAAAGGTATTTGAGATCAGTTTTGGGGGTTCAACTTCAATATCTGAAACGAAAACCATTGAGATCCGGCTGTCACCGTATTCACTTGGCCGATCGCCATATTCACCTGTGTTTTTCGCGGTATTCATAGGTTGGGAGATCCTTTCCCAGATTTAGAGGCGTTTGGGTTCGACTCTAATTCTACACCTGACAAGTTCTTCTGCGGGGCAGCGGTTGGGGCGGTTCCCAGAATTGCCGGGAATATTTTTTCTGGTCTTTTCCATTTGCTCCAATCAGCGCGCAGCACTCTCATTTTTGGCGTTACACGTCCGTCACGGATCCAGTTTTTCAGGGTCTCGAAGTGAACTGGACCAAATTCTTTTTTCTCAGCTGACCGCACGACCCACCAATCATGCGGAGCTGCTGCATTCCACTGATTGGCGTCGTCAGTTAGTCGACATCGTGGGCCGGTGATCGAAGGGCGTGTCGGGCGGATGAAAGGTTTGGGATCATCAAGAAAATTTGGTCTTTCATGTTGGCGGTCTGCCAACCACGCGAGTGCGTTTTGAATTTCCTTGTCATTTGGGCGGAGTTTTGAAAGTTTGCGAAAATCTCTTTGGGCTTTGTCCCACTTTTCATTATGTACATTAGCGATCGCACGCGCATAACGCGTTGCCAAAAGGTGATTCGGGTCACCTCGCATTAATTCCAATACGAAGCTGAAATCTGAGATAGCCGGTGAGTTGCGTCCCATTTGGTAAAAAACTTTTCCGCGGGTAAAAACAACCTCCGCAATATCTCGTGGACGGTTGAATCGGTGAATCGCTTTCGTCAGACTGATTAGTGCTTTTTCTATCTTGCATTGCATCGCCAATGCCGAAGCGCGTCCGGAATAGGCTTTTGAGAGTTGGTCATTCTGATGCAGAGCGAATTCGAAGTCTTCAAGGGCAAGTTGAGATTGGTTAATTTTTAGATAAGCCTGTCCTCTTTGGATGACCGGCTCGACATGGTGTGGCGATAAATCAATTGCGCGGGAGAAATTACCAATGGCTGCGTGGTGGTTCTGGAGGTGAGTATTGCAAATGCCACTTTTTCGATGGACATTGGGATTGTTGGGATCAAGTGCGATCGACTTTTCAAATGCGCGGAGCGATTTATCGAATTCTCCAGTTTGCTGGTGAAGTTCTCCTAGGAAGACATAATTCCGCGAAGCGAGTGGGTTAAGACGGATTGCTTTAAGCAAATCAGACTTTGCTTCTTCTTTGTTCCCAAGCAGGTTGTGGGAGACCGCGCGGTCGAATCGGAGTTGGGATTGAATTTCTGTTGAAAGGCTTTTGAGCTTCAGGGCTGACGTCAAATCGTCTATTGCGGCTTCGTAATTTTTTTGCTGATTCAGCACTTGCGCACGGCAATGCTTTGCCAAGATGTTATTCGGATCAGCTTCGAGAACGAGGTTGCAGTCGGCAATGGCTTTGTCGGGCAGTTCTCGCAATTGATAGGACAATGCACGTTGCAAATGTAATTCAGGATTAAATTCCGGTTCATTGAGAATTTTGTCTTCAAAAAATTGCGAGCTTTCGCTGGCGATTTGCAAGGCAGTTCGTGCCACGTTACCTGGAGGAGGCGTTTGGGCTGTTAGAGAATGGCGAACTGCTTGATTGACCGAATTCCAATCATTGTGAGCTTGATGAAATTCCGCGATGTGCAACCAAGAAATTGGATTGGAGGGATTGAGAGATACAGAAACTTCCAAACCCTCTAACGCGGATTGTGATTTTTGTAATGAGCGGAAAAGTTGAGCCCGCTGCCGTAGAAGATCAGACTTTTTAAAATCGTCGTTCTCGAGGTTGATCGCTTTGGTGAGGGCAGAGATCGCGTTTTCGGGACTGGATTGAGCCTGGTGGATGTTTGCCAGAAGCGCAAACACCTTAGGGTTCGTTTCGTTGCTGTGGATTGAGGCTTCGCAATCTTGAAGTGCCTTCGAGAGATCATTAGCACAGAGAAATGCACGACTCCGAATCAGATAAATTTCGTCATCCCGCCCAAGGCCTAGTCTTAAAGCTCGTTTTAAGCGTCGCTGGGCAAGCTCGACTCGATCTTCTTGAACGGCTAGTTCGGCAG
>CALKNI010000101.1 GCA_938091115.1 uncultured Pirellulaceae bacterium | reverse complement strand
CAAAGCCAATCCACCCCAACCGGATTCCGAGTTAGTACAACTCAAATAAAAAAACAGAACTAAACCGCAACTTTTAAATCGGTTCGAAATTTTGGGTACGCTTGAAATAGTATTAGTGCTTGCCATCATCTGCCTTATAGGGGGTGGCCTTACGTTTTCGATCGTCTATGAAAAAAAACGGAAGCAAAAGCTAAAAGAGGTAGCCGAGGAGATGGGGTTAGCTTTCTCTCCCAATGGTGATCCCCATCTACTCACTCGTTTCTCAGATTTCAAGCTCTTCAACGTCGGGCGCAACCGGCAAATGAAGAACCTGATTCAAGGGGATAGCGGCGAAGTCAAGATTGCAATTTTCGAATATAAATACACGACTGGTGGCGGCAAACAAACGAAAACCCGGCATCAGTCAGTCGTTTCATTGCACTCAATCGATCTCGTTTGTCCGGATTTCACCATCCGGCCCGAAAACTTCCTTGACAAAATTGGCAGCGCACTCGGTTTTCAGGATATTGATTTCGACGATCACCCCGAGTTTTCAAGTA
The DNA here is from genome assembly GCA_938091115.1 of uncultured Pirellulaceae bacterium. Taxonomy (GTDB): domain Bacteria; phylum Planctomycetota; class Planctomycetia; order Pirellulales; family Pirellulaceae; genus Mariniblastus. The sequence goes on along the minus strand of CALKNI010000101.1, from coordinate 22,397 downwards.
AGTTCGTTTTGCAAGGTTCCAGTGAACAGCAAATCAGAGAGTATTTCAATCAGGAAACCTTAGATTTCTTCACTGCCAGACCGGACATTTGCGTCGAAGCCCAGTCAGGCACCCTGTTTTATTATCGTGTCAACAAACGAATCAATCCCAAGCATGTCAAAGATAATCTCGGCGAAGCCTACGAAATTTTCGGAATGATGGTGGATCACGAGTAAGCGTCCCGAAGGCGAAGTCCATCAAAAACAACGGCTTAGATATCAAGATCATTTAGCTGATCCACCAGATCATCCAAATCATCTTTAGTTTGCTTGGACTTGTCGTCTTGCCGCCGTGGAATTCCTACCGTCATACCGACTGCGTCGCGGCCAGCGGCAACCAACTGCTCGTCTCGCTCCAGCGCCGCGATTTCTTCTGCTGATTTCCCTTCAGCAGGCGCTCCAAATAGTTGCGATAAATCGATCTTCATACTCGCCACACCATCACTTGAACCTGCAATTGCAGGAGTCTTGTGCTGCGGAAACATAATCGCATTTTCTGGACAGACTCGACTACAGGCAGGGCAACCTTTGCGGCAATTATCGGGCTGCTCGACGAGAATCGTATCTACCGCGTCGACACCGTAAACGCCGAACAAACAAAAGTCGATGCACTCCATGCAATTTGTGCAACGGCTGTAATCGATCACCGGATACCATCGCCGGCCGCCAGATTCTTCAACTCGATTCACAATCGATGGCTGATCGATGCCGCCTTCTTCCGGTGAAAAATTTGGATCGTTCGCTGGCGTTGGCATCGATGTACCGCCGTTGATTATGTCACCGAGGCCAACAATCTGAACCGCATTCTCTTGATGAATCCTCTTGACCTCCTCGATGAAATCCTCAGCACGATTGCTAATTTTTAAATCCAGGCAATAAATCTTGCGATTTTTCAGTGACCGAGAGTCGATCACCCGATCCTTTTCATCTTCGTCACCCGCATGCTCCGCCTCGGCATCATCTTCCTCTTCTTCATTTTTCAGCAGTACTTCACCAACGTGCCCCGTAATAGTGTTCCGATCAAGAATCCAATGAGCCGCTCGTTCAAACAACCAGGACACAACGACCACATTTCCAGCGATTTGCTGCAACGCCAACATCCCCGTACTCTCGGGCTTGATATCATAGAGATTCGGTACGATTGTGACATCGATGCCATTTTCAAATAACAATCCGGCAACAATATCCTCTTCCAGCTTTCGTTTAGCCGGATTCTTACTCGGACTCTGAGAGACGACGACAGAAATTCGTTTGGCCATGGATTCAATTGATTAAATATTTCGAAACGGATGAATCGCCCAGTGTCTGATTGAGTCAGTTGACGACACTCTTAATGTTATCAGAAATGGAATCACAATGGACGGCCCACTGTGGAAATGTCTCAGACTTCACAGGACGCAAAAGAGAATCTCAGAAACCCAAAGACACTAACGTAAATCGTCCTTCGTTACCAAACGCATTGGCTGAGTGGAGGCAACACTTGGTCTTCCCATCGTTTGATTTTCTGTTAAGTCTTCATCGGTCCACTCGAGTCTCAAAAAAATTGAACCGATGCGGACGTTATCCCCCGGTTTAAGAACAGCGCGTTTTTTAATCCGCTGGTCGTCCACGTAAGTCCCATTCATCGAATTAAAGTCATGGACTGACAAAGCGCCGCTTGCATTGAGAAAAAACTGGCAATGCCGACGACTAATGGAGTCGTCACCAATCGAAACATCAGCGTCCGGAGACCTCCCAACGGTCGCTGGCAAATGAAGAATCCACTCTTGCTCTACCGCCGCCGTCGCCGGATTATAAACCTGCAATTTGTAACGCATAGCTGCCTCGCTTGGGCCATGGATCTCTCCCATAGTACCCCTCTGGCAAGCGAAAATCCAATCTTTCACCAAGCAAGGTTCTACAACACAGCGTTGGTCGACAAGAATCGGTTAAAAAAACGCGCTATTCGTTGACTTGGCCTTTGATTGTTCGCTGCGTTTTCGCCCAAACAGAATCTAATAAATCAAGATATTCATCGACATTTAGAAAAATGAAGTCGTTTCTTTGCATCTCAAAAAGCCAACCCGCACCATATTTGTCGACATTAATGGAAGACGGATCTTCCATCAGCGATGCGTTAAATCGCACTAACTCCCCTTCGCAGGGAGCAAAGAGGGCGCTCTCCGCCTTCTTGCTTTCGATGCTTCCTATTTCTTGACCTGCCAAAACTTTCGAGGGCGCGTCGAGAAGCCAATCTAAAAAATAGACATCTTGCAAGAGGCGGACGGCATAAGCAGCAAATCCAAATCGAATCAACGTCGGATCTTCTGGTGAAACAATCGCCCACATGTGATTTTTTGCGTATTGGAAATCGATAGGAAACTCTGCCTCAAATTCTCCCATCATAAATTTCTTGTTGGCATCTCCGGCCGAAGAGTCGATCATGTGTAGCGGATTCCCTGATGTTCTTCTTCAAAGAAAACTGGGAGTAATGCGTCAGCGTTCAAGAATCCTTTTCGTGTCAATTGAATGTGATCACCTTCGATAGTTAACATGCCGTCTTCCGAGTGTTGCCGGAATTGGCTGCCCCAATGCTGCGTAATATCAACCCCGAACTTATTCTGAAAATAGCCCACATCCAAATAGCCTCTCTTCAATAGCAAAATCATCTCACGAACCAAAAGCTGATGCTTGGTCGGCTTATAACCTCGCCCCAGAGGCAACTTACCGTGCTCCGTTAGGTCCGTCTGATACTCCTTCATATCGGCTTTATTCTGATAATGAACTCCCGATACATGGCCAAAACTGGCAATACCTGTGGCGATCAAGTCTGATCCTTGCCAAAGATTATCTCGGTAACTGAAGTTCACTTTATTGTTGTCTTTGACCACTGTGTAAGCGCTGCTTATTTTGTAACCTGCCTGCAGGAATTCATCGTAAGCATAATTCAGCCAGGCTCGCTTCGTCTCCCAATCGGCAACCGGAGTCTCAATTTTTTCGCCCAAAATATCTTTCGAGTAGACCGTGTTGTAAGGGAGCTCCATTTGATAGATCGTAATCGATTCGGGCGACAACTTAATCGCCTCGGAAATGTTATATTTCCAGTTATCCCAGGTTTCGCCAACCATCCCGGAAATCAAATCAATGTTTACATTTTCGAAATCTGCTGCAGTAATCCAATCCCATGCCCGGTAGACCTCTTTCGAAAGGTGAGCTCGCCCATTCTCTTCAAGCACCGTGTCTGAAAAATTCTCGATACCCAAACTGAGCCGCGTGACACCAAGTTCTTTTAAGGTCTTGATTTTATTTTCCTGGAGCGTGCCTGGTTCACACTCGAAAGTGACCTCTTCAGCCAAATCCCAGTTAATATTTTTTCGCAGTCGATCAACCAAAGAAACCAACTGACGCGAACTGAGAAACGAAGGCGTGCCACCACCAAAATAGACGAACCGAAACGGACGCCCGCCCATGACGGGTAATTTACTTACCAATTCAATTTCTCGGCAAAGCGCAGAGACGTACTTTTCAATTTCTTTCGCATTCTGGTCGGTAAAAACTTTGAAATAACAGAATTTACATCGCTTACGGCAAAACGGAATGTGGATGTACAAACCCAAGGGTGTTTTGGCTACCGGCGGGGAATGAAGTGCCTGCGATACCTCATCAAGTTGGTCATTCTTCCACTGAGAGAAGGGGGGATAGTTTGAAATAAAGTAACTACCGACTTCTGTTTTCGTTGATTCAGATGACATATGTGAAGAGGGGTTAAACGAACTAAAAAATTAAACGACCAAATGGATCATTCACTACCTAGACAATAGACAACACCGCGATCAGTCGCAATAACGAGCTTACCAAAAGCAGCCGCAGGAGAACTCAGAAACCCGCCGCTGAACTGCTTTTCCCATGTAATCTCGCCTTTATCAAGTTCCATTTCATAGAACCGTCCATCTGTCGAACCGACAAAAACGCGATCTCCCACGATGACCGGACTTGATTCAACTTTGGCCTTCAGTGTGACCGACCATTGGCGCTTCCCCGTTTTTCTGTCCAGTGAATAGACCGCTCGATTACGCGCTCCAAAGACAACGTGCTTGGAAGTGACTGCAGCACTGCCGCGAACCGATGCCTGCCCCTGTTCACTAACAAACGACCAATCGACTTTTGGATCCCTCCAATTAACAGCGACGAACTCGGCCTGTTCGGTTCCGAAAAACACCTGATCTCCGAAAGTCGCTGGGGTCGACTGGGTAGGTGAAAAAATATCAGTACTACCGACTTCCTTCCCTTGGTCGAGATCTATCACATGCAAAAACCCATCACAACCTGCAACAAAGGCTCGGTTTTGAGCAACCGTTACTGAACACTGGATTTGATCCGGGGTCTCCAATGCCCAGATGGCTTTACCATTCAATGCGTTAAGAAGATAAAGCTTTCCATCTTGCGAACCAAATAGCACATTGCTTTTGAAAAAATTGGCACTCGAATTTATTTCACCGCCGGTCTCAATTTTCCAAACTAATTTCCCGCTTGTATCAACGCAGTGAAAAAAGCCATCAATGTCGCCTACAAATATTTTCCCGTCCTGATAGGCAGGTGATGCCGCAATTCCAATCCCAAGTTTGATCTCCCAATTTTTTTCGCCAGTAATAAAATCAATCGAGAACAGTTTTCCATCCATATCCGCTGCGTAGACTGTTTTTTTGCCATTAGGCAGCTCCACAATCAGTGGCGTTCCCTCAAATCCGCCCTGAGGAACCTTGAATTCCCAAATGACATCGAGCTTAGCGGGAAGGGTCGTTGAGGCGACGCCACTCGATTGGGCGTTCCCGCGAAAAACAGGCCAGCCGGCACTTACTTTTTTCTTAGGGTCGTCATCAGCAAAAACTTGTTCCCCCGGGGGAACGTATCCGGTACTTAAAACAAAAAAGCAAAACATTAAAACGAAGCGCAACTGAAACTCTGAAAACAAAATATTCTTCACAGCGCTCGAAATATTTCCGCTCTGGTTGTTCATTCTCTTACTCACACCAATAGAAATTCGAGTCGCCCACGCGAACTTACCGTCGCAACGAAATGACAAAACAAGAGGTCACTTAACCTCGAAGGCAAACTAACATCATAAGAAAAAAACCGGCAGGCTCAAAATCGGTTCTCGATCCGTCACTCTAAAATGCGCTCTGGTAAATTCCAAGCAGCGACTCCTGATTGACATCACGTGGATTAAAAGTTCCTGTCCATTGAACCGCAGCAGCAGCAGCAAGTTCCGGCATTTGAGCAGCTTCGACACCACATTGGTCGAGTTTTACGCTTAACCCGGCAGCTTCAATCAAGCTCGTCAAAAACTCGGCCAGTCCTTCCGCTCCCGAGGAGGGCGCCGGCAGGCCGGGCAAGGATTCAGTTGTACCCAGCAATTCCTGATACCAAGCATTGAAATGAATGCCGTTGTACCGAACGACGTGCGGCAGCATGAGCCCAACAGCCTGACCGTGGGCAGTACCGTACGAAGCTGTCAACGGATTTGCTAAAGCATGGCTTGCACCCAACATCGAATTTTCAATCGCTACGCCAGCGTAAGCAGCACCCAGTTGCATCGCCGACCTCGCTTCGAGATTGTCGGGATCCTTCAACACTGTTTTGAAATTTCCCGCCAGTAAACGCCAAGCCTCCCTGGAATACATAATCGAAACCGGATTACGGCGCTTCGTTACAAAAGTCTCCACAGCATGGGAGACTGCATCTATTCCAGTCAACGCGGTCACCAATTCCGGCTGAGTGAGCGTCAGTTCTGGATCTAGAATTGCAATTCGGCAACTTGCCTTCTTGTCACCACAAGCCATCTTCACGTGTGTCTTGGAATCAGAGATCAATGCGAAGGACTGCATCTCACTTCCCGTTCCCGCCGTCGTTGGCACTGCAATCATAGGTAACATCGGCCGGTTTGCTTTCCCAACACCGTGGTAATCGTGCATCGTTCCACCGTTGGTGTAAACGAAATTAATCCCTTTTGCACAATCCATGGAACTTCCACCGCCCAGACCAATCAGCAACTCAGGCTCACAACGCTTCGCGAATTCAAGTCCCCGATCAATGTCTTCGGTTGTGGGATTTTCATGAGCCCCGTCGAAGCAGTGTGCGGCAATTCCAGCGGCAGTCAACGACTCGATCGCCCGCTCTACATGACCGGCAGCAATGATCCCAGGGTCCGTAACGATCAGAGCCCGGCTGACATTAAAACCGCTGGCTAACTCACCCACCCGATCAAGCGCTCCTTTTCCGCAGATAACGCGGGTACGAAGATTGAAATCAAATTCCTGCATGCTATTTCGATGTGGTTAGTGAGTTGGATCTTAGTTGACAGCAGCGTTCAGCAAAAACGGACGTCTAACCCGCGACCAATGCAGCGACTTTTTCTTCCGGCATCTGGTATGCTCTAGACCGGAACAAAAAGTCAATTAGATTTCCTTCGTGCGGTTGCAGCCAATTCAAGCGATTCGTGGGAATTGGACCAATGTTTAATCGGTCAATGTTGGTCGCATCGGTTAGTTGATCAATCCAGTCCAGGTCTTCCGTGATTGCTGTTCCAACAAGCGTCGAACCCGCCGCCTTGATCATTTGATTTTGGGGACATCTCACGACGCTCACAAATGGGAACATGAATTCCTTGCTAGCGATTTCACATTGCGGGCTATTGGCATGCGCAACAATCGGCCGAATATAAGAGCAACGCTCCTTTTCGACCAATCGATCCCCGTAGGGCTCGGTCGCATCCCTGACGCCGTCTTCCTTCAAGTCCTGCTGTACCATCGCAAGGATTGCCTTGCCCACGCCATCGGTCGTGAACGCCGCAAGACCCGAATCAGGGTGCTCCGGTGGCAAAGCTTCAATTGGCCCTAAACGCTGGGCAATTGCATCCGCAATTTCGTCAGTATGACGGGACGCGAAGATACCAGAACAGTTGATGCAACTGCGTCCGCCGTTGATGTAAACTGATTCCACCATGACATCGAGATATTTCTCCCAGTCATCGACACAGTCATCGCCGAGGAATATTTTTGAGAACCCCGGACCGTGCACCTGCACCTTAGGGTTCCCAGCGTACTGATCGATCGTCTTTTGAGAGCCAAAAATCATACTTCTGGAACAAGCAGTCAATAGCGCACCACCAACATCATGTCCTCCAGGATAAAGCGAAATAACTTCTTTCGGTATTCCAGCTTTTTCAAAGGCCGACGCGACCCGATACGCGGTCCAAGGTTCCGACGATCCCGGCTTGAGCACCAAACCCATCTGTAGAGGCACGACTGGTAGCCAGAGGGTGTGGACACCGGGCGAATTTGAAGGCAAAACAGCGCCAAGAACCGGCGTTTGCGCCTGCAGACTAACCACAACGCCTCGAGACTCCATCCCGTATCCACGACTAAGGATATTGAGATCAAGACCGCGAGTTAGGCACTGCAAAATCTCCGTCATGTTCCGCATCACGAAACTGTTCTTTTGCATATTGGATCGGCACATGTGCTCTGGCAACCCAGTCGATGCCGATTGGTGAACGACAAACTCTTCCGCAGTCTGCGTTCCCGACCCAAGCGGTAATGTCTCGTTCTCGAAAAGGTCCGCCGCTTGAGCGACCTTGGCAATTAGGTCTTCGATCGAAAACTGTTTTAGAATTTTCCGAGCTTCACCAGCTTTTCGCATGTCGCGACTAACTAAACCACCGTTGGCCGAACTGACTCTCGCGATCGGTTCGCCCGTGTTGAAATGAACGACTTCGGTTGTTTCAAGGGATTCATATGGTTTTCCCCATCGAATAGCAGGTATCTCAAGCACTTGTCAAAACTCCAATTGATTTACGAATAGCAATGAGCGCCCAAACTAAGAGAGAAAAGCTCCCGACACCGGACGATCTAATTTGTCGCAAGAAAAATCTAACGCGAGATTTCTCGCGTTGAATTGTCTAATAAACACCGACCGTTGTCGCTGCCGCGATCTCGTGAAACGGCCGCACGCCGCTCACTCCATCCCAAGGAAATGTTTCAAACGGCATTTCCCGTTCGCCTTCGTCTCGCTCCAGAAAACCTGGAACAAAGAATTCGTCGGTCAACGTCGTCAACTTAACACGTCCTGTTTCCCCGAATCTGACAACAGAATTGTGATCGTCAAAACTAACGACTTCGGTGACCGCCCGCGGCTGGGGAGCGTAGTAAGAAATTTTGTACTTCTCCTCAGCAGTAACCGGTTTACTGCAAGCTAAACCCATCAGCGTATTGCCGTAGGTCGGTGTCATGTAAATTCCACTTTCTTCGGGCGGACCGCCGAACAACTCTTCCACGCAGTAGCGCGTCCACTGTGGCGTAAACTCAGTTCCACCGGAAAAAATTCCCGTGATTCCAGTTTCGGCAAGTGTCGTTCCTCGCTCCTCAAGCCCAAGGCAAAGAGATTCGATCAGCTTCGGAGTTCCAAACATACACTTGATGTTATGATTCGCTGTTAAAACGGTTACAGCCTGGTCGATACAATGTTTTTTGTATTCCTCTAGGTGTTCCATCCAGCCCTTCTTAATTAACTTGACGACCCAACGTGGATCAAGGTCAATGCAAAAACTGATGCCCCCCCGTACTTGAGCCAGATGCTCTACGGCAAGCCGCAGCCGACGCGGACCCGAAGGGCCAAGCATCAGCCAATTCCCGCCCTTTGGAAAATACTGATCGGGCAAAGTCTCACTAAACACTTCATAATCAATCCGAAAATCATCCACGACCACGCGGCTCTTCGGAACGCCGGTCGTGCCACCAGTTTCAAATACGTAGGTCGGTCGCTCTGCGTGATCTTTCATCCGCCAACGCTCAACGGGACCGCCCCGCAGCCAATCGTCTTCAAATAGCGGAAACTTCTTCAAATCGTCATAGACTTTAACTTCGGTTAACGGATCGAAGCTCAAATCTGATTTTTTAGAAAGCCAGAAAGGACACCCCGTCGAATCATGAAAGTGACGTTGGACGGTGTTGTACGTGTGTTCATCAAGCCGATCTTTGGCTTGTTTTACAGCTGTTTCAAGATCAATTTGGGTCGTAGACATGGTACTCGCGTAATCAGGTTAGTTCCAAAAAAGTAGGATTTTGTGAGACTACTATAACCGACGATCACCAAACGTCGTAACGCTCATTCGACCGCCGAAAATCGTTAAAAACGCACAGCCCCCCAATAAGATGCCCCGACACGGTAAATTATCGGAGTAAAAACGGCGATTGGTAACTATCCGTTACCTAAGGGAATCGGCTGAAAAAGATCAGATCTTCAAGCTCACGAGCAAAACCAATTTACAACATCGCTTTGATTTGGGTTTTCCGGCAAGATAAGCGGAGAATCCTGTCTATCCGACCAAACACCCTCTGATTAAATGAACGTCGATGTTCATCCCAACCACTTCAATTATTGGACGCTTCCGCTCCGCCATCGAGCTTGAGCTGACTGTGAAGGTAATTTGCTCGCTCTACGTTCCGCTCATCGGTGTCTAGCTCAGAATGGCGTAGTTTTTGCAAATGAGCTGGTTGGGTGCGAATAAATAATTGGTTGACTTCTGGAATTTCCAGATCACCAATGAGCCCAAGATTGATTCCCATTCGAACGCGCGATAATAAAAACATAGTTTCCTCAGAACTGATTTGCTGCGCATTTTGAAGCGTGCCGTAAGCACGACTCACTTGCTCAAACAAATCATTCTGTTTTTCATTAATTAAGAAATCTCTCGCCTTGCGTTCGTAATCAATCACAACAGGAATAACATCGCCAACCTGATCGATTAAATCACTTTCGGATTTGCCAAGCGTAATTTGATTACTTACCTGATAAAAATCTCCCATTGCCTGAGTGCCTTCGCCGTACAAGCCACGAACAACCAAGTTAATTTTTTGTAGACTTCGAAAGACTTTTTCAATTTGCTGGGTGATCACCAATGCAGGTAGGTGCACTAGCACACTCACCCTCATGCCCGTTCCAACATTGGTTGGGCAGGCCGTCAGGTATCCCAGTTTAGGATGGAATGCATACGTCAACTGGCTTTCAATTCGGTCATCCAAGTCGTTTATCTGACCCCAGGCTCCGACCAAATCTAAACCACTCTTCATGACCTGAATTCTTAGGTGGTCTTCTTCATTGACCATCAGGCTCAATCGCTCCTGCTGATCAATCGCCACCGCGCGAGCGCCGTCGGAATTTGCGTGCTCCCGACTAATCAGCTGGCGCTCGACCAAAAATTGCCGATCCAGAGTTTGCAGATCCGCGACATCAATAAAAGTCAAATCTTTCAGCTCGGCTTTATCGGTCAGTCGCTCTCGCACGGTCGATTCAATATTGGCGCGATCAATGTCAGTGCATCGCCGAATGAACGGATAATCAGCGAGGTTGCGAGCCAAGCGAATCCTACTGCTCATGACAATGTCCGATTCCGGGCCACAGCCCTTCAGCCATTCTCCGCACCGGCTCGCCATCTCATCCAGGATCATTGTGAGCCCCCCTCGTCAGTGGGGTCTTCGTGAACCGCTCCCGAATCAGATGCTTCTCGTCGCCACCCCCCTTTCTCCAGAGTTGCAATTCGATCTCTTAACTCAGAAGCTTCAAGATAATCTTCGCGAGCGATGGCAACGACAAGCTGGTCACGCAGCTGCACCAATGCGAAAAGACGATTCACTCGATCGGCATCCGCTTGTTCCAACAGCCCCATTCCGAACCCCATGCGAATCTTAGAAAGGCACTGCATAATGCGCTCATAGCTCTCGCTGTCTTCATCCTCAAGATCGAGACGGCAAAGCTTTTCTAACGAATCAGCAACATCTCTTCGCAAACCTTCCCGATTCTGCTCAATGAGAAAACGCCGGGCTTCCCGTTCATACTTAATCAATCTGGGAACAACCGTCATCACTTGCTCAATTAGTGACTCTTCATCGACCCCGAGGGTCGACTGATTACTAACTCGAAAAAAATCACCCGCCGCCGAATCGCCGAATTCACCGTGAGCAACCACGTTGAGACGTTGAAGGCTTCGCATCACTTTTTCGACTTGGCCAGTCATAACCAACGCTGGTAAATGCATCAACACACTCACGCGCATCCCAGTCCCAACATTTGCAGGACAAGCAGTAAGATAACCCAACTGCGGACTGAACGCATATGTCAACTGATTTTCAACACGATCGTCGAGTGCACTTATTTGCCTCCACGCCGCCTGAAGATTCAAATCACTGCGGTTCACCGTGATTCGTAAATGATCGTCTTCATTGATTGAATAGCTTGCCAGCTCTTCCCACGGCAGCTCGTGGGAGACTGCAGGGACATTCGCTCCCGCAGCAACCACATCCCCTGATTCACTCGAACCGGCCACTCGTTCAGTCGTTTCCTGCAACGGAGAGCTAACGAGTTGCAGATCCATCAGAAACTGCCGCTCGAGCGCGTTGAGTTCGAAAGAATCCAACAGAGTCAGATCGCTTAAAACCTGATCGTTTGCAATTCCCCTAAGAATAACGGATTCAATTTCCAATCGCTGGTCATCCGAACAGGTGCTAATGAATGGAAAATCCGCAATGTTCCTGGCAAGCCGGATGCGACTACTGATGACAATATCGTTTGGTTCTATTGGCACTTCATTCACCGGCAGACCCTTCGCCTTCGATCTGACGAATTTGATCGCGAATCTGAGACGCTTTTTCGTAGTCTTCTTGTTCCACAACCTCTTTCATCTGACGACGCAAACGAATTAATTCTGTTTGAGATTCGGTATCGGTAATACCTCGCTTCGGTTGTTTTCCAACATGCTGATTATCGCCATGCACATTAATCAGCAACGGTTCTAGGTCTTCTCCAAAAAAGACATAATCGTGGGGGCATCCCAACCGACCGCCTTGACGAAATTCATAAAATGATATTCCGCAAATCGGACACTCTTTCGCATCCAGCTCTCGCAAATCATCAGCTGTCTGCTCAAGTGGTTTCAGTTGTTTCGACATGACATCGGAGATGACTGGCGCGTCTTCGGACGAATCACCTGTCTCAAGGTAACCCTTGGCGCAATCCGGACAAAGGTGCAATGCAAGCAAGTCATCACCGGTTAGATCCGTGATGTGAAACGTCGCCTGCTTTTGGCATTTTTGGCATTTCATAGTTGTTTGATCGGCCGCAATCCTGAGCCGACATTTCTGGTTTGGGTCTGCTTTATCGATCCATCGGTAAAAGCTTTCTCTAAATTTTATCCCTCCAACGAATAAGGTACAAGGTTTATTGGAAACGCTGGCATTCTCAAAGTTATTTTTCAATTTCTTAAATTTCTACAAAACGTCCCTCCGCTTCAAATAACGCGGACATTGCCGGTGTTTGCTACCACGGTTAAGCTATTTACCGGAAACATTCGCTCTAAGTTCAGCGCTTCTCATTATTTTTCGGTCTTGAGACACCAACTGGATTTCGTAGATCTTCCCCGTAGCAGACCAATTCAAACTCACCTAAATCGATCCTCAAGCAAGTTAAAAGTACCCGTCACAATGGCATCTTTTCCCGACCAAACAACATTTACAGAGATGGCGGACGATTACGACGCGATTCCGATTACACGTCGTCTGCTCTCAGATTCACTGACGCCGGTGTCCGCATTTCGAAGAATCGACAATGGCAGGACTGCCTGTTTGTTTGAATCCGTCATTGGTGGCGAAAACGTTGGACGTTACAGTTTTCTCGCCATCGACCCGCAAGTTCAGGTTGCTTCGTTCGGAAATCGAGTCACACTCACCGAAGGCGGAACTTCAGATTCCTACCACTGCGATAATCCGCTCGAAGAAATTCGCGGAAGAATCAACTTATATAAAGTTGCCCAATTCCCTGACATGCCGCCGTTCACCGGAGGTGCTGTCGGCTATGCCGGTTACGATGTTGTTCGCTACGTCGAAGACCTTCCCAACGCCCCGGACGATGATCGCGATCTTCCCGATATGTCATTTGCGTTTTACGATCGCATGTTGGTGTTTGACCATATCACGAAGACCATCACGGTTGTCGCTTTGGCTTGGACAAAAAAACATGAAAGCCTCGAGGCAGCCTTTGAGGATGCCAACCGACGCATCGATGAAATGCTGGACTGTCTGAATCGACCTGAAACGGATCTCCTCTGCCTCGATGCTGATCTCCCAACCGGAGAGCCACCCGAGTTTTCCTCAAACTTCACACAGGAACAATTTGAACAAGCCGTATTGGATTGCATCGAGTACATTCGCGCCGGCGATATTTTTCAAGTTGTCCTCAGCCAGAGGCTTCAAATAAATATCGACTGCGAGCCGTTTGAGATTTATCGCAGCCTGCGGGTCATGAACCCTAGTCCTTTCATGTTCTTCCTTCGCACCGATGAAACGACGCTCGTCGGCAGTTCCCCTGAAATCATGTGCCGCGTGGTAGACAATGAAATGACGGTACGCCCATTAGCCGGTACGCGAAAACGAGGAAGAACCCCTCAGGAAGATCAGGAACTCGAACAGGAACTGCTCGCCGACGAAAAAGAACTGGCCGAACACGTGATGCTGGTTGATTTAGGCCGAAATGACGTGGGTCGAGTCGCGGAATACGGATCGATTGAAATCCCTGACCGAATGGTAGTGGAAAGATACAGCCACGTCATGCATATCTCGTCGACCGTCACGGGCCAATTGCAAGAATCCGCCGACGCCTTCGATGCGTTAATGGCCAGCCTGCCCGCAGGAACCGTCTCCGGCGCGCCCAAGGTACGGGCCATGGAAATCATTGACGAATTCGAACCCCATCGACGCGGCCCTTATGCCGGAGCAGTTGGCTACATCGACTACTCTGATAATATGGACACTTGTATTGCACTGCGGACAATGGTCATCAAAGACAATGTCGCCTACGTTCAAGCCGGTGCTGGCATTGTCGCCGATTCTAATCCAACGAGCGAATACGAAGAGACATTAAACAAGGCCCGTGGGCTGATCCGGGCAATCCAGATGACGCACGAGAGAATCCAAGCCTCTTCGTAAACCTCGCCATCCATACCGATCACGGAACTCAGGAATGCAAACATTTTTCGATCGCCGCTGGCATTCAAGTACTAACACTTTTGATGTAATCAACCCTTTCGACCAACAGGTGATTGCCAAGGTTTCTTCCTGCACCGTTGAAGATATTGATCGAGCTGTTACTGGATTAACAAGTGGTGCGAAAACGATGCGGGCGACACCGGCATGGCGGCGGGCAGAAATCCTCGGCAAGGCTGCAGGCTTACTGAAAGAAAATCGCGCTCGCCTGGCTGAACAGCTATCTCGCGAAGAGGGTAAACCGCTGCGAGAGTCCCTCGCGGAAGTCGACCGATCCGCCACAACGCTGCAACTTTCGGCTGACCTCGCAAAACAAATTCATGGCGAAGTGATTCCTCTCGATGCCACGCGAGGCGGGGAAAACAAACTTGGATTTACAATTCGAATCCCCTGTGGTGTTGTGGCTGCAATCACTCCATTCAATTTCCCGCTTAATTTGGTCTGTCACAAAGTCGGCCCCGCCATCGCCGCGGGCAACGCGGTACTGATCAAGCCCGCGAGTGAAACCCCTTTGTCAGCACTTAGCCTAACCGAGATTTTTTTAGAAGCTGGCCTTCCCGAAGATTCAATCGCCTGTGTAACCGGCAGCGGCTCGAGATTGGGGGAAGCGATTTGTCGAGATCCACGGATCCGAAAAATTAGTTTTACCGGAAGCCCCGAAGTTGGAAAAAAAATCTGCGCTTCGGCGGGATTGAAACGAATAACAATGGAACTCGGCTCCAACAGCCCAATTATTATTCTGCCAGACGCTGATATGAACAAAGCGATCAATTCTGTCGCTACGAATGGATTTGCGAACGCTGGACAAGTTTGCATTTCAACACAGCGGCTAATCACACTTCCCGAAACACACGAGGAGATCGTCTTTCGCGTTGCTGAAGATATTAAGAAAATCACGGTTGGCGACCCACTTGCCAAAGGAATACGCATGGGTCCCATGGTGCGAATCGATGATGCGAAACGCGTGGAGCAATGGATCGGCGAAGCCAAATCGTCTGGTGCTCGAATCGTCTGTGGAGGAGAACGAGACTCGGCAATGCACGCCCCCACGCTGATTGACCAGGCTACCCCAGAGATGAAAGTCGTTCAGGAAGAACTGTTCGGCCCCGCTATCTCCGTCATTGAAGCTGCCAACATCGACGAGGCAATCCGGATGGCCAATGATTCCCGTTTTGGCCTGAGTGCAGGGGTGTTTACCGAAAACATCAATCTTGCCATGCGTTTCGCCAACGAAATAGAATCGGGCAACATCCACATTAACTGGGGATCCCAGTGGCGAGCCGACGGAATGCCTTATGGAGGCCTAAAAGAAAGTGGCCTCGGCAAGGAAGGGCCCCGATACGCAATCGAGGAAATGACTGAATCCAAAATGATCGTTATCCATTGAACAAAATCTATGGTTCGCTCACCACCTATTGAGGGTACGATCCTGCATGTCCGCCTCGGCGAAGACGAACGAAGTACCCGACTACCAAAATGCGTTACGGCAATCGACGACAGACCCCCGCTGCGGTTAGACTGGGCAATTACAAAAAATCCAAGGACTGAACGATCAGTGAGAATAATACTAAATCAAGAAGAACTGGATGCCGGAGTCGAGCGACTCGCCCGCGAAATCAATGAAACTTACGGAAATCGCCCCCTCACTATTGTTGGGGTTTTGACCGGCAGTTTTATTTTAATGGCCGATTTAATTCGAAAACTCGAAATGCCGTTGCGCGTCGGCGTAGTTCAAACCAGCAGTTACGAAGGAACGGAGCGCGGTGCGCTTAGCATCAACTCGGAAATGATGCTCGATATCGCAGGGCGGGACGTTGTCTTAATCGACGATATTTTCGATACCGGCAACACCCTCCAAGAAGTAACTCAGTTGATGAAGAGCCTCGGCCCCAACAGTTTGAAATCAGCTGTTTTGTTGCTGAAGACTGGGCGGCAAGAAGTCGACTGGGTACCGGAATTTGTCGCCTTTGATATTCCTGATGAGTTCGTTGTCGGATATGGACTCGACTTCAACGATGAGTATCGGAATCTGCCCTTCTTAGCCTGTTTAGAGCCAGCCGATCTTCCCGAAACCGAAAGCTAAAAATTACGCTGCTTTCGTTGAGAAACAAATAACAGGATTTTCTGCAATGAATAAAACACATGGCGCCCAGAACGAAACGTCGCCTGTGTCACCCGGAAGTTCTTTGCCACTGAAAATCGCAATTGTCAGTCGTCACTTTTGGCCATACTCAGGAACTACGGAATTTGCGGTTGCAGACCTTGCATCTCAAATCAAACGTCTGGGACACACGGTTGAAATTTTGACCGTGCGCTGGGAAAAAAACTGGCCGCTCCATTTCGATTACGATGAAATTCCAATTCGCCGAATCAACCGACCGCAAGCGCATCCGTGGGGATCATTTCGTTACTTACGGTCCCTGACGCGGGAGTTGAATCAGCTCGAACTTGACGGCATTATTGTCTTTGGGCTCGAAGAGGAAGCATGGGCGGTTAGTCGCGCATTTTCGGAAAAAACTCCGTTTGTCATCCGTATCGACAATCACTTTCCCGGGTCTAAAAAAGGTGGGCCTGAACTCACTCCACGGCAACTCTTTGCAGTCAATTCCGCTCAGGCCTTATTGACTGACACACTAGAAACTCAAAAGCACATTTCGCAACAGCCAGGAGTAAACAAGTCGCTGGTAAGAGTCGCTCACGAGGGGATTTTACTCGACAAAATAACTAAACGTCAGCAATCGCTCCAAGGTGATGCTCGGGTTGCCATTTCAGATGCACACCCAGTTCTGCTGATTGGTTCCAACCAACCGCTAGTGATTTGCGGAGCACCTCTCGAGGGAGATCCTGGCATGCTCAGCCTGCTCGATGCATGGTCAAGAGTAGTCGCTCAATTTCCGAAAGCAAAACTCTGGATTCTCGGCGACGGTTCAGAGGGACGAACGGTCTGGAAAAACATCCTTGAGAAACACCTCGTCCAATCCGTCGTCATGCCCGGCAGTTTTGATGATACACACGAGATCTTCCAGGCAGCTGATCTCTACGTCCATCCTTTAAAATCTGATGAATGCTGTGGATTCCTTGCCAGAGCGCTGGCTGCCGGCGTAGGATCCGTGGTAACCTCAACCCAATTCACCCAAACAATAGTCGAGAACAACGTCAGTGGCTTAGTTGTTAATACCGACGACCCGCGAGCTCTTGGAGATGCCATTATTCTTGCACTGGGTAATCCTGATTTAAGAGTACGTCTAGGAGAGGAAGGCCGCATGTCAGCAATCAAACAATTTGATATTCAAAACTCCGTCAACCACTTTTTACGACCATTTGAAAAACAACCAATTCTCCGAATGCCAGATTCTAATTCAACTAACAAGGACAATCTGTGAATTATCGGATCTTGTTTACAATCGAGAACCTATTCGAGCTAGGATCTGTCGGAGAATTAAAGATTCTGACGGCTGCTCTATTAACGCGTGGATGCGAAGTCCATCTCGCGATCCTAGGCGAGCACCTAAGCGAAGCAAATCAATGGATCGAATCGGGGATTAAGTTACACTTACTTAACAAAGACGATCAAACTCCGCTGCACTCATTTCGAGACTGTTTTTCGATTGTGCCCGAACTGAGAAAACTGATCCGCACAGTTTCCCCTGACTTTGTACATGCCTGGTGCGGACAAGCTGAAATCCTGACACTGGTTGCGACCAGAAATACCCCCTTCACACAGCCGCTGCCCTTTAAACAACTAATTAGTACGCGGCTTACAAACCCTCGAGAATTGGGTTTCAGACAACAGATTTTCGAAAACTACCTCGGCGACACGCCGAACTTCACAACCGTGGTTCCCCATGCCTCGATCAAAACAAAGCTAATCGAGCATGGAAAGTCAGAAGCTCAGATCGAGATCATTGCCAACTCAACCGCGGCTCCACCGGTCGCCGAAAAACCAATCATTCGAGAAACTCTTAGAAAACAGTTGGGGATCCCACACACCGCTTATCTTGCAGGAACCGTCGCTCCTCTGGTTCACCGCAGCCGATTAAAAGACCTGGTATGGGCCACTGACCTTCTAACCTGCATTCGTCCCGACTTCTATTTCTTGATTATCGGGAGCGGTTCTCAATTGGGTCGCTTACACCGTTTTGCAAGCCTGACCGAAGCCGGCAATCATGTCCACTTCCTAAGCCATCTAGAACCTTCGCTAATTCAAGGACTCGACTTTTATTGGCACCCCCATTTTCAGGAACCAATCTCGGCTAATTTAATGTCAGCAATGGCCGCAGAAATCCCCTCCATCGCAGTCTATGGAGAGGGAACTGAGGAAATTATTCGGCATCAGGAAACGGGATTCGCCGTTAATTTTGGTGCTCGCGACGAGTTTGCTCGCTGGACTAAATTCCTGATTGAAAAACCGAACGAAGCAAACATTCTGGCGAGACAGGGACGCCAATTCGTCGAACAAACGTTTCCTACCAAGTTGATGGTAAATCGCTATCTCAACCTCTACGACCGTAAACTCGAATCGACGTAACGGAAATGATGTAAAGACCAAGGATGGGTTTATATTGCAATCGATCCTCGTTTTCGTCAGTCGTTGTTGATTTTACCCAAGCAACTTACTCCAGTTCAGTTTGCCGGTCTGCTGGCTTTCCAAGGTATCTCAAGAGCAATCCCGTAAGAATTAATCCACCGCCTACTATGGTCGTCAGAGCTGGAGGGGCGTAATCGGGTGACTGATGCCAGGCAATAAACACCCAAACGGGGACTAGTAACGGTTCCAGCAGCGTCAATCCCGAAGCCTCATGACTAGAAACAGCACTCACGCCCCGTGCAAAAAGCAGATACGGGATTCCAATTTGCAGCATTCCAAACCCAGCCAAATAAATCCACTGACCTCCGGTAGGATAAATATTCGTTTGAATTAATACCGGCGTTAAAACCAACGCGGTGACAGCATGGTTGAGAAACACTAACCAGGCCGCATCGTAATCTTTCAACCACCGCAGCATGACGACAACGCCTGCGAAAAACACCCCTGAGGCCAATCCATAACGAACGCCAATAAGCGAGGCACCAAATATTTCCGCTCGCAGAATAATCAAAACACCAGCCGAAGCAAAAACTAACAAGACCCAATCGCGTCGCACCGGGCGCTCGCCAAACCAAAACCAACTGATTAAGAACACCCACGCCGGTGCGGTGTACTGAAGCCAAATAGCCAACGTCGATTCACAATAGACCATTCCTGTCAGATAGGTCCAATTCATCAAAGCAAACGTAGAAACCATCGGGATCAATTTCCACGTCCACTGGACCTTACGAACCATCAGCACAAGGATTAACGCGGCGAAAAAGGCACGCCAAAACGCCAGCAACAACCCTCGAGATTCAGCCGGCCACTGGTCAAAAATCGGAGCCTTCGCAAAAAAGCCACTCGTACTCCACATCAGCGCAGCAGCAATGATAAGCAATCGGCCCCGCCATAGCGGTGATAAGTACTTCGCATCCATTGCGCTATCCGCTTGAGGCATGATAAAAAAAACCTACGAAAAAGCAGAATGACTTACGAAAATGATTTGCGGATAAACGAGCGGAGAATTTCAGCGTTAAGAACCGAATCAGAAAACAAGCTGATCCTCCCAATGAGACACGTTGTTCGAGTCTATCAGATCTCGCGAGAGGGGCACTTGCTTCCACCAACGCGCAGCAGCGAGCGGATGTGTAGCAGATAAAAAAAGAAAGCAGCGGATCGAATTTTACGAAGGCTGCAACGCTAAATCGATTGCGATCGATTACTTCTTGCGATGTCGAATTTTGGCTCGCATGCGTCGTTTTTTGCGGCCTAACTTGCGACGACCCTTACCGGTCTTTTTGGTTCCCACTCGAATGAACCCCTGTTTTGATGATGTAACGGATTAAATTTCGGAATTCCATAGTAACGACAGAACCGCCCAATGGCAAGGCGAACTGCCGCCTGCCATGAATCTTGTTACAGGAAAACTGGCTGATCATCGCAAGGACCAACTGCAGGGATTACGCGGGTTTGATCTCTTTTTAACGAACTGAGGCGAATTATATAGAGACCGAGAGGCCTAAGGTGACCTGCCATCATCGATGCTTTAGCGATTCCTGAGCTTCATTTCTCAGTAGAAAACTCAATATTAAACCAATCAGTACCCATCCTCCAATGATCGCCGTTGCCAGCCCCAGTTCCTGAGCCATCATATAGGTCCAACTTCGGTAGACCATAAACAAGCAAGCCCCGACAAATAAGACCGGAAGGACGGGGTACAGCGGAACGCGATATCCTTCGAATTGTCCTTTAAAACGAACCCGATTAATCATCAAAGAAATGACGGTCAAACCGAGAAAGGACCAAAAATAGGGTGCGTTGGAAGCCGTCAAATTTTCGACACCATTCTTATCGTTCCCGAATGTCAAAATGTAGGCAATCGTAACCAGCCCTTGCAATAAAATACCGCGCCAGCAACCTTTTCCAGAAACATCACCAGCTACCAAACGAAGACTCGGATAGTCCACCGCGGTTGCCCAATAGATTCTTGGACTCGTAAAGATCATCGCATTGATTGCTCCGAGGCAGGAGACACAAACCAAAATCGAAAGCAGGTCTTTTCCCACAGGCCCCATATTTTGTTCGACCAACACGGAAGTCGCATTCTCCCAACGACTACCCAACGACGCCATCTGCTCAAACCCTAATCCAGCAACAAGCGCCAGATTTACAAGAAGGTAGACCAGAAGAACCACGCCCGTGCCGACAACCAACGCGCAAAGGAGATTTCGTTTTGGATTTCGAGTTTCACTTGCAACAAAGGCAATGTCATTCCAACCGCCAAATGTGAACATCACAAAAACCATCGAAAGCCAGAACCACTCCCAAGTTGACTCACCCGATTCCTCCGTTGCGGATGCTGCATCAACTGTGTCGTTGATTTGGGTAGGCATCTCTGCGATCACCTCCTGACCGGGAACCTCGGCATTCGGCCAAACAAGAAATGCCGCAGCAACAACAACAAGGATTCCAGCAACCTTGGCAACAGTTAGTAGGTTTTGCGATGCTTTTCCAAAACGAACCCCGATTAAATTGGTGAGACTCAAACCAATCACGCTCAGCCCGGCAAACCCGTAAAGTGGCAATGAATCCGGGAAAACAGAAACAGCGAACTCGCCAAATATCATTGCCATTAATGCGATGCTCGTTGGGCGGATCACCCAAAAGGCCGCCCAGGAAAATGCGAACCCAACTCGATAGTGATAACCTCGCTTAAGATAACCATAATCGCCACCGCGATCCGGATAGGTCGTCGTCAGTTCAGCAAAACAAAGTGCTCCCATGAGCGCAATGAGTCCGCCGGCAACCCAAACCGCTACAAGCCAAGTCACACTAGGAACGTTGGAAGCAACGATCGCCGGCATCTTGAAAATTCCAGCTCCAATGATCGTGCCAACAATAATACAAACGCAATCAAAAAGGGTCAGCACACGAGAGTTTGCTGAATTCGAGTCACTCGACTCCATGGGTTCTTGTGATGAATTCAATTCAATTCCTTAAAAAAGGCATTTTGAGATGTCGCCCCATCCCTTCCTGCGAATATCACAATCCTATCACGCACACTCTCAACGATGCACTCCCAGATCGCAAACCAGCCTAAACCCCTTCAAAACCGTGCTAAAGTCGAAAAATCACCCTTCAAATCCGCCACGTTGGTATAGACTCGCTCCACTCTCTGAGTAGAATGGGGCGAAATGAACATTCCTGCGATTTCGGATCCTCTTCGAAGATCGTTTTTTTTGAGAATTCCGAAGGGAATACATGGCCAAAGAAGAAGCCTTTGAAGTAGATGGCACTGTCACACAGGCACTTGCTAACACACGTTTTCGCGTTGAACTTGAGACCGGCGATGAAGTCCTCGCTCATGTCGCAGGTCGAATGCGTAAGCACTTTATTCGAATTGTTCCCGGCGATAAGGTCCGAGTTGAACTATCTCCCTACGACCTGACCAAAGGTCGTATCGTTTACCGAGAACGATAAAAAATGGCATTTCGGTCATTTCGAAAAAATCACCAGCTCCCAGGATCGCTAGGTGCTTGAGCCGTGATTTGCTGTGAAATTAAGAATCTACGACTCGGATAACCGAGATTCGGCGGCGAGCCAGTCACTGTTAAATCGCGCATCGATGGACCAAACGTTCAAATTCCAGCCCAGATTTCTCAGTCGTTTGCACAGTAATTGGAACATCTAAAACAATTATTGCGTTTCAAAGGTAATGTC
>CALKNI010000100.1 GCA_938091115.1 uncultured Pirellulaceae bacterium | reverse complement strand
AATAACTCGCTTCTGTATTCCGAGTGCCTTCGCTGCTCTTTCTGCCTCGGCGATTCGAATCTCGGGGCTAGGGCAACGAGGGGTTGGTTCGCCATTGGTTAAATCAATAATTCCCACGCGAAGTCCCTCACTGGCAAGGCTTGCAAGCGTGCCGCCGCAGCCAATTTCGCAATCATCTGGGTGGGCGCCGACAGCTATCACGTCCAGTTCCATTGCAGTTGTTTCTGTATTCATAAATTGGCCATATCAAGGATGGGTGTTCACAGGAACGTGATTATTCGGGGTGGAATTGGGGAATGAATTTAAGAAGGCGATTAGGATAGTAGTTAAAGCCGTTTCGGCAGGCACCTTTTACGGCCGCTCTGGGAACTCAATGATTTGAATTTGATCCAGCGGGATTGTGGCAATTTCTTTTCCTATGGAGATGGTAATCTGATCCTCTTGGATTTTAGCGAGCTGGAATTTCAAATCCCCATTGAGGACCAATTGCTGGCCATCGGCCAAAATAATTCTCCCCTGACTGGCGTTGATTGAGCGAGGCGGTTTGAGCCATATCGTCGGGCTGCTTTCGGCCGATGCTGTCTCATAGTTGACCTGATCCATGTTGGGAGTGGGGTCATCTTGGTCTTTCTCATCTCCTTCGATCTTTAGGTCTTGTATGATTTTTTCCGCACGCTTATTCCACGTAAAACCATAGTCGGCAAATGAGATTATTTCAGGGATAATTCGACAGGTTGGGAAGACGATTACGTTTTTCCCTTTTTCGAAATCGGACTTCATTGGCAATCGCGAGGGGTTTCGGGTCAGCCACATCCCTGTGAATGTCTCGAGTTCAAGTTGAACTTTGGGGAACAGAGTGCTGTTCATTGGAATGCCGGGCTTAATGAAAAGAATACTGCCATCGCTAATCATCGCCGTCCACGTATCTAGAACTCGCTTTGGTCGCAGGCGAGTAAAAGATTGGGGGTCTTTTTGGAAACTGTGATTAAAATTAATTGATCGAATTTCGTCGAATCCAATTTTGTAATTCTGTTCTCCGACTGGATTGATCGAGATTGCGTCGGGGCCTGAAAGTTTGATTTTGTTTATTTTTAACAAATCACCATTGTTTAATTTTACCGATGGTTGATCTTTGGGGGCTAGTGAGTCAATCGGGACGGGTGTTGAGAAACAGATTGAATCAACCGCGTAATCTTCATCGATCGCTCGATCAATTCGAAAAAGGTAGGGGTTAGAAAGGATTCTAATTTTCGCAATGGGTTGGGTTGATTTGATTCCCGAAAACACGCACGGTTCGTCTGATGATTCTACAGAGGCGAGGAGTTGGTTGTCGGCGTTGTAGGCTTCTACAATGAAATCGCGACTGTGGTTGACGCGGGCCATTTGCATGCCAAATTCCATAACGCCTGCCGCAACCGACCCTTGGTTGGGCATACAGAAGCTGATTTCCATGACCCCTTTGAAGCGTTTGGAGTAAGTGCCGACTGTTTCGTAAACGCAAATAGAATTTCCACCGGCCCGTTTTTCAGGTCCGAATTTGAACCCGTATCCGGAAATTCCAACGTATCCTTTTTGTTCAGTACCTAGCTTGAGTCCAACGGGAACGAAAGTCTGGTTGACATCTGCTGGGCGACGCAGTTCCACTCCGTCGGGCGATTTTTCAAAGTCGATTATCGTTTGATCAACTCGGTAAAAAATGTTTCGCGGTTGGTGGAAAATTTGCACATCAATTTTCTTGCCGCGTTCGGCTGAAACGAGGGGAGGGGACGGCGAAGCGATCATCGCAATTTGCTCGCGTTTTAGATTCAATGGCCGTCCGCGGTAGGATAACTCAAGGCTTAGATTGCCCAGGTCTCCTTCAGCGATTTGCCCGTCGCTGAAATAGAGCCT
The DNA here is from genome assembly GCA_938091115.1 of uncultured Pirellulaceae bacterium. Lineage (GTDB taxonomy): Bacteria > Planctomycetota > Planctomycetia > Pirellulales > Pirellulaceae > Mariniblastus. The sequence continues at coordinate 1,792 of CALKNI010000100.1, read as the reverse complement.
GTCAAATTGGTTGTCTTGCTCGGTAGCGTCCTCCTCTTCCAGTTTTCTTAAAATTCGCTGGATCCGATAACGGACTTCAAAATTTGGATGGTCCAAATTTGACTGAAGCATTTCTATAAATTGCCCAGCAGTTTCAGGTTCGGAAAGTCTTTCTTCCGCCAATTCTCGCTTTTGATAGCTATCACCTGCAAGGTTCGTGATTAATTGCCTGATAGTCTCTACTTTTTTACCTACCGGAGATTCACTCAGAATCATCCGGTTTAGACGGGCAATTGCTATCGTCTCTTCACTGCTCTCACCACTGTCGGATACACGTGTCCACTTCAGGGTAGGTGTTTTTACGTCGACAGTGATGACAGTCCCTGACTGTAGGCTGATTTTAAATTCTTCAGCTTTTAAAGTGTTCTGCTCCGGGCATGCTTGGAAAAGTACCAAGCCTAACAGCATTAGTGCCGTGAGGCGAAACCGAAGGCGGTTTGCAGAAGTGAAGAGAGTTGAATTGGTAATGGTTTTCTCCCTAGTTTTCTTGTTTCCATTTCGATACATCAATATAGCGGAAAGATCCATCGTTTTGTTGTGCAAGTTCGGTCATGAAATTCTTTGTGGATTGAAGCGGGCCAATTCCGAACTGGATACAGTGGATCTCGCAGCCGGGTGGGGCGAGTTTTTGTATCATTTTTAATTGGCTGCGGTTAAGCTCGGGATAACCTCCATCGGTCATAAAGATGATCGCATCCGGTTTAAAAGCCAGCGCGGCAAACAGTCCGTTTTCGTGATTTGTTGATCCAAAAGCTGCCATGCTCCGAATATGCTCCGGAACTTTTTCTTTATTGGTTTTGCTGGCGTTGAGTAATTGGCGTCGAAGCATTGTGTGGGTCCGCTGGTGGTAGCCAACGATTTGAAATTTGTGGTGCGGCTGAAGTTGGTTGATCGCTTCTGTGAGTTCCTGTCTTGCAGCCTCAATCACACCGAGGCCCTGGGTACCCATGCTGAAAGACCTGTCGATCAGAAAAACAAAAGATCGGCCGGAGACCCCTCCGCTTCCAAAAACACTGATGGTGGTGGGGTCACCGACAGGCGCTCGAGATTTAATCAGTTTTTGATCGGCAGCGATAAGTTTCAAGTCATCTTTTGAAAGTTCGTAGTGCGAATCTGCGCTGCCCCGTTGAATAGCCTCAGACATGTCGCTGGCGTCGATAAGAGCTTCGGGTACGGTAGGAGGCCCTGCCAGTTCAGGAATGTTTGGTATTGCGGGCGGAGCGGCCATTGCGGGAGGGGGAAGGTTAGATGGATCCGACAGGTTGGTCTGGGCTTCCGTCTGACTTTCTTCCGGGAAATCTGATTGGTCGAGGTATTCGGTGGTGTCGGTCTCAGATTGAACAGCCAGAACAACTCCCGCGCGACGTAATGTTCCCGTCTCGGGTTGGGGGGTTCTCGCAAAAATACCAAAAATGATGAAGAGAATTACTAATAGGCTGTGGGTCAAAAACGACATTCCAAGGGGGCGCCATTTTCGGTGCGGTGGCTGGATTGTAGTTGGTTCGACCATGTAGGCTTTTTTTTAAAAAAGGTGATTTGGCTTTAGTAAATTAATTTGGTTTTAAGGTGATCTACCAACTTGTCTCGCTCCTTGGTTTCACCGGAAAGGCAATCCCTTAATCACAATTGTGGCGAGTTTAATCTCGGAATGCCAAATTTTTGGCCTCTGATACTCTAGGTCGACATGAAGTTTAGTTAGTTATCACGCAAACCATGAAAATTTCAAATTGCTGGACAGTTATCTGTGAGGTTA
>CALKNI010000099.1 GCA_938091115.1 uncultured Pirellulaceae bacterium | reverse complement strand
AGGCGGTCTTTGATCGATGTCACCATCCACTCCAATTCGGATTTCTCCAGATTATCGAACCATTCAACTTCTTCTTCGATATCCATTCGCGAACGCACCGCTAAGTGACAACTGTAGCTGACTCCTCCATCCTCACCGACGCGTTCATGCCTATCAATCTTGACCTTTACACTGTCGATTGTATCTACCTGCCAAGTTTGTTGATTACTACTGAACAGGCCCGCCTCTTCCAACGTCAATTGGCTTTCAGTGACTCTTAGCGTACCCCTGCGAACACCCTCACTTAAATTGTACAGAACAATACATCCATTCAATAACGTAAACACAACAACGATTACCCAGCCCGCTGCAGGGTCGCCATTGACTTTACCGGCAATCAAAGCAGGAACGAGGATCCCGAGAATCAACACCTCTGCCAACACAAACCCAGCAAGCACCAACTTGGCTGCTTTACTCGTTTTATTTAAGAATCCCGGTTTGGGAATTCGAATTATCAATTCATGCCCAGTATCCTCAACGACAAGACTACTCCCAATCGGTTTTTCGGTGCGCGACAAAACTTCCGTTGGTCCAACAGCCTGAACTTCGGAACCAAGCTTACTGGCAACCACCCGTTCCGATACAGGTTTTAAGCCCGTAATTTCTTCGATCTTCAATGGCAACTCATCGGCAAGTTGATTGACAATCTGATCGGGATAGGCCCGTAGCAAATGCAATGCACGCCCATCTTTTCTAACCGCGACCAAACTCGACCGCTCCGCTAAATGCTTATTTGCCTCAAGCATTTGGGAAAACTCAATCCTAAATCCGCCAAGCTCGTTCAGTTTGCACTTGCAGGTTTTCCAAAACGGCCCCGCTTTCGTGACCAGCGCGAGACGCTCTTGATCAATTAAGATCTTTGTCTTTCCAAACGCAATGAGACTGGCCCATCGCAGAATAAAAATTGCGACTGGCAATGGAAAAAAACACATCGCTCCAAGAAAGATCAGAGGAGCCATGGCGAACCCCGGATCCTCAATCATCTCTTTGGGTCCGAGAAAATACAACAACAGAAAAAACATTGTCGGCATACCCACCAGGAAAACAGCAAATGCCGCAGCTAACGCCGCGGGGATTTTCGCAAACGGGCTAAGCAACTGTGGAATCTCACAGGTAGCACTACCACTATTCTGTATCCAAAACGCAGCATCAGCCTCATTGGTTTGCGACAATTCTAATCCCTATTTCTTTTGTTGTTTTTTCTTGCGTCCACCAAACGTCCAATCAGCCGAAGGAGCATGTGCTTCTTGCATATACACTTCCATCTGTTTCACGATGTCGGGATGAGCAGTTGCGACATTTTTGGTCTCACCAATATCGCTGGTCAAATCATAAAGTTCAGGTGTGGAGTTCGGGTCTTTACCTACGTTATTACGAACGCTCTTCCATTTCCCCATTCGAACGGCCTGCTTACCACCTCGCTCGTAAAATGCCCAATAAAGATATTCGTGCCGTGGTTGTTCTTCTGTTTTCCCAAGTAAAGCTGGCAAATAGCTGATACCGTCGATACTCCCGGGAGTCTCCACCTCGGCAATCTCAAGGCAAGTTGGCAAAACATCCCACATCGCAACGGGAATATCTGTCTCCGTTCCAGCTTTGATTTTACCTGGCCAGCGCGCGACAAAAGGAACACGAATCCCTCCTTCGTAAAGATCCCGTTTGTGGCCTTTCAATGGACCATTGGAATTGAAGAACTTTGGATCGTGGCCACCTTCCATGTGCGGTCCATTGTCGCTGGTAAACGAGACAATCGTATTGTCATCGATCCCAAGTTCTTTCAGCAATGCCATCAATTCACCAACGTGACGATCCATCCGAGTCATCATTCCAGCAAATGCCGCGATCGGATTCTTTACGTCCGGACCTTTGTACTTACCAATTTTATTGTCGAACTGCGGCCACTTTTTCCGAAATGGCGCATGGTCATCTTCGGGAACATGCATGGCGGCATGCGGAATGGTAAAGGGAACGTAGGCGAAGAAAGGTCTGTCTTTATTATCCCGAACAAACTGCAACAGTTGATCGGAGATTAGATCAGCAGAATACGTTTTTTCATCCAGCATCACTTTCTTGTCATTGTGCCACAGGTGCGTTGGATAAAACGTATGGGCCTGCCGCTGACAGTTGTAGCCATAGAAGGTATCAAAATGCTCGACCGGATCGCTTGCGGACCCAGGGGCACCCAAACCCCACTTCCCAAACATCCCGGTAGTGTAACCCGCTTTCTTCAACAACCTTGGAAGCGTCACAATGTTGGCCGGCATCGGTGCCTGCCCCTCGGGCTTCACTTCTCGGTTGCCTCGAACGTAGGCGTGACCAGTATGCATCCCCGTCATCAACACACAGCGAGTCGGCGCACACACAGTAGAACCTGCGTAGTAATTAGTAAACGTCACACCTTCTTTGGCAAGACTATCGATATTGGGAGTCTCAAATTTGGTTTGGCCAAAACAAGACAGATCCCCGTAACCAAGATCATCCGCCATGATGTAAATTATGTTTGGAAGATCATCGTTAGCTCTTAGTGTTGAGCCTAACAAGCCAATCGCCAACGCCAGAACTATTCTCTTAATTTTCACCAACTCTACCCCAATTTAAGAACGCCTAATAATGAATTATCCATCATACCGTTTGCCTTCAAGACCGGCCAACTGTTTTTAAAATTAATGTTCTCCCAGCGTGAAGAAACCTGGCACCCCATCAAAATCCTAACCTCCCCCATCGAAGACTTAGGCCAATCAGAAAAGAAACTCTATTTTCAAGCTATTAAGTTTCAAATTGACAACGCATGAAACAACTACATCTAAGAGAGATGTTTTCAAGACGATTTAATTTCGTTCACGGATGATGTATTGCTGCGAACCTAAATCGAGATGAAAATCACCGGCTTCCATGATTGGCAATTCTATTTCTCCTGAAAATTCGTCACCATCGACCTCTATATCGTACAGTCGAATCTTTCGATTCTCATCAACCAATTCCCACGACGCAGAGATCGCCTTGACCCCAAGATCGGCTGGTGCCCATGGGTGGTCCGCCACCGCATTTAGCGCATCGCCGCCTAATGACAGTACGTCGCTAACCACTTCCGAGGCCAGACGATCTCCTCCAGAAGAAATTTCAACCACAGATTTGTCAAATCGCAACGTCAGGCCCTCATTGCCAACCTGACACCACTGGTGTGTCGAACTAGTTAATCGGCTTGGGTCAACAACCTGATAGCCACCACCACTGGCTGTGCCCGCAACAATTTGAACTGGCTTGTCAACACCGCAACCTGACATCAAAGCACAAGTCAATGACAACCCAACGCAAAAAAAAGAGCAAGTCATTCTTCTAATCATTAAACTACTCATCGATTGAAACCATCTTTCCTACAAGCTGTGTTTACTTAACCTTGAAATAATACATTAACCACAGATCATTACCTCTACCCCTTAGCCAAACCGCTTTGATTACTAACAAAGAACAGTTCTTGCGGTTAGCTAAGCTATTTTGCAATGCAATCTGGTTTCGGGAAACCAACCGGCCTCTGTTCGCCTAGCCATTCAGCTACAAGTCGCCGACGATAACCTCTTCTCTCGGGATCAATAAAAAAATGGAATCAATCTTCTCGTATTCTCTCGATATAATTCGTACTCAGCTCCAAAATGCTCAGACAGTAACTCCTCCTCCATTTTGATTCGCACTACGAACACCGCAATCTGAGGCAAGATCGCTAACAGACCATACCCACTTGCGGCATAAGTTGGCAAACCAGCAAAGCCTATGATCGCTCCCAAATAAATTGGATTCCGGATGTATCGGTAGATCCCGTGCGTCACAAGCTGATGATCCTTTTTGATTACTACGAATCCAGAGTAATTATTCCAGAGCGTAGTTTGACCAACCAGCATCATGGACAATCCGCAAACAAAAAAAGACAGTCCAAGTGTTCGCTGTAACGGAAACGCAACAAAGTTATTCGGGTGCGTAACCAACTCCCATAGATCTTGCCAAATTCGAGTTAGCCCATCACCGTGCGTTCCGGACAGAACTAATATCACTACCATAGATATCAGCCACGGAACAAAAAACCAGAGAAGATCATTCCTGAGTGAGTGCTTGACAATTTTCAGCTTTTTGAGATACCTCTTCTTTGCCATTGCTCGATACCTCAAACCAAATCTTCACGACGAATGCTCGATCAAAGAAGATCGCCAAGCCGATACTCGGCTCGAAGGTTTAGAATCATCGTGCGCAACTCAAGTATTATCGCATTGAGTTACATGAGTAGATGATTGCTTCTTTTTCACTGCCAATAATTGTATGATTCCAAACAAAAAGGCAAGAACAAACGCTCCCAATATTCCACCACCAATCGCGCCAAAAGTCATCCCAAAGTCTTGCTCCATCAACTCAGGATTAAAAATAGCAATCACCACACTCCCCAACCCACAATTGGCTCCAATCACTCCCCCGAAAAACAAACCAGTAACTGCTCCGACGATCGCGAATCTGTTTGTCGAAGGCGGATTCGGAGTGCCCCAGCGGAGCAAACCAACAGCGAGTGTGCAAAGCAGCCAAACCGCCCCCAAAAAAAAGAAAGCCATCCCTTCTTTACCATTTGTGCTAAACGCAAAGACGAGTAATGCAATTGCGCCGGTTAAAGACACTAAAAATACACGATTCATTTGCAAGACCTCATGCCAAGTCTACAGGTAGAACGCTTGCGCGATTATAACAGACGTGCATACTGCAACAAAATTTAGATCCGAGTGAGAGGTTTTGTGAAGCTATCTAATTCTTACCAGCAGATATTCCTACACACTGAACTGCGACGTCAACGAATTTTCATGGTTGATCATCCACTTGCAAAACTAGCAACCTGAAACCTTAGATTTTAACTGCATTATGTTTCATACCAGAGCACATAAACCGTAAGCGTTTTGTCATCATTTTTCGTGTAGGCAATATTCAAACCACGAGTCCCCTTTGAATTAGGCGGTGGCACACTAAACTTAGCACCTAAGGATGCTGTTGAAGAAAGCATCCACCAAGTTTCTGGAGCCGCAGTGAAGAACGTGGCAGGTTTTAAAATCGGCTTGAATCTGGTTGATTCAACCTGTGAATCGTCGAACAACATCGATGGATCGTCCGTCTTTGCGATGAACTTAAACCGAATCACGTCGTCCATCCCGGCATCAAGCGCATAGCCAAGTGGCTCGATCTCCACGGCTGGATCGATGTACATGACTTTTCGACATTTAGCAACTTGCTCTTTCGTAGGCGTCGTCGTGCTAACGTCATCACCGCCGCTGAGCGTAAAGTCACAACCAGCAAATGCAAGCAACGCAAAACCAATGGCGAATCGCATTACGTTATTTTGGAATGTCTTTTTTTCGAACATCATTTCACTTTTCACCGGAACCTCACAAACGATTTGGATTTTCAAACACTCAACACGTTAGTCTGAGCCGTTTGGTTTATACCACACATTAATTAACCAGTGTCTCAATGCGCCCCAGATGGAATTGACCGATCCGCCAAGCAGGCCGCAAGTTAAAAATTAACTTCGCACATCTCAAATCAATGTCACGCAAAGCATCGATCGCCCCCGCTTGCGTTTTTCCTCTAACGCCATTGAGCTCAAAAATTAAAATATTGTGCAGCCATCATCGTTCCCCGCTACAATAAACAAATCGATTTTGCGGACCCGCGCGAATCCTAGTCACACGAAACGCAACCCTTGAATTCATCAAATGTGGTTTGGAATACGTCGCTTAGTCAACTGACTTTACCAAAAGTCAAAACCTAGAAACGCTTAAAATGCATCAATTACTATCCTCACCTCGCCTCTTTTCCACGATCGCAGTTCTATTGGTCGGCGGTTTAATCCAGGTTTCTTCTACCCCGGCCGCCGACCCACCCAACGTTGTAGTGATCATGGTTGACGATCTCGGATATTCCGACATTGGTTGCTACGGTGGAGAAATTGAAACTCCCAACCTGGATGCACTCGCTGCAGATGGCCTGCGATTTTCCCAGTTCTACAACACTGCGAAATGCCACTCATCGCGAGTCTCCTTGTTAACCGGACAATACTGCATTGCCGCGGGAGACACCAAGATGGATCACGCCGTCACCACGGCCGAAGTGCTTGGCAGTGCCGGGTACTTTACCGCGATGACGGGTAAATGGCACCTCACAAAAGAACCTACGGATTTCGGATTTGACCGCTATTTTGGACACCTCAGTGGTGCCTGCAATTTTTTCAAAGGAGACAAGACCTTCCGCCTCAATGGTGAACCATGGAACGTTCCCAAACAAGATTTTTACACCACCGTTGCCGATGTAGATTTTGCTTTGAAATTTCTTGAGGAAGCACGCTCTACGGATAAACCGTGGTATCTGTACGTTGCCTTCAATGCCCCCCATGCTCCGTTGCACGCACTCCCTCAGGACTATGCAAAGTACAAAGGGAAATACGACCAAGGCTGGGATGTTGCTCGAGAGGCTCGAGTTAAAAAACAAAAGGCCGTGGCGATTCTCCCTGATACGTTAGAGCCAAGCCCCCGTCCCGAGCATATTCCCGCCTGGAAAGATCTCGAACCATGGCGACAAAAATACGAAGCCAATCGAATGACAACGTTAGCGGCGATGATCGATCGTGTGGACCAAGAAATTGGCCGGTTAGTGGACGACCTCAAAGCCAACAACGAATTCGAAAACACGATGATTCTATTTGTATCGGACAACGGTGCCTGTCCTTATGACCGCCGGGCACCACTCCTCGATGTCGAGCCAACCAACGGTGACATCGCCCTGGCCGATTCAACCGGCTGGTCCTGGGCCCGCAACACGCCGTTTCGCTATTACAAACAAAATCAATTCGAAGGGGGTGTCTCGACACCAGCTATCGTCCACTGGCCTGCCGGCCTGAAAACCGAGCCCGGCACGATCACTGACGAACCTGCCCACCTAATCGATGTCATGCCAACCCTTGTAGATATCACGCAAAGTAAACTACCCAACCAGTGGCCTGAGAGGACTTTACGGCCAGTATCCGGTGTCACCCTAACGCCCACGTTTGAGGGGCAAACAATCGAACGCGAACAACCAATTCATCTCTTGTTCGCAGCAGACCGGGGTCTGCGGGACGGTGACTGGAAGATTGTCAGCTTTAAAAGCGAAGCTTGGGAATTATATAACGTCGCCGAAGACCGCACCGAACTGAATGACCTCGCCGCACAGGAACCCGAACGACTTGCTGCGATGGTCGAAAAGTGGACTCAAATGTCGCGAGACGTCCTCCACGCCCCCGAACGCAGTTACGCGCCCACCGGAAAAGCACAGCCCGTACACAGCAACCGCGAGTGGACAAAATTTGATAAAGAAGCTCCCACGGGCAAATCAAAAAAACGAAAGAGAGCCGGAGCAAAGCAATCCATTCGAGCTCGAAAAAATACAAAACTAAACATTACCGATGGTACCCTTTATCTCGTATTTTCGGGAGACGATCCGGGCATCGCAATGGATCTTCGCAAAAATTCATTAACGCCCGGGCCCTATCGTCTTGCCTTTGACTTAAAGGGGGGAAGTCAAGGTGGCGGTGAGCTCTTCTTTACCACTGATCTAAAAACTATCCTCCCCAAAGGAAACCGAATTCCATTTGAGGTTGTCGCCGACGGAAACTGGCAAAAAGTTGACGTCGAATTAAAAACTGACAAAGCGATTCAACAATTACGAATCGATGTTAGCGAAGACAAAGGAGAAGCATCCATTCGCCAACTTCGCCTGACCGATAAAGCAGGTCAAGTTTTAATTCAGTGGCCCAATTGATCGATTCGAATATCAGACGAGTGATCTTTTAAACAATGCAATCCTGTAGATCAATTTAATGAAACTACTTTTTCAAATACTTGTCTTCATACTGTCCAGCATTCCAGCAATTGCGAATGATAACCGGCCGTTTGTTGTGATCCACAAGCAAGGAGATCATGAATGCCATACTTTTCGAATCCCGGCAATTTCAGTCACCAACCAAGGCACGTTGCTGGCTGTCTATGACATGCGGTACAACAGCCGCCGCGACCTGCAAGGACACATGGATATCGGCCTTTCCCGATCAACCGACGGAGGCAAAACCTGGGAAGCACCTCGCCCGATTATGGACATGGGTAAATATGGAGGCCTTCCAGAAGATCAAAATGGATGCTCCGACCCGAATATATTGGTCGACAAGACAACTGGTGAAATTTTTGTAAGCGCAGTCTGGACCCATGGCAAACCTGGCACACATCAATGGCGAGACAAAGGTTCGGAACCGGGGCTTGGGCTCGAACAGTCATCCCAATTCATAGTTGTTAAATCAACGGACGATGGCAGAACGTGGTCCGAACCGGAAAACTGGACTGCGAAATTAAAGAATCCCGATTGGCACCTATTCGCACCCGCCCCGGGAAATGGGATTACTCTCAGCGACGGTAAACTTGTTATGCCCACGCAGGGCCGTGATGCCAATGGAGTCCCATTTTCCAATCTTATGTGGAGCGACGACCATGGAAAAAACTGGATTCTCGCTCAACACGCCCGCTCCAATACAACCGAATGTGCCGTTGTCGAACTCGAGGATGGCACACTGATGTTAAACATGCGGGACAATCGCAATCGCAAAGATAAGTCAGACTCCAACGGGCGGGCGGTCAGCGTTACTGCGGATTTGGGTAAGGATTGGAAAGTCCACTCTTCTGACCATCAACAACTTCCCGAGCCGGTCTGCATGGCCAGCCTAATCTCACACCTTTTGCCCGACGGACGCAGGGTCTTATTTTTCTCAAACCCCAATCACAAATCAAAACGCAAAAACATGACGGTTCAAATGAGTCGTGACAATGGAAAAACATGGTCGAATAAAATTCTTCTCGATAAGAACGGCGGTGCCTACAGTTCTTTGGTCATCGTGAATGACCGAACGCTCGGAATCCTCTATGAATCTTCCCGAGCAGATTTGATTTTCCAGACTATCGATCTTGGCGAGTTTGGACTTTGAGCTTTCATACTCTTCCCCCCTAACAAATCAAACTGCACCGGAGAAAAACTAATCATCAAACGACCTGCACGACTCGTGAGTTGCTTTTTCTCTTTCTTGATTTTCTTCGCTGCGCCACTTCAAGCATTTGCAATAGCCTTCCTGTAAACATCCATTTCTTTGTCATCTAACTCATGATCAACCTACGTATTGAACCTTATCCTGAGTGCCGTCCTGTTTCAGATGTTTGCTTGTGAACCGTTGTTCGCTGAAGATCTGGTATCAAAACCACGTATTATGCGCGGCTGATGGCCATGTATGAAAGCACTTCGGATCGTGCCTATCTGGATGATTGCACGAAATGGGGGAAGCAGGATCAAGGAACCGAGGGGCGGGCTAATAGGTGGAAAGAATGAGTCGTGTGTTGTACGTTTCCAAACCATGCTTTTGGAGGTATTCCGATGATAAAGTTACCAATGAGTCTGTTGAGTCTAGTTATATTTCTAATTTCTGTACCACTAGTTCTACTCGGAATGTGGATCGTCGATTCACTGTTCGGAACGCCTCATAACGATAGCCTCATTGTGCAAATATTTGCGGTTACTTGCGTGGGATTTAGCTTCTTGGGAACGACCACAGGTTTTGTGATAGCGGTCATTGCTGCCTGGAGAGAGGGTTACCACCGCATCGTTGGCACCAGCAATGCGTTCCGCGTACCAATCCTCCCTCTAGTCGGAATCACCCTGAACGGTATCTCGTCGGTTATATGGTTAATACTAATTATCATTATGATAGCAAGTGAACTGGGGTAGTTCCCAAGCGGGAAGTGGCTGGTTTTACATAGAAGTGTATTCGACTAAAAAGTTAGTCGTTGAGGATTAAAATCCCTATCAGTCAGCCCCGAAAGCTATTTACTCAAACCAGTTGGTAAGGAGCTTCTCAAGACGCCTGGCTTTGTAACGGATGTCCGCCGCGGTGCACTGTTTTTGTGAAGCGACGGCAATTTCGGTGGCTCTTCGCCTGTGATCAGTTGAAACGCCTCTCTTCGTAACAGTTCAAGTTCTGGAATAAATTTATAGTCGTTCACCCATGAAGGACGAGAAGGATTGCTGCGACTCAGGGCTTCTCCCTTACGCAGCCACTCGCGAGCGTCTTCCTTTTTGTTCAATTTCATTAACGTCATTGCCATCCAATAGTGACGTAGCGCATCGACCCACTCGCCACTGGCTGTACTTCTGGCAAACGTTGTCAACTGCTGTTCAGCACGCCGATAATTTTTGGCTCGGAAGTTCGTTGCCCCCTGAACCACTAAATACCAAGCATTTTTGCGTCGTTTCTTGACAATATTGTCGGCAATTCGAACCAAAGCTTGCTGGTCATCAAACACATTGGGGCCGAGCATATTCAATCTCGTCTTAGTATGATCCAAATCGGCCAAATTCTTTTGTGCGGCAAAAGCGACGATCAGCGCGTCGAACTGCTCCTGCTTTCCACCAAGTTCAAACAGGTTTGCAATATTGAACCAATCAGCGGCTTTTTTAGGGCGCTGTGATTTGAAAGAGAGCTCTGCGTAGGCTGCTGCTGCAATCCAGTCAGCTTCCAAGGCATATGAGCGGGCGAGTTTGAGGTTGAGTGCGGCGTCCCTAGAGTTACGAGCTGCAATCCCTGCATCCCAAAGTTGCCGAGCCTCTTTGCCTTGCCCCTGCAGTTCAAGAGACCGTCCTTGCTGGAGGCTCCTATCCTGCGCGTTGGCTGAGACAGAGAAGCCGCAGGCGACAGCACAAAAAGTAAGCATTAAGAAACGTTTCATAGCGATTGCTTCCGTATTTTCTAAGAATTGGTTCGTCAGCCTAACCCTTCTAAGATGCCGACAACTTTAGTGCGATTTCTACCCTGAATTCGTGCCAAAGAAAATCAAAAAGATTCTGAGGCGACTAACTCCGATGAGTTCTTAAGATTTGGTTTGACCTACTGATACCAATTTCATCCTCGAACGGCCTAAGATGTTGGCTCTCATTGGATTCGTTTCCAACGATTAGGACGCGGGTTTTCGCGCCAGGATTTGCCCAGCATTGCTCGTTCAGAACTCAATAGAGGAGCAATTTGGCTTACAAGATGAGAATTCTGCTTCCGAGTTGGACATTAGATTGTTTGGTTCTGATTATCCAGCGAGGCTCGATGGTGTGGTGGTCAAACCACCGGTTTTCAAAACGTGCCGGCTCGATAACAGAACCACAAGCGAGCTGGCCCCGGATGTCGACTGGTTCCCCAAAAAATGCAATCGCTCGAAGAAGAAAATCCTGCGTTCAAATGCAAAAGACGATAGACTTGGCATATCCATACGATCACTCAGAGACTCGAACTATGAAATTGCGTTCTCAACCCGAACAGGTTTTTCTGCCGTTGTTGGTTATTCTTATTCTATCAAACTACGTTATTGAGCATGCGGTAGCTATTGAGCGTCCCACCAAACCCAATGTCGTTTTGATCCTGACTGACGATCTCGGCTGGCAGGATGTGGGTTGTTACGACATTGACGAACCCTGCCCTTTCGACACCCCCAATATCAACCGATTGGCCACCCGCGGAGTGCAATTTTTTCAGGGATACTCCCCTGCCCCGACGTGCTCTCCATCTCGTGTTGCAATCCTGTCGGGTAAACATCCAGCGCGTTCACAAAAAACTCACGTCGTTGGTGGCCATCCACCAGCACCCTATGCAAAAAACAGCATCGCCATCGAACCGTGGTATAGCGGCCGGATGAAACTAAGCGAGATTACCATCGCCGAAGCA